>NZ_BCNW01000001.1:1202483-1503104 GCF_001571385.1 Methanofollis ethanolicus | reverse complement strand
TCCCCCTTAGTCGTCATATCCGACGATTCTTCTCAGGTCTCTGGCATACTCACTCTTTTCCCTGCTCTTCGGGAGAAGCTGGAGGACTTCAAGCGCTCTCTCATAGCGCTGGGCAGCGTAGGAGTCATCAAAAAGAGTGCTATCGACCTGCACAGGTTCCCCAGAACATCCGGGGGTGCACAAGACCCTGAGGACCTCTCTCTCCTCCTTCGAACCTGCGGTGACGACCTTGCCATGCATGCAGAAGGCTTCGATTGAAACGAACCGGCCATAGATGCCGCCGTCGCACCGCCACATACGATCTCCTGAGGACCGGAACGTCTGCATTGTCTCCTTCAATGCCTTGATCCTGCGGGCATAGTCTCCCCGTGAGATATATTCCTGGACCTCCAGCCTCTCCAGTTCCTCGTCGGTGACAAGAACCCGTATCCCGTCCAGGGGTCGTTTCCGGACATGGATGATATTGCGGCATGCCGGGCATTTTTTCGTTGCCATCGGCTTTTCCTTCAAATACGCATCGCAGTATGGGCACAGAGGTTCGACCTTCCCGAGGGCCTCCAGGCCGTGGGGTATTTCCGCAACGATGCTGTCGATCAGGAGGTCATAATCGACCGGACCTTCAGATTCCCGGAAAAAAGGCATTTCAGACCTGATGCCGCAAGGACTATGAAAATTTACCATGAGAAACACCTGCGGCATTTTTCATCCCGATGCCCGAGACTTTGTTTCATGAGCAGGTTTCCGGAATGTATGCAGGACGCCAACGACCCGGAAAAACTCGAACTGCTTTTCTCTCTTTCCATTCGATCCATACTCTCTCTCTTTGCACTGTCAAGGAGGACTGCCACACCCTCTCTGTTACGTACTGTCTTGCCTGACGACCTGCATCTCCTGCTCTGCCGATAAAAATCATCAGAAAATGATTCCAATTACCTTATTGCGATAGAATTAAAGATTACAGATTCTCAGGCCATAGACATTAAAGATTCTTTTCCATATTTTATTGTTATAACTGATATATGTTACGATTTTTAAATTTTGGCCCAACATCACACCGCTCATTTACAGCCCCTAAAAAGAATACAAATCGATCCCGGAGCCACCATGATGCATTTTTTGCATCCAGATGGACGGCAGATCTCCGGGAAGATGGTACCCTGGCCCGTCACATCGCCGCCAGTATCACGGCCATCAGGGCCATCCCGGCGATCAGTCCATAGATCGAGAGGTGTGCCTCCCCGTATTCCCGCGCTGCCGGGAGGAGTTCGTCAAGGGCGACAAAGACCATGATGCCCGCGACCACCGCGAAGATGGCGCCTGACAGTGCGGCACCCATATACGGGGAGAGGAGGAAGAAGGCGATCAGGGCGCCGACAGGTTCGGCAAGTCCGGAGAGGAGGGAGTAGCCGATGGCCTGCACCCTGCTCCCTGTCGCGTAGTAGATCGGTACGGAGACCGCAATGCCCTCCGGGATGTTGTGGATCGCGATCGCGACCGCGATCGCGACCCCGAGGCCGGGGTCGAGGAGTGCGCTGGAGAAGGTCGCCATGCCCTCGGGCATGTTATGGAGGGCGATCGCACCGGCGGTGACGATGCCTGTCCGATAGAGTCCGGCAGACCCGCACCCCCTCCCGGCCTGATCGCAGATCTCCTCCACCCGCCTGACTTCGTGGGGGTTCTGGGGAAAGGGGACGAGGCGGTCGAGCACGGCAACGGCGGTCATGCCACCAAGAAAGGCGGCCGCGGTCTGCCACACACCGAGGCCCTCCTGCGCGAGAGGGAGGAACTCCACAAAAGAGACATAGATCATGACCCCGGCCGAGAAGCCGAGACCCACCGAGAGCGCACGGGTGTTTGTCCGGTTGGTGAAGAGGGCGGCAAGGCTTCCGATGCCGGTCGAGAGGCCGGCGAGCAGGGTCAGGCCGAAGGCCACCCAGACAGAGGCGGGATCAATCATCATGCAGGCAGGGGACGATCGCCCGCACCGTTCTAATACTCATCGGTGGCGTTTCTCGAAGCGGGACTTTATGCAGAACGCTGAGAAGTGCTCAAGTGTTCCTGCAGGACAGCCCCCTTTGCCGAAGTATTCGACCAATATTCCGATCTGCTCGATGGTCTCAGGATGGAGTTCGTGTTCCATGAAACACGCATCCTTATCGGCGACGTCCTCGGGCACCTTGATGAGCATCAGGAAGGACTTGAGGGTGTCGTGCCGTGACTTGATCACCCGCGCGATCCTCTCCCCATCAGGCCTGAGGGTTACTCCCTCGTACCGCCTGTACTCCACAAGGCCCATGGCGTCGAGTTTCTGGAACATCTCCACGACGCTGGAGGGGCTGACGTCGAGCTCACCTGCGACGTCCTTCGTACGGGCATAGCCCTTTTCAAGGGAGACATTCAGGATCGCCTCCAGATAATCTTCGGCCTTTCTGGTGAGGGTTGTCACACCCTGTATATTGACCATACTCCATCAAAAATAGTTGGTCAGGCCTCCTGCCTCTGATTGAGGAGGAGCCAGCCGACAAGGAGAGCAAAGGGCAGCAGGACCACTGCCGGGCTGTACGGCGGCATAAAGCCGGCGACGAACCCTTCGAGCGAGTTGAAGAATGCCTCGCTCTCCTCTCCCGCCGGGATGCCGCCACAGATCATACCGAAGATATCACACCCGGCGATCAGGCCGACCATCGCCGCCCCGAGGACGGCGGTAGCGCGCTGGTCGAGGTTCCCAGGGCCGCGGGCGCCGGCGAGCAGGAAGAGTCCGCCGAGGGCGACGACCAGACCGCCCCATGCCCAGCGGAAGAAGTCGCCGCCGGTGATCTCAAGGATGCCGATACTGACCGGCCCGGTGCCGCCTGCCCAGACAAGGACGTCGACAAGGCCGAGAACGAGTGCCGCCGCTCCGACGAGGGCGGCACCGATGGATGGGAGTGTATAGGACGATTTCATTTATGCCACCCCGAGGAGGATGCCGATGCCATGGATCGCCCCGCCATATGCGAAGACGACCACAGCAAGGACCGCAATGGCTGCCAGGAGCTGTTTCCAGCCCTCACGGAGCATGACCACGAAGGTGGCCACGCAGGGGAAGTAGATGGAGATGAGGACGACCGACGTGATCATCTGGTACGGCGTCATGGCGATGGTGGAGAGTTGTGCGACCGCAAGGTCCTTCCTGAGGAAGGCGGCGATCAGCGGCGCGACAGTCTCGGCCGGTACCCCGAACCAGGTGACGAAGAGGGGCGCCAGCAGAGTGGAGAGCGCCTGGATCACGCCGGCGAGGTACAGGAGATTGACGATGAGGATACCCAGCCATACGAAGGGGATCGCCTCCTTGAGGAAACCTTTTGTCCGGTTCCAGAGCTTCTTCCCCACGTTCTCGCATGTCGGCCAGCGGTACGGCGGGACGTCTATGAGGATCTCGGGGTTCTCCCCCGGGATCAGGCGGTCAAGGAGGAAACCGAAGATCCCGAAACCGAGCACGAGGTACAGCATCACCCAGCCCACCGATTCGGGGATGACGGCGAGCATGATGCCGAGTTGCGCACCGCACGGGACGAAGATTGCAAGGAGCGTCATCATCAGGAAACGCTGCTTCTTCGTCTCCAGCACCCTGGTCGCGGTGACGGCCGGGACATTGCACCCGAGGCCCAGGATCGTCGGGACGATCGCATAGCCGTGGAGCCCGATCTTGTGGAGGAAGGTGTCGGCCAGGACGGCGAGCCGCGGCAGATACCCCGAGTCCTCCAGGAGCGTCATGGTCAGGTAGAAGATGAGCACCGCCGGGAGGACGACGCCTATGGAGACGAAGAGTCCTGAGGTCAGGACGCCGAAGGCCTCGAAACAGTTGTCAGCAAGGGGGTCGCCGACGAAGAGGAAGTAGTGTATGCTGTCCGGGTCGGGCCAGACACTCTGGAGCCAGGGGAGCCAGTGGTTGTCGAAGAACTTGACCATGAAGCCGTCAGTGACCAGGTCGCCGGCGAACGAGCAGAAAATGCTCCAGAAGGCATACAGGACGGCAAGGGCGACCGGCAGGCCGGTGAGTGGTTTGACGGTGAGGTCGCCGAGGGCGTCGGCAAGGCCGCGGCGCGAGACGCCGGTCGAGACGACCTTGCGGGCGACCAGGTCGACGAGGTCCCAGCGCTGGTCTGCGGTGAGTCCCATCACTGGCACCCCCCGCACCCAGCGCAGCCTGAACACCCGCTCAGGCGGGCGGTCTCAGGCGACGAGCCGTTTGATCGTGCGGCGATCGCGTCGATATCAGCGGTTTGCGCCTTCCTGAGCGCTCCTGCCAGGTCCTTGATCCCCTCGCCTATCGTGGCCGAGGTCTGGACGACCGGGACGCCGAGGAGGTTCTGCAGGCGGCGGGCGTCGATTGCAATCGATTTCGCGCGGGCTGCGTCCATCATATTGAGGACGACGACCACCGGTGCGCCCCGCTCGATCACCTCGAAGCCCAGGTACAGCCCACGTTCCAGGCGTGTGGCGTCGAGGACGAGGAGGACGACGGCCTCAGGGTGTTCTTTCAGGATACGGACGGCCACGTCTTCGGCGGCGTCCCGCGGTTCGAGCGAGTAGGCGCCCGGCACGTCGATGATCTCGTAGGTCGTGCCGCCTTCGACGAGGGTGCCCCTCATGACGTCGACGGTCGTGCCCGGATAATTGGAGACGACGGCCTCGGCGCCGGTGAGTCTGTTGAAGAGAGCGCTCTTGCCGACATTGGGGTTACCGACCATCAGGACGGTATGGATATTCTGGTCCTTCTGATTCATGTGTGTTATTCTCCTGTGTATGTTAGACCTCGACCACAACCCGGGCGGCGATCTCAAGGCCCATGGCGACCTCGACCCCTTCCGCAAGGACGACCACCGGCCCCTTGATCGGTTGTCGGGTGATCATCTCCAGGCGTTTCCCTTTTCTGATTCCAAGGCAGTTTAAATCGTGACGGGAACCATGAAGTTCGATGACAAACCCGCTCTCGCCATATTCCATCTCTGTCAGTTTTTTCTGCGTCATACAACCTCTCGACGATAATCTGTGCCGCCATCCTCCTGCCGAGCACGACCTCGCCGTCGCCACTCTGGACGACGACGGGACCGAAGGTGGAGGAGACCATGGTGACGATACGACCGACCTGAACCCCGCGGAGGGCGAGGTGCTGGTGGAGTCCGTCCCGACCATGAATATCGATGATCCGTGCACGATCACCGGATGTGAGTTCAATCAGCTGCATGCAGGCTGTTCCTCGATAATAACGTGGATATTTCGAGTGATATGAGGCCTGCCCGAAAGATCTTCGGGATTGTTCAGGGAGCGAAACATCTTTCGGATTTCGATCATTTTTCCGAAAGAATTGATGGGTAAGAAAAACGGTCTGAGAGAGATACAGGCAAAAAAGGGTTCATCTGTCCTCCCGTACCGACACCGGGTGCGTGAAACATAAGGAGGGTGTGAAACACGGTATTGGTGTATGACCCCGGAGATCTATCGTCCCGACCACCATGGGACGTGCTTCCGGGCTCAATCCGAGGATATTGTGATAATTACCATGGTATTCCCCTGACATGCACGAGGCGCTGGTGAGGCCCGAGCAAAGGAGTATCACAGATTCCCGACGATCGTCACATGGTCTCACCCCCCGGCAGGGCGGCGATTCGATCCGGCGCCATGCCTGCCGTCTGCCCGAGAATCACCCAGAGGACTTCTGGAATGTCTTCGAGATCCCTCACCCCTCTGATCGAGGCGACAACGCTCATGCACCGTCCTCCGCGGGCATGTTCCATCTGCCCGGTTTCCCGGGCCACGTCTTTGCTGTGTTCATGTCTCTCCATCTATGGTCGGTCATTCGGGGGTGATGTACGTATCCCGAAAAATATTGGGAAATTTTGGCTTCGTTGAAATCCTCATGTTCAGGTTGATGTCTCTCTCCCTTCCATGAGAGCAGATACGGATCCTCCGCCTTCCCCCCTATGTCTGCCGGGGACTCCTCGAAAGCCTACGGCTTTCTCGAACTCGCTATCGCTCGTTGCCCCCGGACTCCCGGTTGCGATTAGCCTCGGGAAGAGAGAAAAGGACATCGTGAGGAGTGCCGTATCCCTGCCAATCCTCGCGCGGGGGTCCGGGGGCGTAGTCCCCCGGCGCGGGCACACAAGAAAAGGTTACCATGAGCATATCCCAAAACTCTCGTTCATTCCCCCCATCTCTGCATGCAGGGATCGGGAGAGACTATCATGATCGGGTCAATATCTTCCTGAATTCCCTGAAGAATCGTGCGAAACCACCGCCTTCCCCCACCTCTTCGCCGGGGGACTGACGCCCCCTGACCCCCGAAACAGGATAGGGTCGGGGAAGAGAGACCAGAGATCCTGATGAAGGAGATTGCCATCCGCCCCCTATCGCAATGATGGGGGTCGGGGGGTGAAACCCCCCGGACAAGACGCCAGAACAGGATTTTTCAGAACCGGATGTGAGTCCTTTCATCGGCGTGCATGAAGGTTCGGATCAGTTTTGGGATGACCTCCATGAAAATGATCTCGAAGAACGACTCTGCAGGTTCGCACGGGACTCTGACTCTCATTGAGCATCCTTTTTCAGAGATGGAATCTCCGCGCCTTCCCGGCCCTATCGCACTGCGGGGGTCCGGGGGCAACGAGAAGACCGAAGGTCTTCGAGGTAGTCCCCCGGCGCAAGCGTAGAGGAAGGCACGTCGATCAGCAGACCACAAAAAACAATTTTCATCGCGTATGCTTGAGTCCCCCGAGACTCATGCCCGATTCAACAAAGCCCTTTTTTGAATCGTTCATGAAACGAAACGTCAGGCAGTTCTTTGAAAACCACCCCGGTGGTTTTCACGGCAACTCCTCGCGTGAGAGTGCCCCTGGAGGAAATCGCTATCGATTCCTGTCCCTGACGACCAGGACGACACCGAAAAAAATGACACGCCTCTCTGCCGGGACACACCCTATCGGCCCCCCCCCACAGTCTGCACATTCAAATAGTAAGAGATTCAAAATATTTGAATAGGATATTATTTGAAGGACTGAGCATCATGGACACCATCGAAGAACTCAACCAGGAACTCGTAGAATTTTTCGACCGCTTTGCATCATGGGAGACGTCGGTCATCCAGTCGGGCCCCCTGACCGTCTCAGAGGCGCATGCGATCGAGATCATCGGCAACTACGGCCGGATGAAGATGAAAGACCTTGCCGAACGTCTCGGCGTGACCACCGGGACGACCACGGTCACCGTCGACCGCCTGGAGAAGGGGGGGTATGCCAGGCGGACGCCCTCGGAGCAGGACCGCCGCGCATACATCATCGAACTCACCCCCAGAGGCGAAGAGGCGTTCCTCGACCATCACCGCCATCATCTCCACCTGGCAGGCGAGATCGCCTCGGCCCTCAACGACATGGAGACCGGGGTCTTCATCTCGGCACTCAAAAAGATCAACAAACTGATGTGAGGGAGAAAGATGCAGAGACCATCATGGTGCACCGGGGAGACGGCCAGGATCGGCCTTGCCGCCTTCCTCCTCGCCGTCGCACTGATCGGCGGATACATCCAGGCCATCCCGTCCCTCCTCGTGACCGCCCTCACCATCGCCTCCCTCCTCCTCACCGCGACTCCCTTCGTCGTCGAGACGGTGCGGGGCCTCGCACGGAGAGAGCGGAATGTGGGCGAACTTGCCATCCTCGCCATCGTGGCGGCCGTCCTCATCGGTGAGTACACTGCCGCCGCCGAAGTCGGTCTGATCATGGCCATCGGTGAGATGGCAGAAGAGTTCTCCTTCAACCGCTCGAAGAGAGACATCGAGGCGATCGCCGTCGCAAACCCGAGCCACGCCCACCGCAAGGACGGAGACGAGTGGACCGAGGTGCGGACCGACGACCTCGTCGCAGGCGACGTGGTGCTGGTCAGGCCCGGCGACCTGGTCCCTGTCGACGGGACGGTCGTCGTCGGAAATTCGGGGATTGACGAGTCCAGGCTGACCGGCGAGAGCACGCCGGTGGAGAAAGGGACCGGCGGGAACGTCTATGCCGGAACCGTGAACCTCGACGGGACGCTGGAGGTGCTGGTGAGCAGGGCAGGCGAGGACTCGACCTACGGGAAGATCGTCACCCTCGTGAAAGAGGCCGGAGAATGCCGCCCGCCTGCCCGCCCCTTCATCGACCGCTTCGCCGCCGTCTATACGCCGGTCGTCCTCGCCGTCGCCGCGGCGGTCTGGGCCGTGACCGGCGACCTGCACCGGGCGATCACCCTCCTCATCGTCGCCTGCCCGTGTGCGCTCCTCCTCGCCACGCCCTCAGCGGTCCTGGCCGCGACCGGCGCCGCCGCGAAGAAGGGCGTCCTGGTCAAGGGCGGCGAATACCTCGAGGCCGCCGCACGGGTGGACACCTGCATCTTCGACAAGACCGGCACCCTCACCAGGGGAACCCCCGCCGTCACCGGGATGGTGCCAGCCGACGGCGTGGACGAACACACCCTCCTCGGGCTTGCTGCCGCGGCAGAGCGCGGCTCGCCCCACCCCTTCGCGCGGGCGGTCATGGCCGCCGCAGAGCGGGCCGGCATCGATGTCCCGGCGCAGAGCGAGGCCCGCCTCACCCACGGCATGGGCGTGGAGGCCCTGACCCTGGCTGGCACTGTGGTCATCGGCAATGCCCGGATGATGGAGCAGGCCGGGGTCGTCATTCCCCCTGCCGCCGCCGGGGCAGGGACGGCAATCGCACGCACCGGCGCCACGCCGTTGTACGTGGGCCGCGACGGTGAATTCGCCGGAGTCGTCAGGGTCGAGGACCAGGTCCGCCCTGAGGCGGCAAGGGTGGTCTCGGCCATCAGGGCTGAGGGGGCGGAGAAGGTCGTCATCCTCACCGGCGACCACGAGGCCGCGGCCATGAACGTCGCGGCGCAGATCGGCATCAGTGTCGGCGAGGTGAAGGCCGGACTCTTCCCTGCCGAAAAACTGGAGCATATCAAAGCCCTCCAGGACGAAGGGCACACCGTCTGCTTTGTCGGCGACGGCACCAACGACGGCCCCGCCCTCGCTCAGGCAGAGATCGGGGTGGCCATCGGGTCACGCGAGGACACCGTCGCCCTTGAAACTTCACACGTGGTCCTGATGCGCGGCGGGATCACCGCCCTCCCCTGGTTCCTCCGCCTCGGCCGGCGGACCAGCAGGACCATCACCGCCAACGTCGTCTTTGCCCTCGGGTTTGCGGCGGTGATGGCCGGGTGTGCCGCGGCAGGGCTCATCTCCCCGGCGACCGCCGCCATCGCCCATCAGGTCGGGACCCTCGTAGTCCTCGCAAACTCGGTGCGTCTTGCCGGGGCGGACCGGGGCTTCTCTGCCTGTGTGTCCGGGAAAACTTCGGATATCCCTACTCATCCAAACGATCGTCGGGACTCCTTCATCTAACCCGAAGCCCCAGATATCTTCTGCGCATCCAGGACAGGAGTCTGCCAGGACTCTCTATTCCCATTCCATTCCCTTCCATGCGCGATTTTCGGAGAATGATCGGACCATGCCAGGACCCCATACAATCGCATTTTTCAAGAAGGTCGACGCACTGCTCGGCGCCATCAGCCCGAACCACGATACCATGCTCCTGCGAGTCATTGCCGCCCTTATCCCGGCCCTCTGTTTTGCCGGCGACCTGATCTCTGGTTCCCCTCTCCTCGTCTCGATCGGGGTGGTCACCTATCTCTTCTGCCTGGTGCTGTACGCCGAAGGGCTGCTCAGGAGCGTCCTCATGATGCACCGCGTCAGTGCCGAACTCCTCATCGTCGCCGTGATGGTCGTCACCTTCCTCGACGGCCAACCTCTCAGCGGGGCGCTGGTCGCCTGGGTCGTCGGCCTGGGTCTCTTCATCGCCGCGTCCATCATCAAGAAGAACCGTACGCGGATCGAGGGACTGGTCAAAGAAGGAAAACAGACGGCACGGGTGCTTGACGGCGGCACCGTCAGGGAAGTCGGGGTACACGAGGTCTCTGCCAGCGACCTCGTGATCGTCCCGAAGGGGGCGATGGTCCCGGTCGACGGCGAGGTCACCGAGGGGTATTCCTCGGTCGATGAGTCCGCAGTCACCGGCGAACCCTACCCGGTCTTCAAAGAAGCGGGAAGCCAGGTCACCTCAGGCACCCTCAATCTCTCGGCACCTCTCCATGTCAGGGCAACACGGGATGGAGACGACACCTACCTTGCGGTGGTCACGCGAGAGATCCAGGGAAGCCTTGCCGAGAAGTCGCAGACACAGCGGCGTGCCGAGACAATGGTCCAGGTCTTCCTCATCGGGGTGACCGCGTATGCCGGGCTCCTCTACCTTGTCACCGGCAGCCTCGACCTCCCGGCGACCGCCCTCTCGGTGGCCTGTCCCTGTGCCTGGGCCCTGGCCACCCCGGCCGCCTTCGCAGCGACAATCGGACGCCTGGCCCGTGAGCATGTCCTCACCAGGGGCGGCGAACCCCTCGAGCGCCTGGTCGGGGCCGAGACCCTGGTGACCGACAAGACCGGCACCCTCACGCGGGCCGAACCAGACGTGGGGGGCCTCATCATGCTCAACGGCACCGACAGAAAGGACGTGCTGAGAAAGGCGGCCGCCGTCGAGGCCAGGTTTTCTCACCCGATCGCAACAGCGATCACGATCTATGCGGTGTCTGAGGGGACCGGCGCCCTGCCCGAGGTGATCAAGAGCGAAGAACTCCCCGGTCAGGGGGTACGGGCGGTCGTCAACGGGCAATCGGTCTTTGTCGGGAGCGGCGAAACCCTTCAGGCAGCCGGCATCACCCTGCCCCCCGTACAGTATGAAGGGAGGGCGGTCTGGCTTGCCGTCGAGGGCGAACCGCAGGGAGTCTTCGTGATCAGGGACGCTCTCCCGGAGACCGTGGGCGGGTTTGCCGACGCGGTGCGGACGTGCGGGATCAGCCGCGTGGTGCTGGCCACCGGCGACGGGGAAGAGGGAGAGGCGCGGCGGGTCGCCGCCGCGATCGGTGCCGACGAGTACCATGCCGGGTGCCGGCCTGAGGACAAGACCGCTCTGGTGAAGACGTTCCAGGTAAGCGGCCGCGTGGTGATGGTCGGCGACGGCGTCAACGACGCCCCGGCCCTCGCAGCGGCGGACGTCGGGATCGCTATCGGCGGCCACCGCAACCCGGGCCTCGTGGTGCGGTCGGCCGAGATCGTCGTCCTGGGCGACGACCCTGCCGCGGTCCCGGAGGTCCTGGCCGCAGGCAGGGCGATGAAACAGGTGATCAGGCAGAACTATGCCTGGGCAGTGGGCTTCAACACTATCGGCCTCGCTCTCGCGACCGCCGGTCTGCTCAATCCTGTCCTTGCGGCTGTCCTCCACCACGTCAGTTCTGTCTTCGTCGTAGGAAATGCCGCAAGGTTGTACTGGCCGGGAGGACGCCACACAGAAAACCCCAATAATCGCCCAGATTGCAAATCCTGAAATGTATAGGTGCGAATTTTCTCGCAGTCATGGGATCTTATATGTATCGAGGGGATTCACTCCTACTCATGCGATCTATGAAGGACACCATGCGAAAGGCCCTGCCCCTGGCGGGTACGGCCCTCGTCCTTGCCGCGTGTCTCCTTGCCGCCGGATGTACGGGGCAGGCACCTGGCGAGAAGGATAATGAAACTGTCCAGGGGATCGACCTGGACGGCACAACCTGGGACCTCGTCTCGTACGCACAGAACGGTTCGATGGTGAACGCCCTCGAAGAAACGCCGGTCACCCTTACCTTCGGCGAGAACACCACGGCCGGCGGTTCGGCCGGGTGCAACCGCTACTCCGCTTCATACACGGTGAACGGCACGGCGATCACCTTCGGCCCCGCAGTCTCGACGTTGATGTACTGCGGGAAACCGGGCGTGATGGAGCAGGAGAGCGCGTACCTCGGCCTCCTCGGCACGGTGAAGACTTATGAGGTCAGGGACGAGACCCTGACCTTCTTCGACGGGAACGGCACCGCTGTCCTGGTCTTCAAGAAGCATGTGCCGCCCGCACCCGAACCCATTGTCGGGACAGAATGGACCCTCGCGTCCTATCACACCGGCGATGCCATCAGTTCGGTCATCGCCGGCACGACCGTCACCGCCGTCTTCGGGGAGGACGGGAAGGTCACGGGTTCGGCCGGATGCAACCACTACTTCGGGTCGTACACCGTGGACGGTGCAGAGATGACGGTCGGCGCACTCGGGTCCACCGAGATGTACTGCGAGAAACCGGGCGTGATGGAGCAGGAGAGCACCTACCTCAGGCTTCTTGGAACGGTTGCCTCCTTCTCCATCGAGGGAGAGGAACTGACCCTGCTGGACGCAAACGGCACGAAGGTCCTGATGTTTGCAAAGGCCGCCCCTCCGGAACCGAAGCCCCTTGTCGGGACGAACTGGACCCTTGAGTCTCTCCACACCGGCGACGCCGTCAGTTCGGTCATCGCAGGGTCGGAGATCACCGCCATCTTCGGGGAGGACGGGAAGGTCGCCGGGTCTGCCGGGTGCAACCGCTACTTTGCCTCGTACAACCTCTCGGGGTCGTCCCTGACATTCGGCCCGGCAGGGTCTACGAAGATGACCTGCGCGGAGCCCGAGGGGATCATGAAGCAGGAGAGTACCTACCTTGGCCTCCTTGAAGCGGTGAAGAGTTATACCCTCGAGGGGGACCGCCTCTCCCTTCAGGATGAGAACGGTACGGCAGTCCTCGACTTCAGGGTGAAGGCCTGATAATACTCCCTTTTTTCATTCACCCCCTCCATCTTCCCTCCGTCTCATTTTTCTCTTCGATGAAGAGAAAGAACGGCACGTGTCCGACGATCCGACGTGTCAAAAAAGAGGAAAAATGTCTGTTTGCTCACCTGAGCACGAAAGACCCTGTCTGGATCGCCTTGCCGCTGTTCTTGTCGATGACCTTGTACTCCAGGGGGGCGTAGAGGTGGTTTCTCCCCTCTATGACCGGCATGGCCGAGAGGGGACAGATGCTTTGGTAGGACCACGTCAGTGGCCGTAGAACGGACCAACGACTGCCGCGAGCACGCGGCCATGACGATCATCACAGATCAAGGAGGGGATTTCCCCCTCCCGGCAGATCGTATCAGCACGACTAGAATATATGCTCAGGCTCCAGGTACCCGGAGGAGTACACCACGCCGGTCTTGAGATCAGAGAGAGTATATGCACTGCCGCCATCGATAGCGATTGCACCGCTTGCCCAGGTATCGATGGGATCGTCCGGGTCCCCGCGATCAACCTTGAAACCGAGTTGCGATGAAGGAGAATATGAAGGCGCCATGTAAAATTCACTGTAGATGATAAACCTCTCCCCTGGCTCCACGATCGGGTCTTTCAGTTCCTCAAGGGTCAGGCCGCTGCCGAATTTCTGCATCCGGTATCCGGTTGCATTTTTGGTAAGCGTAACACGAGATCTCCATGATCCTTTCAGGTAAGGGCTGCCCTCAACATATTCGAGGCTGACAGGGTCATCATAAGTCAGCGTAAACGCTCCCTGAGCGCCCGTACTACCGGTCATATAGAATTTCAGGTTCCGAAGGTCCAGGGTGCCGCCGCCGCTATTCTTAAAGACGACCCCGATCTGCTCAAATGTTCTTGGTTGACCTCCTCCGGAAGATATTCCGACCAGGTCCACCCGTGCGTCCGATCCCGTCTCGACATCGCCGGTAAGAGCGGTTGCAAAGGAACTGACGACCGCCGCAATGATGATCGTCACGACGAGCATCAGCATCACCCCAACGACCGGAGAAACTGCGTGTTCCCATTCCTGCATCTTCTGTATCACCATGTCGCCACCACATCCCTATCATACACCGTCTGACCGCTTGGCGTGTGGACGATCGTCACGTGGACGACAGACCCCTCCTGGAACCCGTATGCCGTCCGATCGGTCACGTCGAAGCCGAGGAACGGATTACGGTCCTTGAACCAGTACGGTTCGCCTGCCTTGAAGAGGCAGGTACCGAAGTACGGCTTACCTTTGCCAACCATCCCATATCCGGGAGTCAGGCAGCTTAAACCAGCACTTTCAAGATTATACCCGTTGACCTGAGGAATAAACGGATCCGAGTTCTCATCCCACTTGTCGGTCTGACCGATCGCACCGTCCAGCGTGTGCTTGATGACCTTCCCCGCATTCGCCAGAGGAACCCCGTTATAGGTCTCAGGGACCGTGTAGGTGGTAATGATCTTGAGGTCCGCGGAATTCAGCGTATCTCCGGAGACCATGGTCAGCACCACGCATTCGGGGGCAGGGCCGGGCGCATTAGTTTTCGCCCCGTTCCCAACTGCGTCCCCGGCACGTATGCTGATGTCGAATGCCGTAGTCGGTGCCGGTTCGGCCGAATCGCTCAGGCCACCTGAGAAACTGCTGACAAGAGCGGCGACGATGATCGTCACGACAAGCATGAGCATGACCCCGATCACGGGAGAGACCGCACTCTCTCTTTCGATGAAAAAGAGGAAGGGTCTCTCCGCTTCAGGGCTTATTCTCTCTCTGCACATTGTCATTCACCTATTCTGAAAGTAGCCTCACCGTATGATGAGCGTACCCCTCTGTATGGGCTTGCCGCTCAGTTGGTCGGTGATCGTGTAATCAAAGGGCACATTGGCCTGTACCTTGAACGTGCCGCCAGAACCCTCGGGAGACCAGGTGAGGAACCGTCCCTTCGTCGTATCGGCGGAGAGCGTGTTGTCGTAACAGTTGTCGGCGACAATCCTGAAAGAGTCACCAACGGTGATCAGTTCATCGCCTTTTCCCGGACGTGCGAAATAGGTGTCATTGCCGAAGGAATTTTTCAGCAGTTCCATCTTCGAAGTATCGACTGCCGCAGCAGTGCTGTTGAGTCGGGTGTTCATGTCGAAGTTAATCACGCTGTCCCCGTTTTTCAACTGGACGGTAATATCCCGCAGTGAAAAGGAATCCCCGCCCGAAAGACGGAATTCGATCCCATTGTTCGGCTTAAAGGAAGCAGGATGATCGGGAACCGAATTCGTCTTATCCGTATCCGTAATGCTGCATATGTACGATGCAGAAAGAGTAACCTGGGGTGCAAGCGTCTGGTCCTGCGCAACATTGCCGGAAAATGCACTCACCATCGCGGCGATGATGATCGTCACTACCAGCATCAGCATCACGCCGACGACCGGAGATACGGCTTCACCATCATGTACGCACTTTTCAATCATTGGACAATCACCCTGCCGCTGTAAAGACTCTTCTGGCTTGGGAGATGGATGATCTCGACATCAACAGCAGATCCTCTCCCAAAACCGAAGATTGCACAATTCTCCGGCGTCGTGACGTCAAAGCCGAGCACCGTCGTGGTACCTGCCGAACCTCCGGTACTGATGACGTCGCCTGAGGAGAACGTGTACTCGCCGAAGTTCGTGCCCGCTTCTCCGGGTTTACCGCGCGAGACATCGTTCAGGTACGGTATCTTCACAGAGGAAATCGCCTCACCATTGATGATCATATTGCTCACAGCCTTTGTCGAGGCCGTCACCTCGCCGCGCTGCATGGTCTTTTTTGTCGATGATGGAGGGGTGTAATAACTGATAATCCGCAGGTCGGATGTGGGGATACCGCTTCCGCCATGATGCTCGATCAACATGACATACTGGTTCTTGTCCGCTCCCCCATTGGATATCAGTTTCACGTCCATCGCCGCTGAGGGGGTGGTCTCGGTATTCCCAAAGGCATTCCCGGAAAAAACCGATACAAATGCGGCGATAATGATCGTCACCACCAGCATCAGCATCACGCCGATGACCGGGGATACCGCGTCGTACGTATCAGAACTCATTTTTTCTCTCTTCCTGATCTGCTTGTTCATAACACACTTCCTACAAGAGTGCCGGAGGAAATGACCGCTCCGGACTTTTTATCGCTGAGCGTGTACGTTGTCCTGCTGCTCACCTCAAACTCGCCGCTGGTGTACGGTGACCCTTCCATGCCACGGTCGGAGACGTACGCAACGCGTCCGTACCTGCTCGTACCGTCCTCGATGTAGCGGTCCGCGTGGATCACAAACCTGTCTCCGGCCTTGATTTTCGAATTGGCTACAGTCGGTGCTTTACTTGAGTCCCCGACACCGATCTTTTTCATGCGATACGTGAAACTAGACGAGAGACGGGCTTCATTCGGTACGGGGGTCTCACGATACTTCGAGGACGTTGCATCGGTATAGGAGATCGAGACCTCATCTCCCCCCGACAGCGTCGATTTCAGGTGAAGGTCTAGGTCCGAGAGCAGTAACGTCTCTCCACCCGTATTCTCGAATACCAGACCGATCTCCCCGAGGCCGCCGCTCTCTCCTTTTAACACCCCGACGTACTCGACCAGGGTTCCGGGTGCGGCGTCCGTGTCCGAGACAAAACCGGTAGAGAATACGCTCACCGTCGCGGCGATGATGATCGTGACGACGACCATCAGCATCACCCCGACGACTGGGGAGACTGCATCGTCTTTGCTTGAATTCACCACGGTACAATCACATCCCTGTCATAGAGGACCTTCCCGCTGCCGGTGTGGACGATCATGACGTTCACGGTAACCCCTTCACCAAACCCGTAGACGCTACGCACACCGGTTTCAAATCCAAGGAAGTTATCGCGGTCGAAGGAGAGGCGTCCCCCGGGCACAAGAGTAGCCGTCCCGAAGGTTTTTTCCGCAGTTCTCGTGGACACGATGCTGTCGTCATTGGTCACCTGCGGGGTGAACGGATAATCGGCGCTCAGGGTATCGAGGGCGTTATCTTTGGTCGGGGCGAGCGAACCGTCAATCGTGTGTTTGATGAGACACCCGCTCTTCTTCAGTTCACTGGTGCCCCACATCTCTGGAACGGTATAGGAACTGACGATCTTGAGGTCCTTCGTCGCCAGCGGATCGCCGCCGAGATGTTCAATCGTCACGTTCTTCTCGTTCGGACCGGCAAACATCATGATGGCCAGCGTTGCGGTCGGTGCCGTATCGCTGGAAGATCCCAGGCCCCCGGCAAAACTGCTGACAATCGCGGCGATGATGATCGTCACGACGAGCATCAGCATCACGCCGACGACCGGCGAGACGGCATCGTCCCCTGCACCGAAGCCCGGTTTTTTTCTGCCCCGCAGTAGGGGTGTACATATCCAGAATTGCAAAATCATGGCGTCGCTTCTCCCATAAACAAGTTAACCTAAACTATGACAATAAATTTGTAGTATGATATTTCATAGTCCCATATTTAATCTTTCTCTACTCTCGTGGCGCCATTCGAATTGTTTTGTTAAAATTATGCCAATCAATCACGCATATCGCTGTTGCATGGCGACATTGCATTGCGATGAAATAAAATAGCGTTAAATCAAATATTTTTGATATAGAGGAAAATTTCTGCCTCAGGGAGTCTCAAAAGTATGAATCAATATCGGCTCATAGCAGTCCTGTGCATGGCGCTCCTTCTCGTGGCTACGTTCGCTCAGCCGACTTCAGCGCGTTTTTCGACCCCAGAAGGATCCAACGCTGGAATAAGTCCGGGAGATACCGTTTTTCTGGGAGAAAGAAATGTGAACTTCTCGGCGTATTCCGACCCAATAAAAGGAGAACCGGTTCGTATCGTACGAATCGACGAGTCGGGGCAGCAGGTCGACCCTATTGCAATCACCGACAATGTTGCAAACTACATCCGCGGGAAATCAGGGCAGTATTATCCTGTTTACAGCGATGGAAACCGTAGTGGGAGCAAATACTGTCTGATACAGAACGCCGCCGACATTCTGGGCCAGATGAAGATACGCACCGTCGGGACAGACATCGAGCCCGATACAAATCCCAGTCAGCAGAACACCATCCCCTACCGGATGAGCATACAATTCCAGATGCCCGACCAGAATCTTCCCCTCAGCCAGTTCCGGGATTCATGGTATGAGTACGAACTCCAGGGCAATGTCAAAACAAGCAGCATAACCAATACCGCTGGAAATACGGTCTCTCTCAAAGGACTTTCCGTAAATCCCGCGACACCGGACAATACATATGTGTTCCGCCTCTCCGACCAGAGGGCAATCTCTTCGGGTAGCGATGCAACAATGGTGTTCCGGTTGACCCTGAACGATATGAATTACGAACTACCGTATTCTTTCAGGGTACAGGACTACCCGCTCGCACTCAAACTATCCGAAAGTTCCGTGCAGCGTAGCGACGATCTCATCCTCACCGTCCAGGGCACGCCCTTCATGCAGTATGACGTCACCCTGCCCGTTCCCGGGCCGGGAGAGGACTATCCCCTTTTCGAAGGGGGCGGGTGGGACGACCCCAAAATATCGGACTATCATGTCCGTGTCCACCCAGGGTGGGACGGCACGGTCAGGCTGAATATCCATATCCCGAAGAATGCCCCGACCACCAGTTACACCGCCTCTGCAACCGGTCCGGGTATCGTCCAGCCGGTGACAACGACATTCTACGTTGACACGAAGACCATGAACCTCATCTTTGATGAACCGGATGAGAACCAGTATGCCCTCGGCGATACAATCGAACTATCGGGAAAACTGACCAATATCGATAAAACATCTGCAACAACTCTCATTCCAATATATCTCTCCGTTACAGGACCCAATCTGCCTCCGAATGGTGCTCCTCTCACCAACCCGTCACAGGAAGTGGTGGACAGCGCACCGGATACATTCACCGTAACCTCATACAACCCGGTCCTTGGACTATGGAGTTATAGTTGGGATACCTCGAAGTTCGCCGGCGATGAAGGCACCTATACCGCCCATGCGAACCTCCAGCCGATAGGATATCTGAAAAGCAGTTATCCCGGTTCTCCAGGGTCCATTGACGGTGAGGTTCCGCCATCATGGGAGTACGAACTGAGCGCCCCGACCATTCACGCAAAGTTCGACGAAAAGACCGGAGGGGTGTTTGCCCGCGGGGATTATCTC
The DNA here is from genome assembly GCF_001571385.1 of Methanofollis ethanolicus. Classification (NCBI taxonomy): domain Archaea; kingdom Methanobacteriati; phylum Methanobacteriota; class Methanomicrobia; order Methanomicrobiales; family Methanomicrobiaceae; genus Methanofollis; species Methanofollis ethanolicus. The sequence continues at coordinate 1,484,170 of NZ_BCNW01000001.1, read as the reverse complement.
TATTCCTGGTGGTATGGCCGGGGAAGCCCCGGCAAAACCAGTACACTAAGTTCCACCGGCCACATGAAGTGGTATATCTTCGGCCCCAATTTCCGGTATGCCGACTATAACTCTCGGTTCCCCCTCGGCGACGAAGGGTCGTACGGCATCACGCACTCGCGCAACTTCACCTACGACCTCACGCCGGGCGAATACTTCATCGTCTACCACCACCCCGGACACAACAACCAGTTCGACCTCCTCCCGGAGAACAACCTCTACTTCAGAGGAATACTGAACCAGATGTTCAATGCAGACGGCACGCTGAAAGCGAACCTGGGATCGCTCGATGCCAGAAACGCTGCCGACGCTCTGGTAAAGGCACTGGATTCCCCGACCATCGACGATACCTATGTGATGGACACCTTTACCGTCGAAGATCCCCTGATCAGGATCCGGTCGCCCGGCGACCTGGTCGTCGGAGATAAACTGGTCGTCGAGGGAGCCACCAACCTTGCCGGAAAGGGGACAACCGCCGACGGAACAGATATTGCCGATAAATTAACGCTGACGATCACCGCACTCAACCTCTACGAGGGAGGAAAGGCAAATACCGTCATGAATATCACGACCGATAATACCTATCCGGAAAAGTACGACCCTGCCACCGGAATCCGTCCATTCTCCTACGATCCCATCGACACCGCCTCCTGGTACCCCGGGCTGTACCAGATCACCGTCCTGTGCAAGGATGTCAGGTACAAGAGCACCAGCACCTTTGAACTCCTGGGCGAGGGCAGTCAGCGCACCACCACAGCCAACGATGCGCAAAACCCGTTCCCTCCACGGACCACGGCGACACCCGCCCCCGCGTCGTCTGTAGAGCCGACTTTTACTCCCACGTCCCTCCCTGCGACGCAATCTCCCGGCTTTGAGGCCCTCATCGCCGTTGCTGCGGTATTGGGCGTACTCATCACGAGGAGGAGGCGATAGCCGTGGACCTCGCTTTCGACGAGTCGCTGTTTAAGAAACTCATTGTCGTTCTTGTAATCGCCATCGTCGTCGTCGGCGCCGCTGCTACCCTCAGGTTCTCCGGCCTTCTCGGTAGCGACGGCGACACCCCGGATCCCCTCCCCGGTACTCCTGGGCCCGACACCAGACCAGATCCTTTCGAGGACAATCATGAGGATCAGGAAAAACAGATCGCCGGTCCGAAGTCCTATGCCTGGACCTATGGAAGGACGGGGATGACGATGGATCTCTACATCCCCAACTCTACTTACCAGCATTTTGTATCCTCGTCACACGGAACCTATGAAGACAAACTGCAGAGAATGGCGGAGTATGTCGTGACCGACGGTGACGACGGGATCATCAGTACCGTGGCAGAATGGTTCCTCGCCACGTCCCTGTCTCAGGGGTACGGCGACAGCGATGCCGTCGGCAATGTCCTTGCCTTTGTGGCGAGCCTCAAATACACCACAGACGAGGAGCGCCAGCAGAGCGACGCGTACCCGAACTACCCTGTCATAACTCTTGCCGCCCAGGAAGGGGACAGCGAGGACCACGCCATTCTTGCCGCCGCCATTCTCAAGAAGATGGGTTACGGCGTCTCCCTCCTGTGTTATCCGGCGACCCATGACAGGCGCACGATCATACCCGGGGCTACCGCCCTCGCCCTGACCACCGACGGCACGACTTCAGGGAGACTCTACCGGGCTGTTGCAGAGGTGCCGGCGGGCAGACTCGTCTACGATTCCAGGAACGGGACATGTCTCGTCACCCTTCCTGAAGGCGGCGATGCCGCATCAGGGTGGTACTCCGGCGACGCCGTCTGGCGCAACACCACATCCTCCGGTCACATCGATGTGCAGTATTATCCGGCGAACCAGACACTCGTCACAGGGACAGGCCTTCCCGACGCCCATACCATCGTCATAGAAGACGCCGTCTGGAACCAGCAGGTCATCGTCTCGACGGCCTGGACTGTAAATACCACGGAGAAAGGTATCCCACAGAGCGCATATGACGGAATGGTCCCGTACTTCAACGGCGGCGACGGCCTCTGGCTGGGATGGACTCTCTCGCGGGACGACCGTCTCGATGCCGACACCACCGTCGCCGGGAAACAACCCCTCGGGGAAGCGCCTCCATTTTCAGCGAACGAGAGTCTCACGGGGGCTCTTCGCGTCCCGGTCTTCGGACCCTCCTCACCATTGACGACCTGGCTGGAATCGGTGGAAGACTACTACACTGACACGTGGTACCCCGCCGGGATCACATGGACCTGCAATGACAAATGGCGGCTCCACGATAACATCCTTGAAATGCAGGACTCCCTTTTCGAGAAACCCGGGGCCTACTCTCTCCAGGGCGTCACCGATGTTATTGCCCCCGTCCCCTGGCGGGTCACGTACACGGTCCCAATCATGGACTCTGAGCGGTCTGAGAAAGATCTGACCCCGTACAGCGACGTCCGGTTCGCGCTCTACCGTATCGAAGACGGTACCGCCGTCTTTGACCGGACCTTCGGCTGGCAGACCATCTACGGCGCGGAACAGCGAAAGAACGAGGCCGTCTTCGGTGCCGGAGACTATGCACTGGCAGTCTTCGTCAGGAACTGCAAGGTGGACGTGGGCATTGAATATCACGGCAAACCGGCTGAAAAGACCTATCATGGGGGGATATGATGTTCGACTTCACCTCTCTCTTTGGAAAAAAGACAAAAGAGACCCCTTCGGAGAAAATTACCGCAGCAGAAGTTCCTGACCCCGGCCCTTTGATCCTGGACCTCCCCCCTGCAGACCCCGATAGAGAGATGGTCGAGCGCTACTGGCTTGTCCCTCCCTTCTCCTATGTCAACATCTTCCGCAGGGATCCTGCCGCTCTCGGGTACGAGATCGTCGAACCCCGCGTCACGGAAAAAGAACTGGTCGTCCTGGAAGAGACGTTTGAACAACTCAGGGCAACACTGATCTACGACACCGCCCGCAAGAGAGGCGAACTCGACCTCGATTCAGACCTCCTCAGGAAGGTGATCCGCTCCTTCGACCCGGAGATGCCTGACGAAAGAGTGGCGGTACTCGTATACTACCTGCGGCGCAACTTCCTCGGCTACGGAAAACTGGATCCGTTGATGAACGACGACAAGATCGAGGACATCACCTGCAATGGCCCTGATATCCCGATCTTTCTCTATCATCGGAAATATGCCAATATTCAGACAAACTGCATCTTTGACCGTGAAGAGTTGAACAAGTTCGTCCTCAAACTCGCCCAGAAGGCTGACAAACAGCTCTCCCTCTCGACCCCCCTCATCGATGCAGCCCTCCCCGAGGGGTCGCGTGCACAGATCACATACTCGGACATCATCTCTTCAAGGGGGAGTTCGTTCACCATCAGGAAGTTCAAGGCCGACCCCATGACCCCTGCCAACCTCATCGCCAACCACACCTATGACCTCGACCTGATGGCCCACATCTGGCTCGCGGTCGAGAACAGGAAGAGCATGATCATCTCGGGCGGGACGGCAAGCGGCAAGACCTCGACGATGAACGCTGTCTCGTTCTTCATACCGCCGGTGGCGAAGATCGTCTCTATCGAGGACACCCGTGAGATCCAGCTCCCGCATATCAACTGGTTGCCGATGCGGACGCGGGAAAGCGCCAATGTCAGCGGCACCGGCAACGTCGGCATGTTTCGCCTCCTCAAGGCGGCCCTGCGTCAGCGGCCAGAGTACATCATCGTCGGCGAGGTGCGAGGCGAGGAGGCGCAGACCCTTTTCCAGGCGATGAACACCGGGCATACCACCTACTCCACCGTTCACGCAGGAAACGTGCGGGAGACGGTGAACCGCCTGATCCATGACCCCATCAACGTACCGGTGGCCATGTTCAACGCTCTCGATCTGGTGCTGGTGCAGAGTCTTCTCTATGATGGCGGGAGGGGATTCCGCCGGTGCCTCTCGTTGAACGAGATCCGGGTCGTTGACGATGAAGTCCGCTGGGAACCGCTCTTTACCTGGGACCACAGGACAGATCGGTTCGTCAAGGTGTACGAGCAGTCGGCCGTCTTTGACGAGATAGCCTACCAGAACGGCTGGGATAAAGAGCAGCTTGAATCAGCTCTCGCTCATCGAAGAAACGCTCTTGAGGATATGGTCAGGAAAGGCGCGCTCTCCCCTTCGATGGTCGGGCAGATGATACAGGAAATGACGGTACAGGAACAGCAATGACAAAAACAGCAATGTCCGGTACCTTCAGGGATAAGATAGCACACTCATTGCTCTCGGCCCACATCCCGATCCCTGCCATGCGCTACCTGCAGTACGGTCTGCTCGTAACCCTGCTTGCAGGTTTTCTCTATATACTCTCGGTTCTCCTCCTCTCCCTCTTCGGGATCGAGGTCAACTTCCTCCCGGCCATCCCATACGGCATTACGGTTCTGATCGGCTTTATTGCCGTCATCGGGCTGTTGCTCCTCGGCATCTACCTCTACCCTCTCCTCCAGGCAGAGGGGCGTCGGACGCGGATCGAGGCCGACCTCCCCCACGCGGTCACCTACATGCAGGCCCTCTCGTCGACCTTCACGCTCTATGACATCTTCAGGGCGGTCTACGAGGCAGGAGACCTCTATGGCGAGGTCTCGAAAGAGTGCGGGCTCATCGTGCGGGACGTCGAACTCTTCGGGCTTGACCTCCTCACCGCAATGCGGAATGTCCAGGAGGTCACACCCTCGGCCAACTTCAAAGAACTGATCAACGACCTCACGCTGGTCTACCGGAGCGGAGGAAGCCTTGTCAGTTTCTTCAACTCCAAGTCCGAGACCTACCGTGAACTTGCACGGCAGGAGCAGGAGGCCCTCCTCCAGATCCTGGAGATGATAGCGGAGATCTACGTGACAGCGTTTGTTGCCGGCCCGATCGCGATCATCATCATGCTGGTGGCGCAGAACCTCACCGGACAGAGCCAGCTCGCCGGCATCATGCCGCTCATGTACCTCGGTCTCCCACTGGGAGCGATCTGTCTTATCTTCATCCTCCACGTCCTCCTCCCGCCCGACAACCTCGACGTCACGCACCGCGAGGTGAGGGACTCGGAGTTCAGTCCTGAGATCCTGGACCCCACGACCGGGGAAGAGCCAGACAAGAAGTTCCTCAAAAACCTTGAGTCCAGAAAACGCTGGTTGCGTCTTTGTGAGATCCTCCGCCATCCCGGAACGTTCTTCATCTCCGATTATACCGTCGGAGCGGTGATGGGGGGCGGGTTGCTCGTCGCCCTCTTTCTCAGTCTCCAGTTCGGTCACTTCAGGTCGGTTTTTCCCACGTATACGGCGGAGGTATTTCTATGTCTCGCCGTCATCGTGGCCGTGGTCCCGGTGATGATCGCATACGAGGTGCGCCGCCGATATGTCACGAAGATCGAGATGCAACTCCCGGAGTTCCTTGCCGAGATCGCGGATATGCGTGACATCGGCATGACGCTGCAGGGCGCCATCTTCATGATCTCCAACACCACGATGGGCGTCCTCTCCCGTGAGGTGAAGATCGCCGCCGAGGAACTCAGGCTCGGGTCAAGCGTCTCGGGTGCGCTCGTGCGGATGGAAGAGCGTATCGGCCTCGTTTCTGTGAAGAGAGCGATCTCGCTCCTGGTGCGGGCAAGCGAGGTGACCGATTACATCCGCGAGATCCTGACGATCGCAATCAACGACCTCCAGCACTATATCAAGATGAAGACAAAGAGGCTGAACGTCTCGTTCGTCTACCTGGCGGTGATCTATCTCTCATTCGGCATCTACCTCTACTCGGCCTACCAGTTGAATGTGGCGTTCATTTCGAGTTTCTCGGCGTACGACGTTACGTTCGACATCAGCGCAAACGTCAGGGAGATGTTCCACGTTGGCATCATCCTGGGGTTCTTCTCCGGGATCATGGCCGGACAACTCTCGTCGAACAGCATTCTCGCTGGATTCAAGCACATCTGCGTGATGCTTGCGGCGACGGTGGTTCTCTTCGTCTTCATCATATGAGGCAGGTAACCATGACAGACAGAATACAGCACGAGGAAGCGGTCTCTTCGGTCGTCGGCGAGATGATCATGATAGTACTGGTCATCATCCTTGTCGCTCTCTTTGCAACATCAGCGTTTTCCCTGCTCCCGGGCGACCGGGAGACGAGTATCGATATCGCTATAACGGGGGGATCGCCGGGTTCGGATACGATCAGTCTCTGGCACAAGGGGGGCGACTGGGTGGAGAAGAAAGACCTGAAGGTGGTCATCATCAGGAAGAACGGGGACAGAAAGGAGTACCGTCCCGATATCTACGATCACAAGGGCAACTGTACCGAAGCATTCGATCTCGGCGGGTCCCTGAAGGTAAACATGCCCGGCACCCCTCTCGCGGCCGGGGACACGGTACGCCTGGTCACGCCGAAGAGCGTCATCTGGTCAACAGGAGAAATAGGAGGGATCTGATATGAAAAAGGACGAGGCGGTCTCAACCGTGATCGCGCTGATGCTGGCCCTCGGTATCATCGCCACACTGATCGCGATCTACTCCGCGACATATCTTCCCGGGTTGAAACAACAGTCGGAGATCGAACACTCCCACGAAGTGGCGGACGCCTTTGTCAGGTTCGGTTCAGATATCGACTATGTTGTCTCCCATAAGACGAAGGCCCGGTTCGGTGAACCGTTCTCCCTTGGCGGGGGTGATGTCCTCTTGAGTCCGGTCAGATCGAGCGGGACGGTCGCCATAGAAGGGCAACCACTGGCAAACGTAACCGTCACCGGCATGGGGCAGACGAAGGGAACAGCATCCCTGGTGAACATCTCCTATACCCCCTCCTATACCACCTGGGAGCCGCAGGGTTATCTGTGGGAATACGGCTTCGTCGCCGTGACGAAGGACCGGAGGGCGACACCGCAGTCGTCGCGCTACACGACGATGAATGAAGCACGGGATAACAGCACCGACTTCCTCGGGTTGTTCATCGAAATGACCCACTCTGTCGACGGCATCGCGATCACGCTGGTGAATCTCACCCCGAAAAAAGACGAATCATTCATCACCGGGAGCGGAATAGCCACACTCCACCTGACCGCCCCCGAACCCCGGTCGGTTTCCCTGCCGGGGACAACAAAAATCGTCTTCGAAGACATCACCTCTGGCACTCAGATGCCCGGGATAGAGAATTATCTGAAAAAAATCTGCAATGAGATCAGGGGTACCGGTCTCGCTACATATACTGCCGAGGGATCGTTCCATACCCTTACGTTCGACCCCTCCGTGACCGTGACACTCAGGACCGTGAATGTCGAGGTGAACGTATGTTAAAAGTGGAGAAGGAGACGGCGGTCTCCCCCGTCATCGGCGTGATGCTCCTCCTTGCGATCGTGATCATCCTCGCCGCACTTGTCGCCTCCTTTGCCAGCGGTGCTGCCGACGCGAAGGAAAAAGCGCCCTCGGTTGACATCGCGGTGTACGCTGCAGGGAGCGAGAAGAATTTCACCCTCGTCTTCGAGCACCGGGGCGGAGACCCGCTACGGACCGGAGATCTCAGGATCAACACCTGGGTCCACCTGCCTGACGGTGGTCAGTGTCCTGCAACCCATGACCGGGATGTACTGAATACACTCTTCGGGACCGATATCTGGGCAGCGGGGTACAGTGCGAATACCGGGGACCGGAAGGCAACCGACGCATTCCTTGAACTTGACGGGAAGTTGCCCGATCGCATCAAAGAGTCGGCCGTTGTCGAAGTGGCGATCTACCACCTGCCGAGTGGTTCTCTCCTGCATAAGAGCAGTTTTCTCCTGAAGGAGCGGTGAATTGCATGAATGATAGTATGAATAATGATAATGCCGTGTCTGAGGTGATAGGCGTCATGCTTATGATCTCGGTCACGCTGATCATCGTGGGCCTGGTGGCGGTGTACGCCACCGGCGCGGCAGGTGAAAACGAGCAACCGGTCAGGGCAAATCTTGTCGCGTCGGGGGTGATCCTGGATGGAGATGGAGGTGTCGTCTTCGAGCACATGGCCGGCGACCCGCTTAACCTCGACCGACTGGAAGTAAGCCTGGGCATACGTGACGACCCTTCAAGCCATATTATTGTCAGGAATGAACCCGGCAAAAAGCAGTATATCCAGAAGTACTCGAAAAATGACAGTGATGTCCTCCTCGGAGACCGGTTCGTACTCTACGCTGATGGAAAGGACGATAACGGGCTCAACTGGCAGGGAGAAACCGGTGGAAAATTCACGATCCAGCCCGGCCACCACCTCACCTACCGCTTCATCGACCGGCGGACAGGTGCACCGATCTCGTCGGGTGAGATTGCGATCGATCTCTAGTTTATTCACGCCGGCCGTATGGCCGCAATCGCCCCGTAGTCGCCGTCTTCAAAGACGGCCGGGACGGTCCAGACGACATAGGCGCCGCACTCCCCTGCAAGGGGGTGCCAGGTGCCGCCGCCATCTCTTTTTCCCCGCACCGCCCCCTCAAGATACCCGGAGTCGGTCAGGAAACGGAGGATCGCACAGGGCGTCTCCGAGACGGGAGCACCGACAATCTCGTCCTCCCTCATACCAAAAAGAGCGCAGAAGTGTGCATTGACATGCCTGACCCTCAGGTCCGAACCGACCGTGACGGCAGGGTCAGGCAGGAAAGGAAAGAGTGTCGAGACAGGAAAGCGCACGGCGAGGCGGTAGACTCTGGCCGACCCGACGACCTGCATCTCGACTCTCCCGGCGACGACGAGCATGTTCAGGTACTTCGCGACAGAATTACGGTTGAGGTCGATCGTCCGGGAGATGTCGGAGATCGAGAGGCCATGGGTCTCCTCCTCCAGAAGACACAGTATCCTTTTTATTCCGTCATCGCACCCTGGAGACATCAGGAGTTGTTCCCTGTTCACCTGCATATCCATATAACTTTCATTATACTCACATAAATTGATTAACCTTATACGACGGAAATATGTCCATGCAGGAGATATAACATCCTCGATGCGCCGACGAAGACACCGGGGCCGCAGGGGCCCTTACTTCTTCAGGCCCGGTGCGTCTCCTCCCGCACCCGCCCTCTCGCGAGGGAGAAGAAGATCCCCGCAACACAGAGGCCTGCAAAGACCATGAAAGCCAGGTTCACGCTCGAAAGGAGTTGAGCGTGCTCGGCCGGGGTGATCGCCACCCTGCCGACGACGACCGAGATGATCATCATCACGACCCCCATCGAGAGCATCATGCCGACCTGGCGGGAAGTGGCAAGTGTGGCGGAGGCCACGCCGTAGAAGCGCCTCTCCACAGAACTCATGATGGCATTGGTGTTCGGCGAGGAGAAGAGAGCATAGCCCGTGCCGAGGACGACGAGGGAGAGAAGGATGTACAGGTACGGCGTCTCTTCGGTGAGGAAGGAGAGCATCGCAAGGCCGACGGCACTGATTGCCATCCCGACCGACGCAACGATGCGGGGCTCCACCCGATCGGAGAGGCGCCCGGCCGCGGGGGAGAGGACGGCCTGGACGACGGGTTGGGCCATCAAAACGAGCCCTGCCGTCTGGGGGTCGAGGCCGCGGTTGAACTGGAGGTACAGGGAGAGAAGAAAACCGACAGCGAATGTGGCGCTGTAGTTGATGAGGGCGGCGAGGTTGGAGAAGGTGAAGACATGGTTCTCCCGGAAGATCCGCACCTGAAGGACAGGGTTTTCCGTCCGCATCTCCAGCCTGACAAAGAGGGCGAGGCCGCCTGCCCCGAGAGCGAGGCATACCCACCCGAGAGCCGCCGGGAGGAGGGAGAGGCCGTACATCAGGGCAAGGAGGGTTGCCCCGTAGACGACCGAACCTGTCAGGTCGAAGGGTTCGTCGCGGGGCGTCGACCACTCGCCCCGCGACCGCAGGGTGAGGACGACGGCAAGGATACCGAGGAGGACGGCTGCCAGAAAGATACTCCGCCAGCCGAGGTGCTGGGTCAGCACCCCGCCGATGAAAGGGCCCATGGAGAGGCCCGTATAGACGGCGGCCACATTGATGCCGAGTACGCGGCCGCGCTCGCCGGCAGGGAAGATGGAGGTGAGCACCGCCACCGCGGTCACCGCGGTCATGGCGGTTCCGACCCCCTGGGCCATACGCAGCGCGACGAGGACGTGCACCGAGGGCGAGAGGCCGCACACGAGGGTCGAGAGGGTGAAGATGGTGATCCCGGCGAGGAAGATCTTCTTCATCCCATGGATATCGGCGAGTCGCCCGAAGGGGACGAGACAGATCGCCGAGGCAAGGAGATAGGTAGTCTGGACCCAGCCGAGCAGCACCGCATCTGCCATGAACTCCTCCCCGATGGCAGGAAGGGCGATGTTGATGGACGAACTCATGAAGGGCGTGAGGAACGCGGCGACTGTGGCGATGATGAGGATGTACCGCCGGTCACGGACGGGTATCTCCTGACAGGGAAGAAGACTCATATGAGGTCAGAAGACATTGGCCCTGACCGGATATGAATGCCGCGATAAAGTTGGCAGGGTAGCGGGAGTTTGTTCGAGCAGGAGGAGAAAGGGCGCCTTTCTACCACCCCTAAAAGAAGTGGAGTTGTGAATTGAGATCTGCTGGAGAAATATTCGATATGTTGAAACAATTGTATCTAGACAAAAAAGCATTAGAAGTCCCGCGTCTGAATTTCATCTCTAAAATTAATTTAATCAACGAAAGCAGATCAGATTCGGGATTGATAGCAATCGCACCCCCCGAAAAGAGTTACTTCCGGGAAGCATAACAAAAGTGTTATCTAACAAAAGCGTTACATAACTGATTCGAGCGACATGCTGCCAGTAGGAAGTCCCGCAACGGGGAATGATTTTATCGACAGGGAGATTGAAACCAAACTCATCCTTGATTATCTGGAAAAGGACCATATCCTGCTCATTGCCCCCCGCAGGTACGGAAAAACATCCGTCATGAAAAAAATAGAACACAAATTATCAGAGGATGATACCATCTGTATCTTTTTGGAAGTTGAAGACGTATCAACACCATCAAAATTACTAACAGAAATGATAATGGGTCTGGTATCATCAGAAAAATTGGAAAAAACAACAAAAATGATAACACGTATAAAAAAAGGATTTGGCTGGTTTAAGGATAATATCGAATCCCTTGAATTCGTTGAATTTAAAGCACAATTACGCCACAATATCGAATCTGATCTCCAGGAAGAATGGGACAATAAAGCATATCAGACGATGGAAATAGTTAAATCAACCAGCAAAAAAGTCGTCATCATTATTGACGAGTTCCCATATGCGCTCAAAAAAATGGAGGCGAAAGATAGGGAGGCGTTCTTAAGTTGGTTTAGAAAGGTAAGAATGACAATTCCCAATGTAAAGTTTGTTGTGGGCGGATCGGTCAGTATCGATAATATTGTGGATTCTGTGGGCGAATCAAAACTGATCAACGATTTTAAGCGAGTGAAAATATCCGGATTTAATAAAAAGATCGCATTGGGTGTTGTTGAAAGAACATTTGAAGAAGAAAAATGGAGTTATAGTCCGGAGTATGGGACCTATATCTTAGAGTGCATAGGCGATCCCTATATTCCCTATTTTCTCGCGATCTTTCTCAGTGCGATAAAAGATGAAACAATATATGGTGAAGAGATCTCTTCTGATTTGTTAAGAAGGATTTACGAGACCAAAATCCTGGGAAGCGAAGGGAAGCAGGGTTTTATTCATTACAAACAACGTCTAGCCACGGATTACCCCAAGATACAACAAAAAATTGCAAAGAGATTATTAGACAGTATATCACGAGTCGAAGTCTACCCTAGAGATCTGGCATACGAAATCTATAGAGAAGAATCTGGAAAGGATGATCTTGACGAATTCTGCAGTCTGCTCGCAGATCTTGCGCACGACTATTACATCGTCGAGACTCCGAGTGCAGATTTGAAATTCCACTCAAAACTCCTCAAAGATTGGTGGAGGATATACCATGGGTACTGAATCCCTTACGTTATTTCGTTTTTCTCCTGAAAAGATCCCCAAGGATAAGCTGCGGGAATTATTCGTAGGGAGAGAAAAGCAACTTGACAATCTGGTCAGAGATGTAGGCGAGGCCGCGAAAGAATACAAAACGAGATTTCATCTTATCATCGGCCCCAGAGGAATAGGAAAATCGCATTTTATGGTCATGGCATACTATGACCTGATAGAAAAATATGGTTCGACGGTCATCCCCATAAAATTTGCAGAAGAAGAATACTCAATTTATCGTGCATCTGATTTTTTTTTACGAGCACTTGACGAGTATAATAAAACATACAAAAAAGCCGACATAACAATTCCAACACACAAAGGCGAAGATTTTGTACTCGATTTCGCACTTGGCAAACTGGAAGAAATTTCCAGAACTGAAAAGAAACAATTTGTTTTCCTTATCGAGAACTTAAATGAAATTTTTCTGCAACTTGAAAAAAATGAAGTTGCAAAATTACGTTCAATTTTTCAAAAATATGATATCTTCTCCGTCGTTGCATCGGCTCCGATGATTTTTCCCGGCGTTTCTGAGCACGATGAACCGTTTTTCAATTTTTTCAGGATCGATCACCTCAGAGAGTTTTCTCTTGCGGAGAGCAAGCAATTCTTGAGGAGGATTGGCGAGGTAGAAAAAAACGAACAATTCCTTCAAAATTTTGAGAAATATGAGCCAAAACTTGAAGGGATATATCACCTCACTGGCGGTAGCCCAAGACTCGTCATAATCATCTATGAGATCATTAATAGTGGAAATATCGAAAATATCGAGACGATTTTTCTCAAGATGCTCGATGACTACACACCATATTACCAGAAAATATTCGAGATGTTGTCAGGGCAGCGGAGAATGATCTTCGATACTCTCATGCTTTCGCCGACGCCGCTGACCCCGAAGGATATCGCCGAGAAGACGCGTATCGATGTAAATACGATCAACACGCAACTTCGGAGACTGGACAATGACGGGTATATCAGGTCTCACCCGATGGGAAAACGGACTTCCTATGAGGTACGTGAAAGACTGTTCCGCCTCTGGAGAGAGATGAGACAGCCCTTCGGACGCAACAGGATATCTATCTTCATTGATTTTCTCTCTCTCTGGTACACTCCCGAGGAGAGAGAAAACATATTCAAGACAAAATTTGCCTTGTTAAAGGCAGGAGATACGTCAGTCCTCAGGGATGTAACGTACTTTTTCGATGCAATTCCCCCAGAACGAAAAATAGAACGCCTGAATGAGTATATATCAACAATTTATAAATTTGGCACAAAAGAAGACCTTGAATGTACATTTAACCGTTTGAAAAGAGAAGCAGAAAGATTGGACCCGAAACTGTCTATGTCTGTCCTTCATAATGAGGGAATAATTGCTTTACAATCTGATAATGGAGAAAAAGCATATACAGCAGCCGAATCATGTCTTGCTATCGATCCCAATGATACTAGGGGTCATTTTATAAAATCAATGGCCTGTTTGTTGCTGGGAAATCACGAAGACGCAATCGATTCGATGAGATGTGTGATTGAATCTTCATCGGGCGATCCTCGATTAAATACCTTCTTTGGAAACATGTTATTATTCGTAGGTAGAAAGGAAGAGGCTCTTGCTCAAGCAGATAAGGCCTTGAGTATTTCACCCAATAACATCGATGCTTTAACTCTCAAGGGCAATATATTAGACTACTTCAAAAAATACGAAGAAATAGTGGATATTGCCGAAAAAGTGCTCCATAATCAACCGGACAATATAGAAGCATTAACATTCAAAATACATGGGCTCTATTTCCTCGGAAAATCAAAAGAATGTCTGGAGACCATAGATTTGCTCTTGACAATACAGGCAGACAACAAGGATGCATTGTTTTTTAAAATGGTGGCACTGCATGATCTAGAGAAGTACGATGAATCACTGGCCTCAGCAGATGCCATACTCTCACTGAATCTCGATGACTGCGAAAAGAAAATTATTCTGGAAGTTCAACTGGTCGCCTTAATCAACCTCCAGAAATATTACGAGGCACTGGTTGTTGCCGATACGATCCTTGAAGATGATCCCGAATCTCTAGGCACGCTTGTTCTGAAACTTATGATAGTATATAATCTCGAAAAAAGAGAGGAAGCCGTCATACTGGCAGACCATCTCTATCCTGATGCGGACAAGATAAGTCCCGAAAGAGTATACCCCTATACTAATATCCTTCTATCACTCGGATTCGACGAGTACGGAGAAGGCAACTATGGATACGGCAAGAAGCATATCTCAAGAGCATATGAGATTGAATCGAAACGGCATGAAGAATTTGATTTGAAAGATGACACGATCGAGTCACTCAAAGAGATCATCGACACCGGCGATCCCGAACTCATCAGGATGGTGACCGATACCATCATCGAAGCGAAGGGAGAAAAAAACGAGGAATACCGCTGGTTCATAAAACCGATCACCGATGCGCTTATGATCATCGAGACCGGGGATACATCGCTCTACTACCGGATACTCCAGTCGGAGGAGAGAGATCTGGTTGCCGATATCGTAAAGAAAATTATGAAATCAGACGTTTTGATGCCTGATAGCAGCCGCGGCGGAGTATAGATCGGAGCTCCCAGCACAAAAATAACGACTCTGGAAAATGTCCCCACATTCAGTTGGGGAGCATTTCCTTCTCATTTATTTCTCTTCATTCGGCCGTATCGGGAAGATGTACGGCACGCCTTCACGCGTCTCGACCGCCGCCTCGACGCCGTAGACATCGGCGATCACCTCAGGCGTGAGGACGTCGGCGGGCGGTCCCCGCACATGGACCCGTCCGTGGTCGAGGACGATGAGATCGGTGCAGAACCGCGCCGCAAGGGAGAGGTCGTGGATCGCCATGACGACGAGACGGCCCTCCTCCTCTGCGAGACGGCGCACGACGTCGAGCACCTCCATCCCGTTCCGCAGGTCGAGGGCGCTCGTCGGTTCGTCGAGGAGGAGGAGAGGCGAACCCTGAGCAAGGGCGCGGGCGATCATCACCCGCTGGCGTTCGCCACCGGAGAGGGTGCCGACCTCCCTGAAGGCGAAGTCCTCGATGCCGAGGAGTTCCAGGGCCCGCACCACCTCGTCCTCGTCTTCCTTCCGTATCCGCCAGGAGATGTGGGGGCGGCGGCCCATCAGGACCGTCTCATAGACCGTTGCCCGTGAGTGGTTTGAAATGCCCTGCGGGACATAGGCGATCCTCCTCGCCACCTCGGGCCGCGGCAGGGCCATGATCTCCTCGCCGTCGAGGCCCACCGACCCCTCTGCCCTGAGGATGCCGTCGATGCACTTGATCAGGGTCGTCTTGCCCGACCCGTTCGGGCCGACGAGGCCGAGGACCGCGGGCCCCTCCGCGGCAAAGGTGATCCCGGAGAGGACCTGCCGGTCGCGGTACGAGAACGCGAGGTCTCTCACACGGAGGTGCACCATCAGGCCCCCCTCCCGCGCAGGAAGAGGAAGATGAAGAAGGGCACGCCGAGGAACGCCGTCATGATCCCGACAGGGAGGATCGTCGGCGCAAGGAGGGTCCGGGCAAGACTGTCGGCGCCGAGGAGGAGGAGGGCACCGACCAGGCCTGAGGCCGGGAGGAGGTAGCGGTGGTCTGCGCCGATGGCCATCCTGGTGATATGCGGCGCCACAAGCCCGATGAAACCGATGGTCCCGGTGAAGCAGATGATCGCGGCGGTGATGAGAGAGGCGATGAGCATGAAGATCGTCATCGATCTCTTCACCGGGACGCCGAGGCTCTCCGCGATGTCGTCCCCCTCGGCAAGGGCGTTGAGGTCCCATGCCCGCCAGATGAGATAGGGCGTGCAGATAGCGATGATGAGGGTGACGATGGCGAGACTTGCCCAGTCTGTCCGGCCGAGAGACCCGAACATCCAGAAGACGATCTCCTGCACCTCCTCGGACGTGCCGAGGTACTGGAGGAGGGAGGTGACCGCGGAGAAGAGGTACATCAGGGCGATGCCGGCAAGGATCATCGACTCGGCCCCGAGACCGCGGTACCGGGCCATCGCATAGATGATCCCGGCGGCAAGGAGTGCGAAGAGGAAGGCATTCACGATGATGAGGAGTTCCCCATCGACGAGGCCGGTGCCGAGGACGATCGCAATCGAGGCGCCGGTCGCGGCCGCCGAGGAGATGCCGAGTGTGAAGGGGCTTGCAAGGGGGTTCCGGAGGATGCCCTGCATCACCGTCCCGGCGGTGGCGAGGCCGAACCCTGCCATGACCGCAAAGAGGACGCGGTGGAGGCGGTAGTTCCAGACGATGCTCTCCGCCATGCCGGGTGCGGTGAAGAGGCCGGGAAAGAGGCCGGCAAGGATGGCCAGGTAGGCGTCCGCGACCGAGAGGTCGGCACTGCCGAGGGTGACGGCCACGCCTGCGAGGAGGACGAGGAGGACGAGGAGGACGGCATGGAAGAGGGCCCGCCTCCGCCGTGCGGCGGCGAACCCCTCCTGCAGGGTTCCGGTCTCCATCATACCGCCGGGTACGTGAATTGCAGCCCGATCAGGTCTGTCTCGAGGTGCTGGTACTCGTCCAGATAGGTCCTGTGAAGCGCTGCGGGATCGAGGTCGGCGAAACGCCCGGGGTAGGACCACTTCGCAAGATAGGCGATCCCGATGAAGTGCTCGGGGCCTCCGAAGATGTCGTTGTGGAGGAGGTAGACCCTCTTTTCCTTCACCGCGGTGAGACCGCTCCAGCCCGGCCTGTCGAGGAGAGCGGCATGGACCTCTGCAACCTTTCCGGGGTCCGTGTTCTGGTAACCGCCGTAGGCATAGGATCCCGCACCGATGAGTTTGACGATCACGTCGGGGTCGGCGGCGATGACCGCCTCGGGGTCGACCTCAGGGTACTCGGCGGCGAGAGAGGAGAAGACGTTCTTCCCGCCGGCACGGACGATCTTGTCCTCATATCCCGAACCGGCGGCGCCGGTCTTGTAGTCCTTCCAGTTCTCCAGGTACACCGTCGTCCTCTCCGCATCAGGGATATCCGATGTCCCGGCACCGATGGTATCGAGAGCCCCGGTGTAGAACCCGGCAAAGCGTTCGGCCTCGGCCTCGCGGCCAAAGATGGTGCCAAGGGCCCGAACCTCCTCGACATAGTTCTCCGGCCGGAAGCAGTCGAACCTGTAGACCCTGATCTCCGGGTTCGAAGCCTGGATTTTCTTCTGGATCTCGTCGCAGGCGTCCTTGCTGGTGGTGGCGTACAGGAAGACGGCGTCGGGGTGCAGGGAGACGACCGTCTCGTAGTCCGGCGACCAGACGCTCCCGACAACGGTGGTGTTCCTGTACTCGGGGAAGAACTCCGGTCTCTGCGCGGAGAACTTGTCGATGCCGACAATGCTCGAAGGCCCGATGCCGAGGGACCGCAACGTCTCCAGGGTCTCGCCGTTGAAGACGACGACGCGTGCGGGGGGCGTAACTGTCCTCTCACTCTTCAGATAGGTGGCGGCGGCGTCCTGCACGTCGGCAAGAGGGAGTGCGTCGGCGCCGCCCGCAAGGAAGGAGAGGACCATGCCGGCGAACTCGTCCCGCCCTGGGGCGCCGTCGCCGGGCACGAGCGCGGCCGCCGGCACGGCAAGGGCGAGGAGGAGGCAGAGGAGGAGATACACCCGCTTCATCGCCGGCACCTCCGGATCAGGGGGACGAACGCCAGCGCAAAGAGGACGGCAAGGGCGCCGGGACCGGGGGCCGCTGCCGCACCGCCGACGTCAAGGCGGGTGGGGGCGATTGTGCCGTTTGTCCGGGCACCAAAGTCCCACCACTCGCCCGTGATCTCTCCGCCGCCCGTCTGGGGCGCACGGATTCTATAGGTGACGGCGGTCTCGCCGAGGATGGCGAAGCAGACACGGTTTCCGTCCACCCGCGCCTGGTCCGCGGGGAGGGAACTGTTCACATAGACAAAGCCCGGCGGCAGGGTCTCGACGATACCGCCGGCCTCGCAACCGTTCAGGGAGAGAGTCACCGTCACCTCGGTACCCGGCGCGGGGGCGGCGGTGCCGACCTCGCGCACCGCGGCCTCCCTGCCCGCAAGGGCCGGGGCGGCGAGGGAGAGCAGACAGAGACAGAGGAGAAGTATTGCCACTTTTTTCATCGATCATCACCCGCAGGTAGTACTGCGTGAAATCTCTGTCACACCAGGTTAGATAATTTGTGGAATGCGAGCGATCACCCTCTCAGGAGATCTTCCCGACCGTGGCAAGGTACAGGACAAACCAGTCCCTCCCGTCGAGGCCGAGGAGAGCATTGAGGATATCGTCGTCAAAGGCACCGATGGCGCAGACCCCGCACCCGACCGCTTCCGCTGCGAGATAGAGGTTCTGGCAGGCATGTCCTGCCTCGATAAAGACATACCTGTACCCCCGCTCCCCGTATCTCCAGTTCATCCGGTAGATGTCGGCCGACCAGAGAAATGTGACGGCGCTCTCCGGGACCATCGACTGGGCCAGACAGGCGGCGGTGACCTCCGGGACGACCTCCGGTCCGGCATCCACCGTCACCAGACGATGGTCGAGGGCGGCATAGCGGTAGAGACCGGGGTCGAGGCCCTCCACCCTGTTGACGAGGAGGAAGGTCTCCAGGGCATGACGGGCACCGGCGGAGGGGACCGTCCGGAATGTCCAGGCAGTGCCCTCGACACCCCTCACCCCCTGCGTACACCAGAGAAGATATCCCAGTTCGGAAAGAGAGAGGGGGGAACGACTATAGGTCCGCACGCTCTGCCTGGTTGCGATCGCCTCCGTGAGGTCTATCCTGCGACGCGGGCACGTATCCGGTGAGGGGAGGTCGATACTCTCTCCCGGGGTGCTCCGCTCAAGGGACGGTTGCGGGAGCCCCAGATACTGGTCCGAAGGGTCAAGATACTGAAATTTTGTCTTTTCCATAAATTCCCGGCCTGTTCCTTTCATGACAGATCTCCGCACGGGAAGTGCACGTGACCGATATAAGATAGTGTGCCGGCGACGTGCCGTCGTGAAAAGAGTCATCATGCCGGGGGGCGAGGACTAGAGGAGGACTCGTGGAAAAATATGATCTGATCGTCGTCGGGGCGGGGCCTGCCGGACTTTTTGCCGCGGCCCGCGTCGGTGCCGGAGGGGGGACTGTCCTCCTCCTTGAGAAGAAGAAAAAGCCCGGGAGGAAACTGCTCGTCTCCGGGTCGGGGCAGTGCAATATCACCCACGCCGGGAGCGTCACGGAGTTCTTCACGCGCTACGGGAAGCATGGCCAGTTTCTCAAGCCGGCGCTCCGGGCCTTCACGAACGCCGACCTCATCGCGCATGTCACCGGGAGGGGCGTCCCCCTCACGACGGAAGAGGGGGGCAAGGTCTTCCCGACCTCGCGGAAAGCACAGGACGTCCTCGACCTCCTCCTCGCCGGGTACCGGGACGCGGGCGTGACGATACGGTGCGGGGAACCTGTCGTCGCCGTGGAAAAAACGGAGGACGGGTTTTCCGTCAGGACGGCGGCAGGCGAATACAGGTCGGCCCTCCTCCTCATCGCGACAGGCGGCGCCTCGTACCCGGCGACGGGTTCGACGGGCGACGGGTACGCATTTGCCGCGTCCCTCGGCCACACGATCGTTCGGACCGCCCCCGCACTCGCGCCGGTGACGGTCAGGGACTACCCCTTCGCCGACCTCGCCGGCATCTCCCTGCAGGGCGTGACCGTCTCCCTCTTCAGGGCCGGGAAAAAGATCGGCGACCAGAGGGGCGACCTCCTCTTCACCCACGAAGGACTCTCCGGCCCGGCCATCCTCGACCTCTCCCGCTTCATCGAACCGGGCGACACTCTCGTCGTCCCGGTCCTCCCGGAAGGGATGCGGGAGGAGATCACGGCGGCGCTGGCCGGGGGAGGCGGTGCGAGGGTCAGGGCGGTGCTCTCCCGTTACCCTGTCCCCGAACGTCTCCTCAAGAGGATCACCGACCTCTCCGAGGTCCCGCCGGAGACGACCTGCGCCCACCTCACGAAGGCGGCACGGACCTGCCTCCTCCAGCACCTCACCGCCTGCACCCTCACGGTCGACGCCCCGGGCGGATACGGCGTCGCCATGGTGACGCGGGGCGGTGTGGCCCTCGACGAGGTGGACCAGAAGACGATGGGATCGAAATGCGTCGACGGCCTCTACTTTGCCGGCGAAGTCCTCGATATCGACGGCGACTGCGGGGGGTTCAACATCCAGGCGGCATTCTCCACCGCCGCCCTCGCCGCCGGTGCGGTCCTGAGAAGGCTTTCTGAGATGAAGGAAGGATAGGTTCTGTAGTTCGATAGGTACAGAGCCTCAAAATTATTCACGAAGAGCATATCCCAAAACTCTCGTTCATTCCCCTTTCCCCGCATGCTGAACTCGTGAGAAAAGATCATGATCGGGTCGATGTCTTCCCGAATTTCATGAAGAATCGTGCGAAACCACCGCCTTCCCATCCCTCCTGCCGGGGGACTGACGCCCCCGGCCCCCCGAAACAGGATAGGGCCGGGGAAGAGAGAAGAGAGATCCTGATGACGGAGATTGCCCTCCATCCCCTATCGCAATGAGGGGGGATCGGGGGGTGAAACCCCCCGGACAGGACGCCAGAACAGGATTTTTCAGAACCGAATTGAGTCCTTTCATCGGCGTGCATGAGGGTTCGGATCAGTTTTGGGATGACCTCGAAGGAAAAACGACGCTCTTATCTATCCCCTCCTCCCATCCCCCTATCATGGCCCCGGCAATCCGGGCGAGGGGGATGACGGTGTCTTCCCCGGGAGACGACGATGTTTGAGAGAGTCCTCTTTGCAACAGACTTTTCCGATGACGCACGTGCGACGGCCGCACGCATCCCCGAGATACCGACGGCGCGGGACGTGATCCTGGTCCATGTCCGCGAAGCGGGGCGCACCCCGCGCCTCCCTCTCCTCTCCGGCCCTGTGTCCACGGTCGGGGAGGCGGAAACGGCGCTCGCACGGGAGAGGGCCACCCTCCTCGGGTGGGGTCTCGACGCCACCGACCACCTGGTCGAGGCCGCGGAGGGGGACATAACCGGCGCGATCCTCGACCTTGCCGGGAAGGAGCGGCCCTCTCTCATCGTCGTGGGTGCACGGGGCCGGAACATCATCAGCGGTTTATTCCTGGGCAGCGTCTCGGCAGGCATCCTGCGGAGGGCGCGGACCCATGTGCTCGTCGTCCACGCCCAAAAAATTGGCGGGGGAAAACTCTTCTCCCGCGTCCTCTGCCCGGTCGACTTCTCGAAGCCCTCCCTGCAGGTCGTCTCCCTGCTCCACCGTCTGAAAGTGCCTGAAGCGGTGCTCCTCCACGTGGTCACGAGCGCCGAGAGCGAAGCGGAGATGGACGCACGGATCAGGGACGCCGGGGATCGCCTCGCCGAACTGAAGGACCGCCTCGAAAGCGATGGTATAGGGGTGCAGACCCTCCTCAGGGTCGGGCCCGCGGCCGACGAGATCTGCGACGTCGCCGCGGGGGCGGGCGTCTCTCTGGTCCTGCTGCCGCGCCTCGGGCGGACTGACTATATCACGAACATTCCCATCGGGAGCACGGCCGCGGACGTCGCGAAAAGGGCGCGGGTGCCGGTCTGCGTCATCGTCCCGGCCCTGGACCTCGATATCGCGGTCAGGGAACTCGCCACCCACGAGTTCCCCCTGGTCGACGAGATCTGGACGCACTACCGCGGGCAGACGGCCGACCCCGCGACCGACCGGATCTTCGGCCTCTTTATCGAGGGCACCCTTGCGTCTGTGGCGCGGTGCCGCCGTCACCCCGACGGCTTCGAGGTCGACGGCGTCTTCACCCCGCCGGAGTTCAGGGGGCGGGGGTATGCGAAGAGAGTGGTCGCGGCGCTCGTCTCCTCCTGCGGTGGGGAGGCCCTGTACATGCACTCGACCCTCGACCTCGTCGGTTTCTACGGCGCCTTTGGCTTTGTAAAGATCCCGGAGAGCGGTCTCCCGACGACGATCAGGGATAGGTACGCCTTTGCCATGGGCGAGATGGCCGGGTCGAACGTGCAGCCGATGATGCGGCCTGCCGGCGGCGAGTCACCGTAACGCGTCCCTCGCCCTGCCGGAGAGAAGAACAACCCATATCTCCCGGCTTCACGCACTGATGAAGGTGAAAAAAACAGTCCCTCTTTCTCGCGGCATGAAGGTCGGCGTGCTCCTCCTCGCCGCCGCCGTCCTCATCGGCCTCTTCGTCTTCGCGGCGGTATCCCTCCTTCCCCAGGACGAGAGGAAAGAGATCGCCGTCATGACGACGGCAGACCTCCACGGCCACATCTTTCCCTATGCGAACGCAACGGGCGTGACCGTCGGCGGCATCGAGAGGATCGCGGGCGCAAAAGATGCGGTCGCACGGGACGTCGACGGATGGGTCCTCGTCTCGGCCGGCGACGACCTGACAGGCCCCCTGTACGCAACATACGGCGGCGAACCCGAACTGCGGTCCATGACCCTTGCCGGATACACCGCGGCCTGTCCGGGCAACCATGAGTTCGACTTCGGGGCGGCGCACTACCTGAACGCCACCCGCCACGCCGGGTTCCCCCTCCTCTCGGCCAATCTCAGGATCACCGACCCCGGCCTCGCAGCGGCGGTCAGGCCCTCCACTATCATCGAGGTCGACGGCGTACGCTGCGGGTTCTTCGGCCTGATCACCCCGGACCTCGCCGTCATCACCAGTCCCGGCCCCAACGTCACCGTCGACCCCGACTACGTGGGCGTGGCGAGAGAGGAGGTCAGGGTCCTCAGGGAGGACGGCGCCGGGATCGTCGTCGCCCTCTCCCACATGGGCACGGCCTGCGACGAAGACCTTGCCCGGCAGGTCGAAGGGATCGACCTCGTCGTCGGCGGGCACGACCACACCTATGTCTGCGAGAGCGTCGACGGACCGGGCGGGTGGACGACGGTCATCGTCCATGACGGCAGTCAGGGCGAGAGCCTCGGTGTCCTGAGGTTCGCGTTCACCGGCGACGGGATCGAGGACTGGCAGTGGGAGACGGTGCCGATGGACGGCGCCGTCGCGTCCGACCCGGCAGTCAGGGAGTACCTCGCACCCTTCAGGGCGGCGATGGAGAAGCAGGGCGAGGAGGCGATCGGTGAGAGCACGGTGGCAATCGACGCCGTGAAAGCGCACCTGCGCAGAGGGGAGATGCCCCTCGGCGACCTGATCGCCGATGCCGGACTTGCATGGTTCGGGGACGCCGACATCGCCGTCATCAACAGCGGCGGCATCCGGGGCGACCGCGTCTTCCCGGCAGGCCCGATCACCCACGGGATGATCTCCGAGGTCCTCCCCTTCGGGAACGAGGTCGTCATCGTCAGGATGAACGGGACCGAGGTCCGCCGCGTGCTTGAGATGAGCGCCTCAGCCCTCGGCCCCGATTTCAAGGGCATCCAGGAGTCCGGTTTCCTCCAGGTCGGCGGGGTGAGTGTGACCATCGACCCGGACAGGCCGGCATATGCCGCAATCTATGAGGGAAAAGAGGTGCAGGAGGTGCTGTGCGAGGGGTCGAGGGTCGGATCGATCCTTGTCCGTGAGGGCGACAGATGGGTGCCGGTCGAGGACGACAGGGAGTACACCGTCCTGGTCAACGACTACCTTGCAGAGGGAGGGGACGGGTATGCCCTCTTCGCCGCAATCCCCGATGAGAGGAAACTCAGGACAGGGATCACGGTCCTCGAAACCGTCGAGGCATATGTCAGGGCGCAGACGCCCCTCACTCCTGTCACGGAGGGGCGGATCGCCCTCGCCGACGGCGGGTCCCCCTCACCCGTGGTAGTTCCGGCGTGACTCTTCGAGGATCCCTCTTTTTTCTATCCTCTCCCCGGCACCGGCGCCGTGGAGGGTGCGGCTGCCGGTGTCCTGCCGCGCCGGGCAGAAGGGGCAGATCGAGTAGGGGACATCCCCCTCCTTCTCCCGCACAGGGCAATAGTACTCCCCGCCCTCCTCGTAGACCTCAAGGCCGCCGGGGAAGGGAGTGCCGGGCGGGTGCGCCGGACGGCCGCGGACGTACATCGTGAATGCGGCGAGGAGATAGGTGAGAAAGAGGAGGTCGGCCGGTTTTCCGGCTCCTTCCCTCGTCCGGCAGGCTTCAGCGACCATCGCCGCATAGGCAGGGAGGTCGGCCGCGACCTGTCCCTCGGGCGCCTCCTCCTCCCTGCAGAGGAGGAGGATGTCGTGGTATGCCCCGACAGTCTCCTCCCGCACCTTCGGTATGAGGCGGCGGCGGTAGGCAGGGTCGAGCACCTCTGTCTTCCTCTCGAAGTTCCGCACCATCGCCTCGATATCGGTAATCGAGTACAGGGCGAGCGCCCCGGCGACTGTCGCAAGCAGGTCGGCCTTTGTCCGGGCGGCGCCGAGCGCGGCGCAGGTCGCCTCGATCTCGCCGGGGGCGATCGCGGCCCTGCCCCGCTCTCGCCCGGCAGGCGCGAGCACCTCCTCCCACATGCGGGACAGGTCGGTCCCTCCGGTGGCAGCGGTCACGTCTTTTCGCTTCAGGATGCCTGAGAGCCATGCAGGCACGAACGATCTCACAGATCGAGATCGACGGCCGCAGAGAAAAGAGCGGCGGTACAGGCAGGGCGGCGTCACCGCTCGACATACCGCGCCGCCGCCCCCTCCCCCGCGTCCCTGAAGGCCCGCGTCACGCCGCCGGGGCCGAGTTTGATCCCGCCGAAGACCCGGGAGACGACGAGGGCATGACTGTCGAGGAAATACTTTTTCAGGACTTCGAGGAGGGCCTTGCCCGGATGCCCCACCTCACGGTCGTTCTTGAAGGACTCGACAGGGACGGCACCGTCCCGAAACCTGACGGCCGCACAGTGGTGGGCGGCATTCCGGTATTCCTTCCCGTGGGCCGCAAGGATGCCGTCAAGGTCCGAAGGATCGTCGATCTCGTAGAGGTGCGCGTAAAAACGTGACTTCTTTACCTCGTACTTGACTGCCGCACATTCCCGCATACTTAGAGAGGGGGAGGGGACGGTGAAGAGACGCACGCCTGTCGGGGAAAGGTATATAGAGTACAGTTGCCCTCCCGCCATCATGCATGGCAGATATGGTCTTCCGGCCCTGATCCTCGTTGTCGCCGCCCTCGTCCTCTTCGCCGGGTGTACGGGCGGGCAGGGAGGAGGGACGCCGACTCCGATAGAGACGACCCTCCCGACCATCACCCCCGTCATAAACGAGACGCCGACCCTGACGACGAACATGACGGCAAACGAGACTGTCACCGCCACCCCGCGGCCGCCCGCGGGACCTGTCGCCCTCACCCTGACGGCTGAGGACTTCGCCTTCGACCGCTCCACCATCGAAGTCCCGGCAGGAGCGAAAGTCACCATCACCTTCGAGAACAGGGACCCCGGTGTCGAGCACAACGTCGCCTTCTACGAGACGAGCGCGGCCGAGGACGTGATCTTCAAAGGCGACCTTGTGACAGGGCCGGGCACGGCGACGTACACCTTCACCGCGCCGTCTGAACCGGGAACGTACTTCTTCAGGTGCGACCCCCACGCCACGAGGATGCGGGGCGACTTCGTCGTCACATAACTGGTCATGGGACGGAGAGCGCCGTCGTATATCGGTCTCCTGAAGAGAGGGGAACTGACCCGGCGTGCCGCGGAGGCGTGGGAATGCCACTCCTCCTGCACCCTCTGCCCGCGGCAGTGCCGTGTGGACCGCCTCCACGGAGAGGTGGGCTTCTGCCGGAGCGGGAGTCTCCCGAAGGTGGCGAGTTTCGGCCCGCACTTCGGTGAGGAACCTGAACTCGTGGGGAGGCACGGGTCAGGGACGATCTTTTTTTCCAGCTGCACAATGCGGTGTCAATACTGTCAGAACTACGAGATCAGCCAGTGCGGCGCCGGGCGGGAGATCCCCTGCGACGACCTTGCCCGGGTCATGCTCGCCCTCCAGGACGACGGGTGCCACACCATCAACCTCGTCTCCCCGACCCACTTCGTCCCCCCGATCGTTGCGGCGCTCCTGACCGCCGCCGGAGAGGGCCTCGCCCTCCCTCTCGTCTACAACACCGGCGGCTACGACTGCGCGGCGACCATCCGCCTCCTCGACGGTATCGTCGATATCTACATGCCCGACGCCAAGTACGGCGACGACGAGACCGCACGCAGACTCTCCCATGCCCCGCACTACACCAGGTACATGCAGGAGGCGATCAGGGAGATGCACGGACAGGTCGGCGACCTCGCCGTCGATGAGGAGGGGATTACCGTCCGCGGCCTGATCATCCGCCACCTCGTCCTCCCCGACGGCCTTGCCGGAAGCCGCGAGGTCTTCCGCTTCATCGCGCAGGAGGTCTCGACGGAGAGTTACGTGAATGTCATGGCCCAGTATCGGCCGGAATGGCACGCCGCAGAGAGAGGACGCGGCCTCCCCGACGGCCTCGGCCGCGGGGTCACGAGGGCCGAGTATTACGAAGCCCTCAGAGAGGCCGAAAAGGCCGGTCTCCACCGGGGGTTCCCCCACCCCCCGCCCACAGGTTTATGAGGTCACAGGGAAATGCAGGTCTGTTTCCATGACCGAGATCAACCTCTTTGAGACTGTCAAGGGGCACATCTGCCAGTGCGCCTATGACCTCCGCCTTGCCCCGGATGTCGAGGCGATCCTGAAGACGCCGATGCGAGAGTTCAACTTCTCCATCCCAGTCAGGATGGACACCGGCCGGATCAGGACATTCCAGGCATTCAGGGTCCAGTACAACGACGCACGCGGGCCGACGAAAGGGGGGATACGCTTCCACCCGGACGAGACGATCGACACGATACGCGGTCTCGCGGCACTGATGGCCTGGAAATGCGCTCTCTTCAGCCTACCTCTCGGCGGTGCGAAGGGCGGGATCGTCTGCAACCCGAAGGTCCTCTCGGAGGGAGAACTCGAACGGTTGAGCAGGGGGTATATCATGGGAGTTTCCCGGATCATCGGGCCGCACACCGACATCCCGGCCCCGGACGTCTACACCGGTCCAAAAGTCATGGCCTGGATGATGGACGAATACTCGCGGATCGTCGGAAGGACGACCTTCGGGGTGATCACCGGCAAACCCCTCTCCGTCGGGGGGTCGGAAGGGCGGGACGACGCCACGGCGCGGGGCGGGTGGTACGTCGTCGCCGAGGCGGCAGAGGACGCGGGCATCGACCTCCGCGGGGCGACCGTGGCGGTTCAGGGTTTCGGGAACGTCGGCACCCATGCGGCCGTCCTCGGCCAGTACCTCGCCGGCGTGCGGGTGGTGGCGGTGAGCGACAGCAAAGGCGGCGTCCTGAACAGGAACGGCCTTGAGGTGAGGAGGCTCGAAGAGCACAAGGAGAGGACAGGGAGCGTCAGGGACTTTCCCGGTGCGGAGAATATCACCAACGAGGAACTCCTCGCCCTCGACGTGGACATCCTCATCCCCGCAGCACTGGAGAACACGATAACTGCCGAGAACGCACCACAGGTCAGGGCAAAGATCGTTGCGGAGTTTGCGAACGGCCCGGTCACCACCGACGCCGAAGCGGTCCTCAAGGAGAAAGGGATCGTGATCGTCCCCGACATCCTCTGCAACGCAGGCGGGGCCGTGGTCTCCTACTATGAGATGGTCCAGAACCTCAGCATGGACCACTGGAACGCCGCAGAGGTGGACAGGAGGCTGAAGACGATGATGACCTCCACCTATCACGCGGTCCACGAGACCGCCCAGAAGAAGAACTTCACCCTCAGGCAGGCGGCGTACACCATCGCCGTCCGCAATGTCGTCGAGGCGATGGTCGCGCGGGGGTGGGTCTGAATGGAGGGGGAGATCGTCGTCGTCCTCTGCACCGCCCCGACGCGGGACGCCGAGAGGATCGCCGACCTTGTCGTCAGGAAGGGCCTTGCCGCATGCGTGAACATCATGGGGGTCGGTTCCATCTACCGCTGGGAGGGAAAGATCCGGCAGGAGAGGGAGGAGTTGATGGTGATCAAGACGACAGGCGACCTCCTCGAAGACCTGACAGAGACGATCGGGGGGGCCCACCCGTACGATGTCCCGGAGATCATCGCCCTCCCGGTCGTCGGCGGCCATGCCGACTACCTTGCATGGGTGAGAAAGTCGGTCGGGCAGAGAGACTAAGTACAGGATGCGCCGATACCCGGCCATGTGCGGACGCTTCACCATCGCCACGCCCGAGAGGATAGGCGTGCGTTTCGGCGCGGAGGGAGATGGATCCCTGAAAAGACCGCGCTACAATGCCGCGCCCGGCCAGGTACTCCCCATCGTTACGGGGGACGGGAAGCGGCGTATCCTCCCTGCTCGCTGGGGGTTTCCGGGCACGCCCCTGATCGTTAATGCCCGCGCCGAGGACCTCTCCGAAAGGCCGGTCTTCGCCCGCCTCCTCGACGGCGGGCGGTGCCTTGTCCCGGCCACCGGTTTCTACGAGTGGGACGCCCTGAAGAGGCCTTTCTATTTCACCTTGAAAGAGGAACCCCTCTTCGCCTTCGCGGGGCTGTACGATCGGGGGTCGTTCGTCATCGTCACGACGGACGCGAACGTGCTCGTGGCGCAGGTCCACTCCCGCATGCCCGCGGTCCTGGGGCAGGAGAGGGAGGCGGCATGGCTTGCCGGGGACGACCCGGCCGGACTCTTCGGGCCCGTCCCGGCGGAGACGATGACCGTGGCCCCTGTGGGAAGCAGGGTCAATGACCCGGCAAACGACGACCCCTCCCTCATCGCACCCCTGGCACAGACGCGGTGGTGGTGAGTCAGGGGAGGGGCGACCGGCCGAGGTCGCGGAGACGGTCGAGGTACTGCAGCCGCCGCGCCTCATATATCGATCCCCTCCGGCCGTACGGCACGTATTCGGAGACCTTCCAGCCGTCCGCGGCCATCGCCGTCTTGGTCTGGTCGGCAAGGCCCATCAGAAAGCCGAACTCCACCAGGTCGCGACTCTCCGCATGTGCGGTCAGCCATTCCACGAGGTCGGGGTCATGGGTTCCCACCGAGAAGGAAGTGCGAGACGAGAGGAGGGAGGCGGCCAGGGCCCGGAACTGCTGCTGGATCAACTCGAAGTTGCGAGTGTCGCCGAGGTATGCCCCCTTGACGAGCCGTGGCCTGATCCCGGCCTCCTCTATCGCACCGAGGTCGTCGGCGGCCCTCCGGAGATAGGCCTGGACGGCCAGCGTCACCCGGTGCCCTTCCCCGGCCATACGTCCTGCCGCTGCAAGGGTGAAGTCGACAAGGTTTCGCCCCTCCATGTCGATCTCCACCCTGACCCCTCGCCTCTTCGCCTCGTCCATGATGCGTCCGAGGTGCGCCATGCACCCGTCCCTATCGAAGACCGCACCAAGAGCGGAGAGTTTCACCGCGACCGAGGCGTCGAGCGCGTGCGCCTCGACGGCCCTGACGGCGGCACGGCACTCTGATGCGGCCTCCCGCGCGGCGTCACGGTCCTGCACGTACTCGCCGAGGGGGCTGATGCTGCAGCCGATGCCCTGGCGATTCCTCTCGTCGCACCAGAGCACCGCCGCGTCGAGGTCGGGAAGAAACCAGCGCCTGTCAGGACCTGCCATGACCGGGAATGGGCAGGGCGAGGGGAAAAAGGTTGGGGCAGGAGGGTTCAGAGGGAGGTCCGTGCCTGCTCCCTGAGGAAGGAGAGGAGATAGTACGGCCCTCCCACCCCTTTGCCGGTCGAACCACTCGCCATCCACCCGCCGAAGGACTGGTACCCCGGCCAGGCGCCGGTCGTCGCCCCGCCCTCTCTGTTCGCATAGCAGACGCCCGCACGGATGGTGTCGAAGAAGGATCTCACCTCGTCCTCGTCTTCGGAGAAGAGACCGGCTGTCAGGCCGTACTCCGTGTCATTGGCGAGGACAAGGGCCTCCTCAAGCGTCGTGAAGGTGCGGGCGCAGAGGAAGGGCACGAAGAGTTCTTTTTTCATCAGCGGGTGGTCCTGCGGGAGGCCGGCAGCGATGGTCGGGCGCACATAATAGCCCCGGGCCAGGTCGCCGTCGCGGAGCACCTCGCCACCGGTGAGGATGTGCCCGCCGTCCTGCCTGCAGAGTGCGACGGCGTCCTCGTAGGTCCGCAGGGCATGGGCCGAGATGAGCGGCCCGAAGAAAGTGTCCCGCCGCCGCGGGTCGCCGACCACCAGGTCTGCCGTCCGCCGGATCAGCGCCCGGCCGAACTCCTCGACGACGCTCTCCTGGATATAGAGACGCGACGTGGCGCTGCACTTCTGCCCGCCATAGCCGAAGGCGGCCCGCACCACTCCATCAGCGGCCTTCTCAAGGTCAGCCTTCTCCGTGACGATGCAGGGGTTTTTCCCCCCCATCTCGGTGATCACGGGTTTCGGGTAGTGCTGCTTCACGGCGAAGGCGCGCTGAAGCCACATCCCGGCCTCATGCGACCCGGTGAAGGCGATGCCGTCGACGTCGGGGTGGGTGGTGACGACCTCGCCGAAGGTGGCGCCCGGTCCGGTGACGAGGTTGACGGCGCCCGGCGGGACGCCAGCCTCCTCGAATGCCTCGTACAGCCTGATGCAGGAGAGAGGCGCGGCGCTCGAAGGCTTCATGACGATGGTGTTCCCGGTGAGCAGGGCCGCAGACGCCATCCCGGCCGCAAGGTCGAGCGGGAAGTTGAAGGGCGATATGACGGCCCAGACGCCGTGGGGCCTCATCACGCTGTAGTTCATGCCGCCCCGCACCTCGGGCGTCATCCTGAAGACGAAACTGTTGGCCCTGTCGTAGACCAGACAGTGGTACCGGATCATGTCGATCGCCTCGCCGACCTCGGCGACGGCTTCGGTCCGCGTCTTCCCGGCCTCAAGGGTGATCAGGGCCGCAAGGGCGAAGATCTCCTCCTCCAGGATGTCGGCAACGCGCCCGATGGTCTCGACACGCTCCTCGGGATCGGTCCGGCTCCATGCCGGGAAGGCCCCTTTCGCGACCCTGATCGCGGCTTCGGCCTCGTTTTTTCCTGCCTTCTGGAAGTGGCCGATCACGATGTCCCGGTCGATGGGCGAGCGCACCACGAACTCGTCGACAGGGGCGAACTCCTTGCCCCCGATATAGAGCGGGTGGCGGTGGCCGAGGGTGCGTTCGATCTCTGCGAGCGCTGCCTCATAGAACTGGTGCATGCTCTCGTCCGATTCAAGGGATACATAGGTAATCTTCTGTTTCATCATCTTCACCTCTCAGAGGCCCTCCATCGCCGCGTCGGGGATGGCAGGGCCGGTATCGATCCCGGCAGCGTCGCGGGCTTTCGGTCCGGGCGGCCCGGTACCGATATGAGAGTCCATGGTGAAGATATCAAGAGGATATATAATATTCCCTGCATGCAATGTGCTCAGGCAACACCGGGAGTCGGTGATGTGATTAGAAGGAACAGAATTGAGGCACCAATACAGGTGAGAAATAGTAAAATCCAGTGATCACCCTCCTGATACCCTCGCTGGCACTCCCCTAAAGAGATGACCGACAGTGATTTCGTCCACACCCCTGTGAAGGTGTGACTCCATTATCCAGGTAAGGTCGTATCAGGTACGGATTTCAATCCACGTACACGTGAAGGGTGCGACCTCCTCATGGCCTCCTCGGGCATGCGCATCGGGGTTTCAATCCACACACCCGTGAAGGGTGCGACTCAGCCAGGGCGTTGAGGACCTGTTTTCGCAGATGTTTCAATCCACGCACCCGTGAAGGGTGCGACGGTCTTCGCGGTGATCTGCCAATCGCCCTTCACGTTTCAATCCACGCACCCGTGAAGGGTGCGACAGATCATCGTCCAGACCGGAGGGGGCCGATCTTAGTTTCAATCCACGCACCCGTGAAGGGTGCGACGGTCTTTCCGCACTCAGTCGCACGGCCCTGCTTTCAATTCACACATCCATGAAGGATGTGACGTCAATGCGGTGATCGTTTTAATCTGCCTCTGGCTATTTCAATCCACACACCCCTTGACGAGTGTGACATCGTACATCAACCCCTGCGCCATGCTATCACCCGTATCTAACCATCATCTATCCTGAGAACCGTATGGATCACATAGGCCTTCAGGTCATGATGCCTGAGGTTTCGTTTCCTGACCACACACGCTTTTTTACCGGGATCAATGAGAAAATATTTTCGTGATGTATATTGCAGGTCATATGAGTTGCCCCTATGACATATTACGCCCATTCAACAGAGAACCCGGATAAAACAGACTGGCAGAGTCTGGAGGATCACCTGAAAAACGTAGCGAACCTTGCATCTGACTTTGCCCGTGACTTCAATGCCGCGGAATACGCATATGCCGGAGGTTTGCTGCATGATCTCGGGAAATATTCATCTGACTTTCAGAAGCGCCTTGAAGGTGCCAATATACGAGTCGATCACTCCACTGCCGGTGCAAAAGAGGCACGAACACTCTATCACCCTGCCCAGAGCCGAATTTTAGAGTATATCATCTCGGGGCATCATGGGGGTCTGTTAAATTATGGAAGCGACGAGAGTGGGCTTGAAGAACGCCTCCATAAAACGTACTTGCCCGATTATTCTGCCTACAGAGATGAAATAGCACTTCCGGATTTGAAATCGGTTCGTTTCACCCCGAAACCAATTTCGAAAAAGATCGGGTTTTCGATCTCATTCCACACCCGCATGCTCTATTCGTGTCTTGTCGATGCAGACTCTCTGGACACGGAGGCATTTACACAGCCTGACAGGTCCTCTCTCCGGGGGCAGTATGAGCCATGGGATCTCCTCTTCAAAAAATTTGAGGACCACATGGCCGCAAAAATGTCGGGTGCCGAAGAGAACAGGATCAACAGGTACAGAAGAGAGATCTATGAGCAATGTCAGGAAAAAGCCGCACTCCCACCAGGGATGTTTTCCCTGACCGTCCCGACGGGAGGGGGAAAGACCCTCTCCTCCATGGCATTCGCCCTTGAGCACCTGAAGAAAAACGGCCTGAAGAGGATCTTCTATGTCATACCGTACACGAGTATCATCGAACAGAATGCCGATGTCTTCAGGAAGATCTTCGGGAGCCGGAATGTGCTGGAGCATCACAGCAACTTTGACCCTGAAACCCTGGACCGGGAAAATTTCGTTTCAGGGGCTGAGATCCTCAAACTCTCCTCTGAAAACTGGGACATGCCGATTGTTGTCACCACAAATGTCCAGTTTTTTGAATCGCTTTTTTCCAGCAAAAGATCGAGATGCCGGAAACTGCACAGCCTGGCAAAGAGCGTGATCATTCTTGACGAAGCACAGATGCTGCCAACAGGGTACCTGAAGCCATGCCTCTCCGCATTATCTGAACTTGTCCGGAACTACGGCTCGACTGTCGTGATCTGTACG
This sequence comes from Methanofollis ethanolicus, assembly GCF_001571385.1. Taxonomy (NCBI): domain Archaea; kingdom Methanobacteriati; phylum Methanobacteriota; class Methanomicrobia; order Methanomicrobiales; family Methanomicrobiaceae; genus Methanofollis; species Methanofollis ethanolicus. The sequence goes on along the minus strand of NZ_BCNW01000001.1, from coordinate 1,450,858 downwards.
GCAACCCAGCCAAAACTCGGCGAGCTCCTGGATGAGAGTGTCAGACCTGTCGAGATCGTGCGTTCGCCGGAGGAACTGTACGGGGCATTCAGGCGGGTGCATGTGAGGGATCTCGGAGAACTGGATGATGCAGAACTCTCGGCCAGGCTGAAGGAGCACCGTCAGGTGCTCTGCATCGTCAACACCCGGAGTCATGCGAAGAAACTCTATGACGCACTCCCAGGTTCTGGGGCATGCTATCACCTGAGCGCCAGGATGTGCCCTGTGCACCGGAGGAAGGTACTGGCCGAGATCAAAACTTTGCTGGAAGAAGGCGCCGAGTGCCGCGTCATCTCGACACAACTTATCGAGGCCGGGGTGGACATTGACTTTCCTGTTGTCTACAGGGCAATGACCGGCGTCGATTCTATCGCCCAGGCCGCCGGGAGATGCAACCGTGAGGGAAGGTTGGCGTCAGGCGAGGTCTATGTCTTCAGATCGACCGAGCCCCATGGCAGGGCGACCAGCTGGCAGCGACGGGTCGCCGAGATCGGCGAGATGGTCCTCGACGGTGCCGATGACCCGCTCGCTCTGTCTGCTGTGGGTGAGTACTTCCAGAAACTCTATTTCTATGAAGGAGACGACGGCCTTGACAAAAAGCGGATCTTGCCGTCACTTGAAGACAGATGCAGGGAACTTGCATTTCCCTTTGAAGATATCGATGCGGCATTCAGCATCATCGATGAGGGCACAAAGGAGATCATCATTCCGTATGATGATAATGCCCGGTCAATCATACAGGAACTTCAAAATGCCATATATCCAGGGAAAGTTGCACGAAAACTCCAGGGATACACCGTCAGCGTCTATCCAAATGAGTTCAAAGAACTGGAACGCGCTCGTGCCATCGACCTCATAGGCGACCGATTTTATGTACTGAAGGATAAAGACGGTTACTCCGAGGAAACAGGACTCTTAAATAGAAACTTTAATGGATCGGATGGGTCATTACTGATTATTTAGGCTGGTGATTGTCATAGGGTACGGAGTTCGGTTAAAGGTCTGGGGCGATTATGCCTGCTTCACGCGGCCTGAGATGAAGGTCGAGCGGGTGAGTTATGATGTGATGACCCCGTCGGCGGCACGGGGGATCCTTGAGGCGATATACTGGAAGCCTGCCATCTGCTGGAAAATTGACAGGATCCACGTCCTGAATCCGATCCGGTTCGACAATATCCGCAGGAACGAAGTACTGGGGAAAATTTCCGCCGGGAACGTGAAATCCGCACTCAAGGGAGGAGACGTTTCTCTGTGCCAGGACGCAACAGAGGATCGTGTCCAGAGAGCGTCTCTCGTCCTCCGCGATGTGTGTTACTGCATAGAGGCCCATTTTGACCTGACAGAGAAAGCAGGCCCTGAGGATACGGTCGAGAAGCATTACAACATTGCACTCCGGAGACTGAGGAAGGGGCAGTGTTTCCATCACCCGTACTTTGGATGTCGTGAGTTTCCTGTTCAGTTCGAATGCATCGAAGGGGAGATCCCCGCGTCCTGCCATCGTGGGAATCAGGATCTCGGGATAATGCTCTATGACATCGACTTCGCTGACGATATGAAGGCCGTCTTTTTCCGGGCCAGCATGGTCGATGGTGTGATCGATGTGCAGACGTGCCGGGATGGTGGGGTCTTCTCGTGATCATACAGTCCCTCTGTCGCTATTACGACATCCTGGAGAAGGACGAAGGTGTGAAAATCGCCAGGCCGGGCTATAGCCAGGCAAAGGTTTCTTTCGCACTTGTCATCTCCCGTGGCGGCGAGGTGTCGCATATTGTCGACCTCAGGAGCGACGGCAAGAAACCGCAGCCAAAAGGAATAGACGTGCCACTCCAGATCTCCCGTGCCAATGGGATTGTCCCGTATTTTGCATGCGACAACGCAAAGTACGTCCTTGGTGTAGAAAAACTGAAGATCAAAGATTTTGAGAAGAAAATCACAAAAAATACCAGAGACGAAGATTCACAGAACACTTTGGTTCTGGAAAAAAATGACAAAGAAGTTGTCCTGGTGTATAAACGTTCCAGAGATTGTTTTGAGGCTTTCAAGGCCCTTCACCACACGATACTGGACACTCTGGACGACGCCGGAGTCAGAAGTTTCCTGAAGTTTCTGGACATGTGGAACCCAGAATCTTTCCTTGAGCATCCAAAGATCGCCGAATATAAGGATGATATTCTCAATGGCGGGAATCTGGTCTTCGAGTGCGAGGGGAATTACCTGCACAAGAACAGCGCTGTACGGCAGGCCTGGGAGAATTATATGTCCTCTGAAAAAGAGGGGAGCGATTCGACGGGCCAGTGTCTTGTGAGTGGGCGAGTGGAACCGGTAGCCAGATTGCATCAAAAAATCAAAGGGGTCGACGGCGCTCAGATGGCAGGGGCTTCGCTTGTCAGTTTCAATGATCCAGCCTTCGAGTCATATGGCAAAGAGCAGAGTTTCAACGCGCCCGTCGGCGAAACCTCGATGTTCAAGTACACGACGGCGCTGAACTATCTTCTTGATCGGCAGAATCCAAACAGGGTCCAGATAGCCGACACAACAACGGTATTCTGGGCGGAAACACGTGAGAAGTCCTGCGAAGACCTGGCAAGCTTTCTGATCAATCCCCGTGAAGAAAAGGCAGATCCCACAGAAGAGACGCCTGAGAGTTCCACCGTAAAGGATAGTGCGACCATTCAATGGGTCGGCGACATTCTCAGAAAGGTGAAGGACGGGCAGAGGTTACAGGAAACAGATCTCAAAACCGACCCCGAGACAAATTTCCATATTCTCGGCCTGTCCCCCAACAATGCAAGACTTGCAGTGCGGTTCTGGTACGCAGACCATTTCGGAAACTTCGTCACCAGGGTGGCCCGCCATCACCTGGATATGGAGATCGTCAGAGATGACTCAGGACCGAGATATGTTTCGGTGTACCGTCTGCTGAAGGAGACCGTCCCCCAGAGTTCTTCTAACAAGGTAGATAGCAAGGCAGTTTCGCCGCTCCTCGGTGGTCTGGTGATGCGATCGATCCTGGGGAACACACCGTACCCGATCCAGATGTACGGTGCAATCCTGAACCGGGTGAAGGTTGAGAGGTCGATAAACTATGTCCGGGCCGGATTTATCAAAGCCTATCTGTTGAGACGTGCTCGGTCCGGATCATCGAATGCAAAGGAGGAATTGATTACCATGAGTTTGAATGACGAGAGTCCAGATGTGCCGTATCGCCTTGGAAGGCTGTTTGCCGTCCTTGAAAAGGCACAGAATGATACGAACAGGGAGATGAAGAGCACCATTAACAGTAAGTACTTCAGCAGTGCGTCATCGACACCGGCTGTTGTCTTTCCTGTTTTGCTGAAACTTGCACAGCACCACATTGCCAAGTCAGAGTGGGGATTCAAGTCGAGCCAGGCCATCGAGGATATTTTAGCGGGGGTTGACGAGTTCCCTGCATACCTGAATCTCGAAGACCAGGGCATGTTCATGCTCGGCTATTATCATCAGCGCAAGGCGTTTTTCAAGAAGAAAGAGGAAGTTGCACCAGAGGAGGCGTGATTATGAGCGAAATTATCCAGAACCGATACGAGTTTGTACTGCTGTTTGACATCGAGAACGGAAACCCGAATGGCGACCCCGATATGGGCAACATGCCACGGGTCGACCCGCAGACAGGGTATGGCATCGTCACCGACGTCTGCCTGAAGAGAAAGATCAGGGATTATGTCGAGATGGTCAAAGGCGACGAGCAGGGGTATGAGATCTACGTTAAATCCGGGGCTGTCCTCAATAATCAGCATAAGAAAGCCTATGACCATCTCGGGATAGAGCCCTCCAAAAACAAACCGAAAGACATGGAGCTGACGAAATTCATGTGCCGGAATTTCTTCGATATCCGTGCCTTCGGCGCCGTCATGACCACCGAGGTCAACTGCGGGCAGGTCAGGGGCCCTGTGCAGATCAATTTTTCCCGGAGCATGGATCCCATCTTCCAGCAGGAGGTGACGGTCACCCGTTGCGCGGTCGCCAACGAGAAAGACGCGGAAAAGGGCCAGACAATGGGCAAGAAGCAGATCGTGCCCTATGCACTGTACCGTGCCGAGGGCTACATCTCCGCGAACCTTGCCCAGAAGACGACCGGATTTACCGAGGACGACCTGGACCTCCTCTGGGACAGCCTGGTCAATATGTTCGAGCACGACCACTCGGCATCACGGGGGAAGATGTCTGCACGCAAGCTGATCGTCTTCAAGCATAACAGTGCGCTTGGCTGCTGCCAGTCCCATATCCTCTTTGACAAAATCAACGTGGAGCGTCTGTCAGGTGACCTGCCCCCGCGGTCTTTCGGCGACTACACGGTCACCATCGCCAAGGACATGCCTGACGGCGTCGAGATGATCGAAAAATTATGAGAGACAGAAGGTATGCCGATGACGAGCTGTTGTCTCTCTCCGGCATACAACACTTTTGTTTTTGCAGGCGTCAATGGGCGTTGATCCATGTCGAACGCCAGTGGGAAGACAACCTGCGGACAACCGAGGGCCACTTTTTGCACGAACGCGTGGATGATCCGTTCTTTTCCGAGAGCAGGGGCGACGTTGTCATATCACGGGCTTTTCCTCTCGTTTCATATACGCTCGGCTTCTATGGTGTGGCCGACGTGATCGAATACATCCGCTCTGAAGATGGCATCGTTCTTCCGGGTTATGAAGGTCTCTGGAGAATACATCCTGTGGAATATAAAAGAGGGAAACCGAAGATCGACGAGCGCGACGAGGTACAGTTATGTGCACAGGCAATGTGTCTGGAAGAGATGTTCGCTGTCGGAGTCGAGACCGGCGATTTTTACTACAATGAAATTCGCAGACGGGTTCCTCTCAGACTGACCAACGAATTGAGAGAGCGTGTTGTCTCTCTGTCCGAGGAAATGCACGATCATTTCAGGAAAGGGATCACTCCTGCTGCAGAGAGTTCAAAGAACTGTACATATTGCTCTCTGGTGGATGTGTGCATGCCAAAACTGACACAGAAAAAGATCTCTGTTGAAAGGTATGTCAGAAAACACGTGAGAGATGCGTGTGCAAACGATATCTGAAAAATGGCCGTTATTATTTTTGCAATTTTTTCGTAGCATTTATATTTTCTCGGGTGCATTCCAGGATCAGGGACACTTCGCTCATGAGAAAACTGCTGAATACACTCTACGTGACCACTCCTGAATCCTATCTCCTCAGGGACGGTGAGAATGTCGTGGTTAAGGTCAACAGTGAGGAGAGATTCCGGATTCCCATACACAACCTTGAGGGCATCGTCTGTCTGGGATATATGGGGGCAAGCCCTCAACTGATGCGACTGTGTGCGGATAATAACGTCGGTTTATCATTTCTGACGCCATCGGGAAGATTTCTTGCAAGAGTTCACGGGAGGGTGCGAGGAAATGTGCTCCTGCGAAGAACCCAGTATCGCGTGGCCGACAATGCCGGAGAGTCTGTGAATATTGCCCGGTGTTTCATCATTGGAAAGATTGTAAATTGCAGGACAGTTCTTGGACGAAGTCTCCGTGATCACGGCGATGCCATCCGGTGCGATACGATCCGGTCGGTGGATGCCCTACTGATCGAGAACCTCCAGAGTATTGATGACTGTACAAATTCTGATTCTCTCCGCGGCATCGAGGGGAACTGTGCAAAATTTTATTTTGGTGCGCTTGACGAACTGATACTCAAGCAGAAGGATGATTTTTTTATAACAGAGCGGAATCGAAGGCCTCCCCGTGACAACATGAATGCACTGCTCTCGTTTTTGTACACCCTGCTCGCCCATGATGTCGAGTCTGCCCTGGAAACGGTGGGGCTTGACCCCTATGTCGGGTTTTTCCACACGGACAGGCCAGGAAGACCTGGCCTGGCACTTGACCTGATGGAAGAACTCCGGCCTTTTATGGCGGATCGCCTTGCACTGAATCTGGTGAATCTAAAGCAGGTGAAGGGATCCGATTTTGTCAGGAAGGAGAATGGCGGCGTCCTTATGACTGACACAGGTAAGAAAGAGATCCTTGGGGCCTGGCAGAAGAGGAAACAGGATCCGATCACTCACCCGTACCTGAAGGAGAAGATACCTGTCGGGCTGATCCCCTATGTGCAGGCGATGCTGCTGGCCAGATTTTTACGGGGCGACATTGACGGCTATCCGCCGTTTTTTATGAATTGAGGTGTGTTGCATGATGGTGCTGGTCACGTATGACGTGAATACGGAATCCAATGAAGGGAAGAAAAGACTGAGAAAGGTGGCAAAGGAGTGTGTCAATTATGGACAGAGGGTACAAAATTCCGTATTTGAATGCCTTCTGGATCCTGCACAGTTTGCGAAACTGAAACATTCGTTGTGCGCCATCATAGACGATGAGAAGGATAGTCTCAGGTTCTATTATCTGGGAAAGAACTGGCAACACAGGGTCGAGCACTTCGGTGCGAAAGAGGGGTATGATCCGGAAGGATTATTAGTTGCATAACCTTTGCGAACCTGAAGTGATCATCTTTTCCCGGAGGCTTCGCAGGAGAAATGAATCGGTTATATATATGATTTTACCCCTGGGCCGGCAGGATAGGCATACCAAAAAAGAAATGAGAAGTTGTCTTCAAGATATGTTCTAATATATATTTTGTTCTTATATTGTTTAACTTATTCGCGATCTGCGAATTGGGGTTATGTATCTGGCGAATCCTATGCACATCTATTTATTGCGGGCATGACATTGATCTAGAGTGTTTGCGGTCGCACCCTTCACGGGTGCGTGGATTGAAACTCGTCGATACAACGGTCCGGTTCTGGAACTGGATCGTCGCACCCTTCACGGGTGCGTGGATTGAAACTGACGGAGACGGGCTTTTCGCCCCGATGCTGAACGGTCGCACCCTTCACGGGTGCGTGGATTGAAACTGACGAGATGGAAATCGAATCCGCAGCATCCAGAGTCGCACCCTTCACGGGTGCGTGGATTGAAACCAGTGCTCTGCGGCCCGCATCGGGGAGCGAGCCCTGTCGCACCCTTCACGGGTGCGTGGATTGAAACCAGATCTTTGAGACTGCCATCAGCGCCACCCCGCGTCGCACCCTTCACGGGTGCGTGGATTGAAACTCACATGCCCCATTCCCAATCGTCTTTCTGGACCGTCGCACCCTTCACGGGTGCGTGGATTGAAACGGACTGATGACAGCAGAACCGACCGGGATCTCGGGTCGCACCCTTCACGGGTGCGTGGATTGAAACCGTCTGTATCCGTCATTTTTTAGGCGACCTCCTCGTCGCACCCTTCACGGGTGCGTGGATTGAAACTACAGGGGGGCGCTCGAAGGCAAGGTATTTAACATGTCGCACCCTTCACGGGTGCGTGGATTGAAACTGAGACTATAGTCTCTGCGGCTTGCATCGCGGGGGTCGCACCCTTCACGGGTGCGTGGATTGAAACATGCGGAAAATCGAGAACATGCTCGAAATCCGCAGGGTCGCACCCTTCACGGGTGCGTGGATTGAAACGGGCGTGGCGGCAGAAGAGGCATTCGGATTTTTGGTGTCGCACCCTTCACGGGTGCGTGGATTGAAACCGTGTCCACAGCACGCCGATGACACCCCTGGAAGGTCGCACCCTTCACGGGTGCGTGGATTGAAACTAGACTGGCCCGACTCTGCAGTGTGGGACTATATCGTCGCACCCTTCACGGGTGCGTGGATTGAAACATGAAATCCTCGTAAATGCCGCGAGGAATGCCAGGTCGCACCCTTCACGGGTGCGTGGATTGAAACCCCGGGAGAGGATCAACTGTTTCGTCGGTCATCCGCCCGTCGCACCCTTCACGGGTGCGTGGATTGAAACTACCGCGCGCCGGGTGCGGGCCGCGTACTCTGGCCGTCGCACCCTTCACGGGTGCGTGGATTGAAACCGTAACCTTCAGATCAACGCCCTCTCTACCGACAGTGTCGCACCCTTCACGGGTGCGTGGATTGAAACTTGCCCCTCTCGCAGCGGTCACATGTCACCCCCCGGTCGCACCCTTCACGGGTGCGTGGATTGAAACGTCAAGGAGGGCCTTGTCGGCCCTGTTGATCCGTAGTCGCACCCTTCACGGGTGCGTGGATTGAAACAATTCAAGCGCGGCTCGACGTTGCCTGTCTACCGTCGCACCCTTCACGGGTGCGTGGATTGAAACTTCTCGCAGTCAATGATCGACACGACGACGATGTGTCGCACCCTTCACGGGTGCGTGGATTGAAACTGGGGCATGGATCTGCAGATCACGGTCCTCGAAGAGTCGCACCCTTCACGGGTGCGTGGATTGAAACGGGATCGAGATAAGGTTCACCGCTGGGGCGGCCTCGTCGCACCCTTCACGGGTGCGTGGATTGAAACCTGCATGGCCTCCAGATTCGTCACCTTCGCCCGGGTCGCACCCTTCACGGGTGCGTGGATTGAAACACTCGCTCACAGCGGGATGATGTGAGGGACCGGATCGTCGCACCCTTCACGGGTGCGTGGATTGAAACATGAGCCCGGTACACTCGGTACACTTTCCCCCTATGTCGCACCCTTCACGGGTGCGTGGATTGAAACCTCTCTGCTTCCTCGGCTTGCTCGCATTCTGGATGTCGCACCCTTCACGGGTGCGTGGATTGAAACAAGGGCGTAATCTGCGTTGAAGACCCCCTTCAGGGTCGCACCCTTCACGGGTGCGTGGATTGAAACTTCAGGTTGGTGTAGTACCCCTCGGTGGATACGAGGTCGCACCCTTCACGGGTGCGTGGATTGAAACCTCGGTGGTGCCGAGAGCCTCGCAGCGGTGCAGGAGTCGCACCCTTCACGGGTGCGTGGATTGAAACCGAACGGGAACCGTGCGCGCGCCCTGGCACTGAGTCGCACCCTTCACGGGTGCGTGGATTGAAACAGAGGAGCGGACATGCCAGAAAAGATAAAATCGATGTCGCACCCTTCACGGGTGCGTGGATTGAAACCGAAATGAAGAAGACTGCCGAAAAAGTGGGACTTTGTCGCACCCTTCACGGGTGCGTGGATTGAAACACTTAAACATCCTACTGGCAGAGACGTTACTGCAGGTCGCACCCTTCACGGGTGCGTGGATTGAAACAAACGAGATCCATGTTAATGGTGCGCCAGGCAAGTCGCACCCTTCACGGGTGCGTGGATTGAAACCGAGCAGAGTACCATGCCACATTGGCGGCGGGGGCCGTCGCACCCTTCACGGGTGCGTGGATTGAAACTTCAATGTCGATCATAGCGCCAACGGTCATGCGGTCGCACCCTTCACGGGTGCGTGGATTGAAACAGAGAGGGATCTCCGATTGCACGGTTATACAGCCGGTCGCACCCTTCACGGGTGCGTGGATTGAAACATTTATTCTGCCTCGCTAATTAATCTCAGATTATGTCGCACCCTTCACGGGTGCGTGGATTGAAACCTGTCGGTCGAGAAACAGAACCTCCCGTCCCTGTGGTCGCACCCTTCACGGGTGCGTGGATTGAAACTTAGAAGACGCGAGCCTTAATCTCGTCTGGGGCGTCGCACCCTTCACGGGTGCGTGGATTGAAACTGTCGAGCCAGCGGTCACACCAGGCATACACGACGTCGCACCCTTCACGGGTGCGTGGATTGAAACTTATTATCGACCCAGTTACAAATACCGCTGAGACCGTCGCACCCTTCACGGGTGCGTGGATTGAAACGAGTAATCTCGGCTCGCGGGTGGTGTGCTCATTTAGTCGCACCCTTCACGGGTGCGTGGATTGAAACTTCAGGCACAGCGTTACCGAACCCAAACGGCGAGTCGCACCCTTCACGGGTGCGTGGATTGAAACATCCGAATGCTTTTCAGGATGATTCTCTCAGATCGTCGCACCCTTCACGGGTGCGTGGATTGAAACCACAAAAAGAACAAAGAATGGGTTAAACAACACCGTCGCACCCTTCACGGGTGCGTGGATTGAAACCAGTTTAAGCAGCGGGCGATAGTAGATATCCTCGTCGCACCCTTCACGGGTGCGTGGATTGAAACTCGCAGTATCCTGGGGTAGGAGATATTCAGAACGAAGTCGCACCCTTCACGGGTGCGTGGATTGAAACGCTTTAATCCACGCCGCGGCTTCTGCGTTACTCATGTCGCACCCTTCACGGGTGCGTGGATTGAAACCTGGATTCGACTCGTATACTCTGCACCTGTACAAGTCGCACCCTTCACGGGTGCGTGGATTGAAACTCGGTGAGCGCGCGCGCGACCTCATGATCATACCTCGTCGCACCCTTCACGGGTGCGTGGATTGAAACAACTCGCTTGCCAGACAGACCCAAAATCTTAGGGTGTCGCACCCTTCACGGGTGCGTGGATTGAAACTGACAGGAAACCTAGAGGAGCATAGACTGGTAAAGTCGCACCCTTCACGGGTGCGTGGATTGAAACTAATGGCTAACCTCCGCGTTCAGAAGGACCAAATGGTCGCACCCTTCACGGGTGCGTGGATTGAAACGAGTTTCCGCAGGCCCCAAAACACGAAGCGCAGGGTCGCACCCTTCACGGGTGCGTGGATTGAAACTTAGAAGACGCGAGCCTTAATCTCGTCTGGGGCACGGTCGCACCCTTCACGGGTGCGTGGATTGAAACTAATCATCGACCCAGTAACAAACACGGCCGAGACCGTCGCACCCTTCACGGGTGCGTGGATTGAAACCTGTAAATTTAACCGCACTCAAATTCCCAGATACGTCGCACCCTTCACGGGTGCGTGGATTGAAACAGGGCGTTGGGTGGAGGGAGCGGAGATGAAGACAGTCGCACCCTTCACGGGTGCGTGGATTGAAACTCCTCGGGGCACCAGGCCCCGCCCCGGTTCCCCGGTCACACCCTTCACGGGTGCGTGGATTGAAACCACCCCTCTACAGGGATGGCGATCGTAGTTTTGTGTCGCACCCTTCACGGGTGCGTGGATTGAAACGAGCGAGGCTGCGGTGTAGGTCGGGTCTGTCGAGACGTCGCACCCTTCACGGGTGCGTGGATTGAAACACCGCGTCCAAGGGGAGAAGCACGTCGGCCGCCGCCGTCGCACCCTTCGCGGGTGCGTGGATTGAAACACCGCATCCGCCGCCGTTGCGAAAGGGGCGGTGAGTCGCACCCTTCGCGGGTGCGTGGATTGAAACAGTAGTCCCATCAGGGATTTGGTGTGCATCATGGTCGCACCCTTCGCGGGTGCGTGGATTGAAACCAGCCCCGGATACTTACGGGTCGTTCGTGATCGTCGCACCCTTCACGGTATGTGGACATTAAATAAACGACCCTGCCCCAAAGCCCCAACCCCGCAACCCTTATGCCCCTCCGCGGGCAACCTCGTCCCTCATGCAACTCCGCGACTTCGCCCTCGAACGCTTTTTCGCACAGCACGAGTTCACCGCCCCCCACCTCCTCTGCACATCCGACTGCGAGTCGGTGAGCGTCGCCGACCTCCTCGCCCACGAGGAGGGGGCCGTGGAGAGGTTCATGGACCTCCGCCTCAACTACACCGAGGCGCCGGGCGGCATCGAACTGCGGCAGGAGATCGCGGGCCTCTACGCCTCGGCCGGAACCGACAACATCCTCGTCTCCGCCGGGGCCGAGGAGGCGATCTTCCTCTGCATGAACGCCATGCTCTCGCCCGGCGACGAGGTGATCGTCCCCTGTCCGGCCTACCAGTCCCTCCACGAGGTGGCGCGGGGCGCCGGCGCTCGTGTCGTCCCCTGGATGATGCACGACGACGACGGCTGGAGGCCGGACATCGAGGCCCTCAAGGAGAGCATCACCCCGAAGACGAAGGCGATCGTGCTCAACACCCCCCACAACCCGACAGGTTCCCTCATGACGCGGGAAGAGTTTGTGGCCGTGCGGGACATCGCCGAAGACGCGGACATCCATGTCTTCTCCGACGAAGTCTACCGCGGCCTCGAATACGACCCGAAAGACCGCCTCCCGCCGATGGCCGACCTCTACGAGAAGGGGATCTCGGTCGGCGTCATGTCCAAGGCCTTCGGGCTTGCCGGCCTGCGGATCGGGTGGACGGCGACGGAGGACACCGACCTCCTCCGGAAGATGGCGGCCCTCAAGGACTACACCACCATCTGCGCAAGCGCCCCCTCCGAGTTCCTCGCCGCCCTCGCCCTCAGGCACCGGGACGCAGTCGTGGCGAGGAACCTCGGGATCATACGCTCGAACCTCGCCCTCCTGGATAGGTTCTTTGCGGATCACGCCGACGTCCTCGCCTGGGTCCCTCCGCGGGCAGGCGCGATCGCCTTCCCCCGCGTCCTGGCCGGGGAGGGCGCGGAGGCCTTCTGCCTCGACGCCATCAGGAAGGCCGGCGTCCTCCTCCTGCCGTCCACCAAATACGACGGTTACGACGACCACCACGTCAGGATCGGTTTCGCGCGGGCCGACATGCCGGTCTCTCTCGCCAGGTTCGGGGAGTACCTCGCCGCCCGCCCCACTTCTTAAATAGGATCGGGACGTGGACTGGGCAGGGCAGCGCCCTGCCGGTGACGCCCATGACGATCCACTCTCTTCACCGCGACGAACTCCTTGCCCGACTGGAGACGGGCGAGACGGGGCTGACGATCGGGGAAGCACGGAGGAGGCTTGCCGCCGGAGGCCCCAACGAGATCAGGAAATTGGAGCGGAAGAACTACCCCAGAGAGTATCTCCGGCAGTACGTCCAGTTTTTTGCGGTCCTCCTCGAAGTCGCCGCGGCCCTCTCCTTTCTCGCCGACGGCTATGCACCGGGCGAGGGCTACGACATCCTCGGGTATGCGGTCCTCGGGGCTGTCGTCATCAACGCCACCTTCGCCTTCTGGCAGGAGTACAAGGCCGACCGGACCGTCGAGGCCCTGCTCAGGCTGATGCCCTCGATGGTGACGGTGCGGCGTGCCGGTGCCGCCGGGACGGTGGACGCGAGAGAGGTCGTGCCCGGCGACATCCTCCTCCTCGAAGAGGGCGACAGGATCGCTGCTGACGCCGTCCTCATTGAAGCGCACTCGCTGTACGTCGACATGGCGACGCTCACCGGCGAGTCGAGGCCGAAGAAGAGGCTGACCGACCCCTCGGAGGCGAAAACCGTCCTGGACGCAAAGAACGTCGTCTTCGCCGGGACCACCGTCCTCTCGGGCAACGGGACCGCGGCCGTCTATGCCACGGGCCAGAAGACCGAGTTCGGCAGGATCGCCTCTCTCGCCAGGGAGGTGAAGAAGCGCCCGACCCCGATGCAACTGGAGATCATCAGGATCACCAGGATCCTGACGATCGCCGCCGTCCTCGTCGGCGGCGTTTTCTTCGTCCTCGGTTACCTCGCCGGTTTCGGCGTCCTCGTTGCGGCGATCTTCGCTCTCTCCCTCATCGTCGCCAATGTCCCGGAGGGCATGCTCCCGACCATCACCCTCTCCCTCTCCCTTGCCAGCCAGAACATGGCGCGGCGGAACGCCCTGATCAAGAACCTCGACTCCGTCCAGACACTCGGGAGCACGACGGTGATCTGCACAGACAAGACAGGCACCCTCACGCGAAACGAGATGACGGCAAAGGAGATCTTCCTCGCCGGCGGGGAGACCGTCACCATCACCGGCGAGGGCTACCTGGCCGCCGGCGAGTTCACGATCCGGGGAGAGAGGCCAGGGGTACGGGACCGTCTGGACCTTTTCCTCCGCGCCGGTCTCCTCAACTGCCGGGCGACGATCGAGGACGGCACCTCCTTCGGCGACCCGACAGAACTCGCCATCGTCGCCGCGGCGCGAAAAGCAGGGATCGGGCCGGGAGACTACGCGAAGGTGGAGGAGATCCCCTTCTCCAGCGAGAGAAAGATGATGTCCACCATCACCGAGAAGAACGGCAGGAGGTTCATCTTCACGAAGGGCGCACCCGAGGTTGTCCTCCGCCTGGTCTCCACATACGTCGACGGGGAGGGCCGGGTCGTCCCCTTCGATGAGGGGGAGAAGCAGAGAGTCCTCGCCCGGGCCGACGAGATGGAAAGGGCGGCGTACCGCCTCCTCGCCGTCGCCTATCAGGAGGGGGAGGAGGAGCGCGACCTCGTCTTCCTCGGCCTCGTCGGCCTGATGGACCTCCCGCGGGCCGAGGTCTACGAGGCGATCAGGACATGCCGCGTCGCCGGCATCAGGGTGATGGTCCTCACCGGCGACAACCCCGTCACCGCCCGCGCCGTGGCGGAGGAGATCGGTCTCTCTGTGGACCGGGTGATCACCGGCGACGACCTCGGCGCGATCTCCGGGGCAGACCTCAGGGACATCCTCCGCACCGAGGACGTCCTCTTCGCACGTCTCAAGTCTGACCAGAAACTTGCGATCGCGACCGCCCTCCAGGAGAACGGGGAAGTGGTGGCAATGACCGGCGACGGCGTCAACGACGCCCCGGCCCTGAAAAAGGCCGACATCGGGATCTCGATGGGGAAGAAGGGGACGGAGGTCGCCAAGGAGGCGGCCGACATGATCCTCGTCGATGACAACTTCTGCTCGATCGTCGCCGCCGTCGAAGAGGGGCGGACCGTCTACTTCAACATCAAGAAGTTCGTCACCTACATCCTCGCCTCGAATGTCCCGGAGATCGTGCCCTACATCCTCCAGTTCTTCTTCAAGATCCCCCTCCCCCTCTCGGTCATCCAGATCCTCTCCATCGACCTCGGGTCAGACATGCTCCCCGGCCTCGCCCTCGGCTCCGAACGGCCGGAGAGGGACATCATGAAGATGCCGCCTGTCGTGAAGAACGACCGCATCCTCGACCGCGAGGTCTTCAAACGCGGCTATTTCTTCCTCGGCATCATCGAGGCGACCGCGGCGATGTCGGCCTTCCTCGGTTTTCTCTTCCTCTCCGGCTGGCAATACGGCGACCTCTCGATCACCGGCACCGAACTCCACAGGCAGGCGATGACCATGACCCTCCTCGGGGCGGTGACCTGTCAACTCGCCAATGTCTGGACCCTTCGGTCCTGGGAGTTTTCCGCATTCGAGAGAGGCCTCTTCAAGAACCGCCTTCTCATCGTGGCGGTCGTCCTCGAACTGATCTGGATATTCCTGCTCCTGAATGTCGGCGCCGTCCAGGTGATCTTCAACACGGCGTCTGTCCCACCGCCCTATCTCCTCCTCCTCATCCCCTTCCCCCTGATCCTCTTCGCCTCCCACGAGTTCTACAAATACAGGATCAGGAAGAGGATGAACCTGCAGAGGACTGACACCACGGAACGGAAGACCGAGTTATGCGGGGAGAAAAAGTGACGGGGGCAGCAGGGCAGCATCGAGGCGACGACCCGCGGGCAGAATAAGGGAGATGAAAATTTCAGGAGATCTCTCACCGGGACGTGCAGGCGTTCTGCATCTCCCGGGTCACGATCAGCACGGGCACGTTCGACCTCCTGACCACTTCCTCGGAGACCGAACCCATCACGACGCCGGCGAGGTTGCTCCGCCCGTGGCTCCCCATGACGATGAGGGAGACGCCCTCGCGCTTTGCCATCGCCAGGATCTCGATCGAAGGCACGCCCTTGGCAACTTCCACCCGGGTCTTCATCCCGGCCTCGCGGATGACGCCCGCGATCCCATCGAGTTTTTCCCGGACATTCTCCCGCATCCTCCTCTCGATCTTCGCGTCGTACTCGACCATCCTGTCCCCTTCGAGCCATCCGATCTCGGTCTTGGCGAGTTCGAACTCGCGTTCGTCCAGGACGTGGACGACCACCACCTCCCCGGTGCCGGCACGGGCGAGTTGCCTCACGCAGTCAAGGGCCTTATACGAGCATTCGGAGAAATCCGTGGGGAAAAGCACTTTCCTGAACATGATAATCACACAATTCTCTGATCACCTGATATCGCCCCGGGGGAGATAAAAAAACCGGTCAGGCCGTGAAAGGTCCCTCAAAAAAAGAGAAAGAGGCGGGAAACCCTCCGGAAAACAGGGATTCATGACTCATTGGCCACCCCATGAAATGCACCCCTCACGACCGCCCTGACCTGTCCCTCGAGTCCCTCCACCGTCCTGACATCCCGCACGCGGTCGACGCCGTCCACCAGCACTTCGCCCGCGTATCCAATCCCGAGGTTCTCCATGCACACCCTGACGACCGCGGTGAGGCAGGCGAAGTTCGCCTCGCCTTTCCGGCCGCAGACGGCGAGGAGCACCCCCTTCGGCATTGGCCCCTTCTCGAAGAGGTTCTTCTCCGCATGGAGCGCCTGGAAGCGGTCGAGGACGATCTTCAGCCCGCCGGGAACGGTGTTGGTGTAGACGGGCGAGCAGACGACGAGGAGAGAGGCGTGCTTCACGGCACCGATGATCCCCGCCATGTCGTCGTCGAAGGTGCATCTGCCGGTGTTGTAGCACCGGTAGCAGCCGATGCAGGGGTGGATGCCCATGTCGTCGGGGTAGACCACCTGCACCGTCTTTCCGATGCCACGCACCTCGTCGTCCGCCCATCCGGCAAGGATGCTGCAGTTGCCGTCAGGGCGCGGACTCCCCTGGAGGACGACGCAGTCTCTGGCAGGGAAAGAACGCGAGGGTGCCTGGCGCGTGACGGCCGCAAGAAAGCGTTCACGGTGCGCCGTGAGTTCCTGCGCCCACTCTTTCGCCTTCTGTCGTGCAGACGTCTCCGCGTCGAGGGGGACGGTGGGGGAGTATTCGTACGAGTTGGTGCGGAAGGTCGCGACCGTCTCCCCCCCGGTGCGGAGAGTCAGGGTGAACCTGACCATGCCGGGGTACAGGGCCGAGAGGTCTTCCCGGCAGAGCGACAGGGTATACTCCCTGTCGATACTGCGCTCAAGAAGGAGGGCAGGTCCCCGCGCCATGTCAGAGACTATCAAATACGCCCATATAAGTGTACGCCGGGAGGGAAATTCCGCATCTCCGCAGATTGCGCAGAAAACAATAAATCCAAACCGCTCTGTGTACATATAATGTCACAGGACATCATCGAAAAGGCAAAGGGGTTCATTATGGACCCTGCAGCGGCATTCAGGAATGCACACAGTGACGAAATGGGCGAGGCACTCAAGTACTTCGCCATAATCCTCGCCATCAACTCCGTCCTCAGCGGCCTGATGGTCATGGTCGGCCTCGGCGCCTCTACCAGCATCCCCGGCATGGGTGTCGGCGTCGCCGGCGGCATCGCAGTGATCATCGGCAATTTCATCGGCGGGATCATCGGCCTCTTCGTCTGCGGCCTCATCGTCCACATCTTCGTCGCCCTTATCATCGGCGGCAACGGCATCGGGCAGACCATCAACGCCATGATCTACGGCGCAACCCCGGCCATGCTCTTCAGCTGGATCCCCGTCATCGGCATCCTCGCGGCGCTCTGGTCCCTTGTCCTCTACATCATCGGCATCAGGGAACTCCATGACACGACCACCGGCAAGGCCGCGGTCGCGGTCCTCATCCCGGTGGTCATCCTCATTGTACTGGTGATCATCGCCCTTGCGGCACTCGTCGCCTTCTTCACCATAAGTTCAGGAACATTCACCGCCGCCTGAAGAAGAATCGAGAACCCTTTTTTTCCGGCCTGAGGCGCTCTTCCCCTGACCCGGGCCTATCTCCCCTCGCCCCCGACGATCCAGAGGAATCCGGCACCGCAGGCAAGGACCGGCCCTGCGATCAGACCGGCCCAGAAGACAAGGCCCGCGACCCCGATCCCGACCATCGCCACGCCCCGGGCCCGCCCGGCCGTCTCCCTCTCCAGGCCGAGGTGAAGGGTCAGGAGACCGAGGAGGACGGGGACGAGGGCAAACGCAAGAGTGAGAAGGGCCGACGGGTCATACCCCGTCTTTGAGAGGGCGATCCCCATCTGGAGGAGGGTCATCGCACCGCCGCCGATAAAGAGGAGGGCAGCCATAAATGCCAGAAGCCCTGCCTGGCCGGGAAGGGTGCGGCAGCGGCCGCCGCGGCGTGCCAGCACGCCGATGCCCGCAAGGAGAGTGAGCGCAAGGGGGGCGATGACCAGGATCAGCGGTTGCCCCTCCCAGAGGTGGATGCCGACCGCCGAGAGGGGGACGAGCACCCACTCGGCCGCGGAAAATTCCTCGCGGTACCCGACGGCAAGCCCGAACGTCCCGCCGGTATCGGGTGCGAAGACGGCGACATAATATGTCCCTGTCACCGCGATCACCGACGAGTACGTCGCACCCGGGTACAGGGCTGCCGGGGTGAAGGGTTCGTACTCGGCCCGTTCAGGCGGCACTCCCGCGACCACGACGGCCCCCGCACCCGGCGGCACCTCCACAGAGTCGGGGAGGTCGCCCGACGGGGCGATGCCCGGCCCCATCACAACAACGCCAGGGACAAAATAGGACTTTTCCGGGGTGAAGAGAGAGAGGCGGAGTTCATCTCCTTCCTTCATCTCAAGCCGGTAATACCTCGCCTCCCCTCCCTCATCGACGGCGTCGTAGACGACCCATGATTTTGTCGGGTCGTCAATGGGGAGGGCGCTGTCAGGGTGGTCATTGCCGACGCCCCAGAGAGGAACATGGGCCGAGGCCACCACACAGGCAGAGACCAGGATGAATATGAAGACCAGGAAATCGCGTTTGCCGCGCATGGACGCCGATCGGCGGCACGCCATATGAAACCGACCCTGGCCCGGATCCTGTCACCAGCACCACCTCACTCTCCAGGTCAGCGGCCTCAGGGGGCATCAGAATAATTGTCGAGGTCATCCCAAAACTCTCGTTCATTCACCAATCTCTGCATGTAGGGATCGGGAGAAAATATCATGATCGGGTCGATATCTTCCTGAATTCCCTGAAGCATAGTGCGAAACCACCGCCTTCCCCTACCTCTCTGCCGGGGGACTGACGCCCCCAGACCCCCGAAACAGGATAGGGTCGGGGAAGAGAGACCAGAGATCCCGATGAAGGAGATTGCCATCCACCCCCTATCGCAATGAGGGGGGGTGCGAGCGTTAGCGAGCATGAGAAGACGAAGTCTTCGAGGGCGGGGGGTGAAACCCCCCGGACAAGACGCCAGAACAGGATTTTTCAGAACCGAATGTGCGTCTTTTCATCGGCGTGCATGAAGGTTCGGATCAGTTTGGGGATGACCTCGTCGATAAAAGATCATACCTCCCCCATTGCCCGACATAAAAAAACGTAAAATAAAACATGCCATGTAAATTTTCGCACGCATAAAAGGCATGTTCCAAAAACTCGATGACAGACATAGTAAAAAATTCACCGGGAACACTATCCCGAATTGAAGGCACAATCGCGCCAGACGTGGAACACGGCGCCATCTTGCCCATTGCAGGATAATTATATATTTACTGCCACTGAAAGGGATCCGTTTCCGGACCGCACACTGCCAGGAAAAATATCAGGCAGAGATCGGTGGCAGGTCCGGAGTACACTGTGCCACCTCACGGTGGCCCCAAAAAGGGGGGAAGAGCATGATAAAGAAAAAATATCTGGCGCCATTCATTCTCGCGGTCCTTCTGATCGCGGGGGCGGGTGTCGCCTATGCCGCCACCTCTGCCAGCACTCCCGGCGGCTTCGACAAAGTCGTCGTATTCATGGCGGCAGGGCAGTATGACCCGGCGGTTCCACCAGCAGAGGGCGACCTTGCCACGTGGTTCCACAAGGACATCATGGGAAGGACCGACGAAGATATCGACATGACCAAAGAAGAGGCAACGGCGTACTTCAACGAGACCTTCGGCCTGAACTCCACGAACAGTCCAGAACCAATGGCATACGGTGTGGACCCGAGAAACGATGATAGGGCCTACATCATCTCCGGCATGGCGGTCCCGCCGGAGGGCTGGGTCGTCCGTGACGGCGGGTTCATGGTTAACCTGACAGAGGAGACCACGCTGTACGGCACCTGGGGAGGCGAGGAAGGAAAGACCGTGCCTGCCGGATCCCTCTTTGTCTACGGGGACTACAACATCAATGTGAGTTCCATGGACAATGTCTCGCCCGACAACGAGTCGCCTGACAATGTCTCGCCGACGATGACACCGACGCCGGCCGAACCCATCATCATCCACTACCAGTCTGCCGAACCGATCGTTCCCGACATGGTGAACAACGGGACCACATTCCGCTGCACCGCCATCGCACCCTGGGGTGAGGGTATTGCACAGGGGATCTCGTACCCGCAGACCGTCACCGACAACACGACCGGCATCAACATGACACAGGCAAACATCAGGAACGTCCAGACCTATCCGGCGTACGCCCCGTCCATGGCCATGACATAGGGCCCGCATCTGTGTGCCAGGCAGACCACTCCTGTTCTCTTTTTTATAACCTCTCCGGATGATTGCAGGCCACTTCAGAAGAGATAAATCCGTTCACAGCGAGAGGAAAGAAGAGATCTCAGGAAGGAAGAACATGAGAGGTACACCATTCATGATTATCGCCGCACTCACCTGCCTCGTCCTCACCTGCGGCTGCACCGGAGGGGAGGCGACGGTCACCCTCGATACGGGCGACGTCACCGTGACAGGTCACAATGACACAGGCATGACCGTCGAGTGCCAGGTCCCGGTTACGGCGACAAATACTGGCACCGTCAAGGCCAGGGACGTGGGGGCCGCGGTGACAGTGCAGCAGGTGGGCCAGGGAGGAAACTGGACAGACCGTACCGTCGGGTCAGACCTCAAGTCCGGAGAAGTCACGTTCGGCACCATCGCGCCGGGGGAATCGATGACAAAAACCGTGACCGTCACGCTCACCGGAACCCCTGATTCCTATCAGGCGCTGAAGGCAGGGGAGGGTGTTGAGGCCGTGCCGCACCTGTCTCATGTCTCCTCCTGGAGCATCCCCCTGATAGACTCCCTGCTCTAAATTTCCCCCACGATCACCTTTGACACGAGGGTCAGATATCCCGGGGCACAGACACAATGGGCCCCGGTGACGACCCGTGATCAATGTGGTATCAGGTCTCCACCCGGGATCCGGGAGCGGCGAGTGATGCATGATGGAAAGGTCATGAAGCGCACGCTCGCGGCGATGGCGGAGAGCAGGCGGATCCTGGACAGGGTTATTGTAGATTCACACGCTGCCGTCCGCGGAGTGCCGTCCTGCTCCGGCAGACTGCCTGTACCGGATCAGGTCTGCGATGCACGCGTTATAGGGCGTGGGGATCCCGTGTTTCTCCCCCAGCGCGGCGACATACCCGTTGAGGAGGTCGATCTCGGTCTGTCTCCCGCAGGCGATGTCAGAGTACATGGAGGGATATGCCGCGGAAAAATCACGGATCTGGACGTCGAAGAGATGGGCAAGGTAGTCTTCGGCGGTCGCCCACGGCACCCTGACGCCCTCGGCCGCCATGACGGCGAAGGTCTCGTGGATGAGGTGGCCGATGACATCCCTGAGGTGGTCGTCTGCCGCCTCGCCCACCGGGATGGAGAGGAGGGCGCAGATCGGGTTGACAGAGAGGTTCAGGAGAGACTTTGTCCATTTTGCCGCGCGGATGTCCCCGCTTGTCCTGACCGCGATCCCTGCCTCCTGTACGAGGGCCGCAAGGCCGTCGAGGGCGTCGCCATCCACTCCCGACCAGAGGCCAAAGACCATCGGGCTGCTCTCGCTCTTCACCCTGACATGCCCGTCCCCGACGATGGAGAAGTTGGTGGTCACGGTGCCGCCGATGACGACCCCGGTATACCGGGCGATGGCCTCCTCGTTGCCGATGCCGTTCTGGAGAGTCGCCACAGGGCGTCCCCTGATGACAGAGGCGTACTCATCACAGATCGCCTGTGTGTCTGTGCCCTTCGCCGTGATCAGGATATAGTCGGGGTCGGGCGGCGCCTCCGCCGGACCTCCGACACAGGAGAGAGACGGAACAGAGAAATTTCCCCATATCCCCTCCATGACCAGGCCGTGCTCCCGGATCGCCGCGGCGTGCCCGGGCCTGCATGCCGCATAGACCTCGGCGACCGAGGCCATCTTCCCGGCAAGGGAGAGGCCGACCGCACCGGCACCGAGAATCAGGACGACCGGACGCTTTGTATGATTCATATCTCGTCACTGAGATCTTGGACCCGCGAGAGGATAACGTTTCTCGGGGCTATCCGGATCGCCGCACCAGAGCGAGGCGGCGCCTGAAGACCGCCCGGTCGTCGCCACAGGGGCAAAGCAGGCCGAGATCACCTGTACCGTCCCCTCTTCGGGGAGGAACGCTCAGGCATCAGGGAGAGGATGGCGGCGAGCGACTCCTCTGTCAACCGTCCCTTCTTTCCGACGACCTCGGTCTTCCGGATCGTACAGGCCTGTGAGACAAGCGCATAACTTTCGTCAAAGAGGTCAAGGCCGCCGCTCGCAAAGTCAAGGAGGTCCAGCGGTTTGAAGGGCGCGTCGACAGGTTCTTTGCTGGTCACCGGACAGACGCGGAGGGTACCGCCCTCACAGACGCCGGTGACGATGACAGGCCGGTTCTTCCGGGCCGACCAGTTCCCTATCCGAATGGGTGCAAGGACGACGTCTCCGACAAAGTAGTCTCCCATCTGAGAGAAATGTTCTCCCGGAAGAGGCATAAGATGACCGCTCCGCTGCAGGACCTGGAAAAGAAAGTCATTCAACAGGGAGCGTGTATTCGCTCGCGGGTTGGCCGGGGCATAAAAGGGACGGGCAGGAATGCTGTCAGAATAAAGTAGATTAATAGGTCAGAAGCACGCTCTGCCCCACCATACATAGCAACCATCGACCGACCGGGGCCGGGAATCTCCGATGCCCCGGCCGTCCCTGCGTGTGGGATGGTGATTGCGGGCTTCTCATCCTTCAATAGTGCCCTGTCATGACGTCTGATTGGTCTCGATCTCCTCAAGTGTTACGGTCTCCTCGGTAGTCATCGTCTCCTCGGTAGTCATCGTCTCCTCGGTAGTCATTGTCTCCTCGGTAGTCATTGTCTCCTCGGTGGTCATCGTCTCCTCGGTAGTCATCGTCTCCTCGGTAGTCATCGTCTCCTCGGTAGTCATCGTCTCCTCAGTAGTCATCGTCTCCTCGGTAGTCATCGTCTCCTCGGTAGTCATCGTCTCCTCGGTAGTCATCGTCTCCTCGGTAGTCATCGTCTCCTCGGTAGTCATCGTCTCTTCGGTGATCTCCGTCCCCGGCGGTACCCCCATTGTCTCGGTTTCCACAGGGACTCCGAATGTTTCCGTTGTTCCTACCGGCGGCATGGTCGTCTCCACCCCTCCGGGCGACACGGTGGTCGCGGGCAAGGGTTGAGTCGTCGTCTCCGGTCCTCCGGGCTGCGATCCTGTACATCCTGCAGTGACTGAGAGCATGCCAACAATCAGAAGCAGGATAAAAAACCAGGGTAGTATTCTTTTCATGGTCCCCCCGAGCAGAACATACCCCTCATAATATTTATAGAATATGGACGGGCACACCCCCCAATCCTGCAGATTGGGAGGGCAGGATATAGTATCGGTCGATTATTTCATCGAATATCCCCCAATGAACAAAAATTCACCATAAAATATCGCACAAAACAAAGGTATTCTGGATAAAAAAAAGATCTGGCCGCACTAACAAAACAGGGGCGACGATAAGATTGACAAAAAATTCCCGGTGTCATCCGGGCCTGGCGGCAGGCCGGCCATCCCGGACAATAGTATCTGGAAACGAGGCAATGGCCCGATGACCGCGATGATCAGAATCATGATCGACACCACCATCTTTCTCTCCCTGTGCGAGTCGAAAGAAGATCCGCAAGAGATATTCGGGAACATCATGAAGGTGCGTGCCTCCCCGGTCCTGCCAGACGTCACTTTGACGAGTACCTGCCTAACAGGGACAGGGCCCCTGACTCTCGCACACGGCGGATCCGGAATGCAGCAGCCCCTGAAGATGAAATGCCCTATTTCCGGGTGCAGTCTCCGGAACATTGCCGACTGCAACAGCGCGCGGGCACAACCGGAGTATCAGGGATCTGGTCGCCGATATCCGGATGATGATCGCAGATCCGACCGGCGATCCGATCTTCACCGCCCTTTCCCGCCTCTATGCCGACCCGGAGACCACGGCGATACAGTGGACACGGGCCCATTTTGAAAAGGCCAGTCAGAGAGAGATCCTCGGGAACCCCCCGAAACGCGAGAGAAAAGATATGATCGGCGACGAATTGATCCGGGAAATGGTCCTGGACCATATGCATGAAGATCTCATCCTCATCACCCGCGATATGACGTACAGGGACCATATCACCTATGTACGCAGGGAATATCAGGAGAGGACCGGCAGTCGCCTCAGGGTGGACGAACGCCTCTCATCAGCCCTGAGACAGATCGGAGAGGAGCCCTCCACGGCATTGCTCCGCTTTGAAGAGAAAAGGCCGGGGACGACAGAATAAAAAAAAGGAGAACCATTATTCCCGGTCGCTCAGTCCTCTCCGTGAAGAGAAATTTTTGTCCTGCTGCGACTATTCTCAGCCACCCGCGGGGGGCGATGCCGGTCACGCCTGCCCCAGGGTGTGGTCGGAGATTCGCACAGGGAACATCACTGAAACCACCGGGCCGCCCCGTCTGGTCGGTCCTCTCCCCCGACCGGACAGGGCCGGATGCGATCGTCAGCGCCGGGCCGGCGAAACAGCCCGCATGGATGCCCCTGCACCATTGTTTCGAACAGACGCGGGAAGTGTATCCTCCTTCCTGACGTGAAAGAGGTTGTTTTCGAAAGAGAAGCCACACGACCCCATGCAGAATGCGGAGAGGCAGAGTCGAGTACGAACCCTATAAATACTGTTCCTGAGAACATTTCTACAAATGGATGTTCATTTGCCCTTTTTTTTAAGAATCACATGAACGACGGGCATAGTGCATCAGATACAGGAGAGAGCATGTTCAGTAACGGCATAGAAATATTGGGCGCATTTATCCTTTACCTCGGCCTCATGGTTGTGATCGGCTTTGTCTATTACAACAAGACAAACACCGTCAGCGATTACATCCTCGGCAACCGGGGCCTGAACCGCTACGTCGCGGCACTCAGCGCAGAAGCATCGGATATGAGCGGGTGGTTGCTCATCGGTCTCCCCGGCCTTGCCTACCTCTCCGGCATGCAGGCAGGATGGGTGGCCCTCGGCCTTATCATCGGGACATTTCTGAACTGGAAATTCGTGGCGAAGCGTCTCAGGATATACACCCAGCAGGCCAACGATTCGCTCACCCTGCCCGACTTTTTCAGGAACCGGTTCAATGACAGGTCAGGCCTTATCAGCAGCATCGCAGCGGCATTCATCCTGATCTTCTTCCTGATCTACACCTCGGCGCAGTTCGTGGCCAGCGGGAAACTCTTCAACACAGTCTTCGGGATCGACTATACTGTCGCCCTTCTGATCGGGTCTCTGATCGTCGTCTCCTATACATTTACCGGCGGTTTCAAGGCCGTATGCCTGACCGATTTCATCCAGGGGACACTGATGCTCTTTGCCCTTGTGATGGTACCTCTCTTTGCGGTATTCCTCATTGGCGGCCCTGTCACCACGGTCAGCGGCATTGAGGAGATCAACCCGGCCCTGCTCGACCCCTTCACCGATGCACAAACAGGCGACCCCCTGACCTTTGTCGCGATCATCTCCATGCTCGCATGGGCCCTCGGCTATTTCGGCCAGCCGCATATCCTTGTCAGGTTCATGGCAATCAAAAGACCCGAGGAGATCGGGGAGGCCAGGTCGATTGCCATGGTCTGGGTCATCATCTCTCTCTGCGCCGCCGTTGCCATCGGGCTTATCGGCCGCGTCTTCTTAAGTCAGCCTCTGGTCGGCCCTGACGCGGAGACCGTCTTCATGGTGATGACCAGCGAGGTCTTCTTCTCCTTTGTCGCCGGGATCGTCCTCTGCGGTATCCTTGCGGCGATCATGAGCACGGCCTCGTCCCAGTTGCTGGTCAGTGCATCAGCGGTATCCCAGGACCTGTACAAATCATTCTTCAGAAAAGGTGCGAGTGACAGAGAACTGATCTGGGTCAGCCGTTTCTCCGTCCTTATTGTCGCCGTCTTCGCCATCCTTCTGGGCCTGGACCCGGAAAGCAGCGTCTTCAACATCGTCTCGTACGCCTGGGCAGGATTTGGCGCGGCGTTCGGGCCTGTCCTGCTGATGGGCCTCTTCTGGAAGAGGACGACACGCCAGGGCGCTCTCGCCGGTGTGATCGTCGGCGGACTGACTGTCCTCATCTGGAAACAGTTCGGTTTCTTCGGGCTCTATGAGATTATCCCGGGTTTTGTCCTCTCCCTCATCGCGATCTATGCCGTGAGCATGCTCACGCCGGAACCCGAGCCTGAAATCATCTCGATGTTCGAGCAGACCGAAGAAGAAGTACGGAAAGTGAACAACTAATCTTTTCCCATCTTTTTTTTACTGAAATGACATCGCAGGACCTGCGATGACTTCCTGTGGTCTCGAAGCCGCCGGGACCTGACGGCCTGCCCGGGAACACCGGAACTGTACGAGATTTTCAATGCGCATGATTCCCTCCCCCGACAGGAATACATCCTGCCATGATGGGGACATAGGTCCATTTGTCCCAGAATTACCAAAATTTCATTTTTAAAATACCAAAATTGTTGCATTCAAAAATAGAAAACAGTAAATACAAATTACAGATAATATTTATTTGCCGGGTGAGAACCATCATAGAGAGTACCACCACCATTTCCCGGGAAGAGCAGGGATTCCTGTACCATCTGGTCGACAGCATCAGCATCCCTGTTTTCTATAAGGACACCAGAGAGGTGTATCTGGGGTGTAATAATGCATTTGCCGTTTTTTGTGGCATCCATACAGAGGACATTATTGGAAAAACCGTATACGAACTTTTCCCGCCAGAAATGGCCGACACCTACCATTTCAGGGATGCCGAACTCTTTGCACGACCCGGGACCCAGCAGTACGAAACAGTCTTCCGGTCACAGGACGGCATCATCCACCGCGTCGTCTTCTACAAGGCGACATATACCGACGACCAGGGAGACGTCTGCGGACTGGTCGGCCTTGTCCTTGACATCACCGAACAGAGGGAGGCAGAGGAGAGTCTCCGCCGATCAGAAGAAAAATTCAGGGCGCTCTTCGAGACCATGACACTGGGCGTGGTCTACCAGGACACGGCAGGACGGATCGTCGATGCCAACCAGGCCGCAGAAAAAATTCTGGGCCTGAGCCAGGAATGCCTGCTCGGGAAGAGACTGACCGATCCCTGCTGGCAGGCGAGACGTACCGGGACCTCACGCCTTGAGGCAGCAAAAAACAGGGAACTGATCGGGATCAGAGACCCCGTCTCCGGCGAAGAGCGCTGGGTCATGGCCTCCACCATGCCTGTTGCAGAAAACAGCCCGGAACAACCGTACTCCTGCTTTACCACCCTGGAAGATCAGACCCTGGAGAAGCAGGCAGAAAGGGCATTGAAACAGTCTGAGGCGGAAAAGGCACTGATCCTGAACTCCTTGGATGAGACGATGATCTACCTCGATCTCGACTGCAGGACTATCTGGATCAACGATGCCGCCGCCCGCCAGCTGGAGACGACACGGGAGGAGATGCTTGGCCGGTGCTGTTATGATATTGTCTGGAAGAGGGAGGAGATGTGCCCCTGGTGCCGAATACCCCGCGTCATCGCGAGCGGAAAGCCGGCATCTGATACGGTGACTCTTGCAAACGGCCGCACACTCCAGATGACAACCTATCCGGTGCTCGATGGAAGGGGGAACCTGATCGGCTATCTTGAAAAGGGACTCGACATCACCGGGATCACAAAGACCCAGCGGACACTGGAAGAGTTCAATAAAAAACTCAATCTTCTCTCGTCCATCACGCGTCACGACATCCTGAACCAGGTCATGGCCCTGATGTTCTACGCGGACGAGATCGAAGCAGGAATACCGGCCGGATCGCCGGTGGCCGCACTGGTCGGGAAGGTCAAGGACGCGACGACGCACATCGAGCGCCAGATCGCATTTGCCAGGGACTACGAGGCACTCGGGGTACACGGGGGAGAATGGCAGAGTATATCCAAACTCCTGGAGCGTGCATCCCGGGTCATCCCGTCTGATATCCGGTATTCCTCATCTGTCAGCGACCTTGAGGTCTTTGCCGACCCGCTGCTTGAGAAGGTGTTCTACAATATCTTCGAGAACGCCCTGAGCCACGGGGGCCACGTCACCGCGATCACCGTCTCCTTTGTCGCGGGAGAATCCCCCGGGACGCTCGTCATCGAGGACGACGGTGTCGGCATCCCGGAAAAGGAAAAGGCACGGGTATTCCAGAAGGGTGTGGGTACAAAAACCGGGCTCGGCCTGTTTCTCTCAAAGGAGGTCCTCGGCATCACCGGGATAACCATAGCGGAGACGGGCAGGGAAGGGGAGGGTGCACGCTTTGAGATCAGGGTGCCCGGGGGGGCGTACCGGATTCACGGTGCATGAAGAGGTACGACAGGGTACTGCGGCGGCAGCAGTACGGTCTGCACCACGGGTTGACCGGCCGAGTTTTATCTCTATGCCTGACCTATATGACCGCATGACGCAGATCGGCATCATCGGGACGGGCAGCATGGGGGGCATGCTCGTCAGGTCATTCGTCGGGAGCGGGGCCGCGAGGCCGGACGCGATCCTCGCGTCCAACCGCACGGCAGCGAAACTCCAGGCTCTCGCCGTGGAGACAGGCATCGGCATCGGCAGGGACAACAGGGAGGTGGCCGGGCATGCGGACGTGGTCTTCCTCTGTGTCCGGCCTTCCGAGGTGAAGGACGTCCTTCGTGAACTGGAAGACAAACTCTCGCCGGAGAAATTGCTCGTCTCTATCGCTGCCGGCGTCCTGCTGGAGGACCTCCAGGCATGGACAGAGGCGCGGGTGGTGCGGGTGATCCCGGCCCTCACCTCCGAGGTGCTGAAGGGGGCCTCCCTGGTGGCCTTCGGCGACCGGGCGACGCCTTCAGACAGGGAGACCGTCCTCTCCCTCCTGAACGCGATCGGCCGGGCAGTTGAGGTGGAAGAGGAGGACTTCGAGGCCCTCACCCTCCTCACCAGTTGTGGTCCGGCGTTCATCGCCGCACTGATGGAGGAACTGGCGGGGGCGGCAGTGCGGCAGGGCGGGGTGCGGCCCGACCTTGCCGACCTCCTCGTGAAGGAGACCTTGATCGGGACGGCAGGTCTCCTCGAAGAGAGTGACGTCGGCCGCCTGATCGCCCGCGTGGCGACGCCGGGCGGGATCACGGAGAAGGGCGTGGCGGTGATCCGGGAGAGGGGGCCGGGGATGTTTGATGAGATGATGAGGGCGGCGCTCGGGGAAGAGGAGTGAGGAGGGAGAGAGTGCCCTCACGATCCAGAACACATTCCTCTTCCAGTGCTCCCCGAAGACTCCCACACCCCGGATATTTTTCGAGGTTTCAATCTCGATAGGATTTTTGAGTCTGCTAAGACTCAATACGGAGCGAAAGCACGTTTCAATCCCTATCGGGTTTTCTTTTCAGCTGCGACCCGGCTACTACATCTGCCGGTTCCTTTCCTCCTGCGGGTTTCAATCCCTATCGGGTTTTCTTTTCAGCTGCGACAGATGAAACTGGTCAGGGCCTCGGCGAGGTGATAGTTTCAATCCCTATCGGGTTTTCTTTTCAGCTGCGACCGCTAACAATCTGCATGATCAATTCCCCTTGTAGCCGTTTCAATCCCTATCGGGTTTTCTTTTCAGCTGCG
The DNA here is from genome assembly GCF_001571385.1 of Methanofollis ethanolicus. Classification (NCBI taxonomy): domain Archaea; kingdom Methanobacteriati; phylum Methanobacteriota; class Methanomicrobia; order Methanomicrobiales; family Methanomicrobiaceae; genus Methanofollis; species Methanofollis ethanolicus. The sequence goes on along the minus strand of NZ_BCNW01000001.1, from coordinate 1,421,152 downwards.
ACAATGCGTTTCACGACGTCCAGAGTTGGATCGGAGGTTTCAATCCCTATCGGGTTTTCTTTTCAGCTGCGACGCGGCTATTGCGTATTGCCCTGCTACGGGCCGACTCGTGTTTCAATCCCTATCGGGTTTTCTTTTCAGCTGCGACTCTGGAGCATGAGCGGATCGCCAACATCACTCTCAATGTTTCAATCCCTATCGGGTTTTCTTTTCAGCTGCGACGAGTCACAACCGGCGCGTTGTATCCCCCACCATACGTTTCAATCCCTATCGGGTTTTCTTTTCAGCTGCGACTTCTTTCCAAGAATCGTTGCCATACACCTAACGAGTTTCAATCCCTATCGGGTTTTCTTTTCAGCTGCGACAAGGTCCACGTCCCAGTACCATACGATTGGACGAAAGTTTCAATCCCTATCGGGTTTTCTTTTCAGCTGCGACGCAGATCTACTCGCTCCGGCGGCGTGCATGCCGCACAGTTTCAATCCCTATCGGGTTTTCTTTTCAGCTGCGACGCGACCCCGGAGAGCGTTGCCGAGGAGACCCTCGTGTTTCAATCCCTATCGGGTTTTCTTTTCAGCTGCGACCTCGGCTCCCTCTTCTCGATGGGGTCAGCGAACTCCGTTTCAATCCCTATCGGGTTTTCTTTTCAGCTGCGACCTGGTATGGTCCGAATTTGCAAAGTATCTGAGAACAAAGTTTCAATCCCTATCGGGTTTTCTTTTCAGCTGCGACAAGTGCAAGCGTAACGTCTACCTCGGCGAGGCTCGCGTTTCAATCCCTATCGGGTTTTCTTTTCAGCTGCGACCACACCACCATGATCACGAACCCTTCCCAGACTGTGTTTCAATCCCTATCGGGTTTTCTTTTCAGCTGCGACTCACCTCTGACCAGTACACCCTGACCGCGGGGGTGGTTTCAATCCCTATCGGGTTTTCTTTTCAGCTGCGACCCGGACCGCGGGGTCGATCCGGACCGTCATGCCGACGTTTCAATCCCTATCGGGTTTTCTTTTCAGCTGCGACTCACCTTCGCAATCGAGGGGCGAGTCTACGCAATACTGTTTCAATCCCTATCGGGTTTTCTTTTCAGCTGCGACACCTTTTTCCCATATCGGGGCGGCGTCCACCATGTCGTTTCAATCCCTATCGGGTTTTCTTTTCAGCTGCGACTACTGAGCGGGAGGGTAAGGCCCGACCGGGGATCAGTTTCAATCCCTATCGGGTTTTCTTTTCAGCTGCGACGGTTGCCAGAGGTCAACTGTAGAACCTGCGCGCATGCGTTTCAATCCCTATCGGGTTTTCTTTTCAGCTGCGACCCAACCGCGTCGTCTACGAGACCGACGAGGCCGGGAAGTTTCAATCCCTATCGGGTTTTCTTTTCAGCTGCGACAATACTGATATGGATGTACATCCGTTCTTCGGCAGTTTCAATCCCTATCGGGTTTTCTTTTCAGCTGCGACCCGCCTTCGCACAGACACCCGCCGGGGTCTCGGCCTGTTTCAATCCCTATCGGGTTTTCTTTTCAGCTGCGACTAGACTTCTATCACCGAGCAGGGGAACTCTGCCGGGTTTCAATCCCTATCGGGTTTTCTTTTCAGCTGCGACCTTACATCTGCGTGCATGAGCGCGGGAATATAGTTTCAATCCCTATCGGGTTTTCTTTTCAGCTGCGACCCAGGACTGAGAACCATGCAATGTATTGGTACCTAGTTTCAATCCCTATCGGGTTTTCTTTTCAGCTGCGACCAATCGCGCAGGCGGGCACCTGGCCGACCTACGAGATGTTTCAATCCCTATCGGGTTTTCTTTTCAGCTGCGACCCCGGTGGGCTTTCCCGTCGCGGGGCTGAGGAATCTGTTTCAATCCCTATCGGGTTTTCTTTTCAGCTGCGACCTCGCGAGCAATGCAGTGACCACGGCCAAGATCCTGGTTTCAATCCCTATCGGGTTTTCTTTTCAGCTGCGACCTGGGTTCGTGATCGGCCCCGATACTGTGATCTGGTTTCAATCCCTATCGGGTTTTCTTTTCAGCTGCGACTGTGATCGCTCCGGTCGTCCGGTCACGCTCGCACCGTTTCAATCCCTATCGGGTTTTCTTTTCAGCTGCGACTGAGCGCGAACCATAACCCCCCCGTATAGCGTCGTTTCAATCCCTATCGGGTTTTCTTTTCAGCTGCGACGACGGCCTGCGCCCCGACACCTCCGACGAGGAGGTGTTTCAATCCCTATCGGGTTTTCTTTTCAGCTGCGACCCACAGAAGATCTGTGCGGGGTTCTGCCCGTACTTGTTTCAATCCCTATCGGGTTTTCTTTTCAGCTGCGACCCCCGCCTTGACACGGAGCGACTTGACGACCGCCTGGTTTCAATCCCTATCGGGTTTTCTTTTCAGCTGCGACCGCCCCCCATTTTGCCTGCAAAAGCCGAACAAAGCAATGCATGGCAGAGAAAGGAGACGATCAGGTCATAGGGTGACAGCATACCCTGCCCATATAAACAGGCATGATACACCAGAACACCTATTGACCCATCGCACGATCAACTTTTCGCTACACCACATTGGAGAGCGACTCCGGCGACCGCTCCCCGAGATCCGTTATCTTTCCGATACAGCGGGCGCACAACTCATAGATCCGTACCCTGTCATGAGGTTCAATGACACACCTGATCTTTTCCTCCATCTGAACCCTCTGAACGTCAGTGACCTCAAGTTCAAAGATGCTGTACTGCTTCCACGCACCATACCCCTCAAGAATCCGGAACACCCGATTCCGAACCTTATCCTTGGAAATATCATAGGTCACCACCAGCCGCACACCCATCACCTCATGAACACCAGGGGATGATACACTTTCATCTCTCCGGTAATCGCTTTCCTGAGGAGGATCGCCTGCATGATTATCGCACGCCTCCGGGACACCTGGTACTTGAAATGCGGATGCCTGAACTCCTCCTTCATATATGAGTCATACTGGGAGAGGTATTTTTTAAAGGACGCGTCTTTCAGGTGGTTGTCCTCCTTGAAATCATCATGCGTGAGAACCCTCTGGTTCACCAGCCTCAGGGCAAAGGCGTCGCAAAAGATCGGCCTGAACTCCTCAAGGAGGTCCAGGGCGAGAGCCGGCCTCCCATGGCGATCCGTATGCATCACGCCAAGGAAAGGATCGAGGTTATACTGCCGGAGAGCCGAGATGACCTCGTTCAGGACCATGGAATAGGTCAGAGAAAGGAGGGCATTGATATGATCCTCCGGAGGCCTCCGTGTTCTTTTTTCAAAAGTCCAGCCCTCGATCAGGCACTCGTTCAGGGACGCAAAGTAGATGCCGGCCGCCTCACCCTCGACACTGCGAAGCGCACCCATGTTCTTCGCACCTCCGGCGCTCTGCTCCAGTTCCTTCAGCCTGGCAGAAGGAGGGACATGCTTTCTGGAGAGGAGAGTCCGTGAGTTCCGGATCTTGCCGCCGATCATGGCACGGGCAATCCTGAGGGCCCGGTTACCGGTGCAGCCGTACTGGTGGCGGCGGACCCCGGCAATCGTATTATGTACCGGGACAAAACTCCCCTCGTACCGCCCATAATAGGTGAAGTAGTTCACCGCCATGCCATTTTCCTGGCACTTCGTGAGGACCGAGGAGGAGACCGACACGCTCCCGAAGACATTGATCGTCCTCACCTTCTCCATGGGAAAAGAGGCCAGAACCTCCTTCTCGCCCCAGGGCGTGACCGTGATCCTGCCGCCCTCCGCCCGGACACGGCTCTTCTGTGCCGAGACATAGATCACGTCGTCATCAAACATACCCTCCGACGCCCGCACCACCCTGAATGCCTCGGCACCCTCGATCGCACGATCTGACTCGGGCATATTTATTTTACACCTCCTCCAGCAGGCGGGCCTCGTAGGGCATACAGTAGGTGACCGCACTGCACTTCCGGCATTTATTCGGGTTCTCCGAGAACGCCGGGACCTCATCGACTCTCATGGACCGTATCGCCTCGACCGTCGTCCTCACCCTCTCCCTGAGCAGGTCGGAGATCTCGATCAGGTACCGGTCATTGGTCTCGTAGAGGTACAGGTACCCCGCAGGCACCCGTTCCCCCAGGTACTCCTCCAGCAGCATGGCATACGCCGCCAGCTGGACCAGGTCATTCTCATAGTACCTCGACCCGTGCTTGCGTTCCACCGGGACAATGACATCACCGGCACGCTCGACGACGTCGATCTTCCCGTGCATGTGGAGGGCCTCGGAGCGGAGATAGACCTCCCGATACCACCCGCCCCGCCGACTCTGACGGTTGTGGAGGGCCCGGCCGTCGGCAAGGTAAAAGTTCAACCCCTGCGTCTGGTAGAACATCAGGTAGTAGAGGCGACGCGGGCAGTAGAGGAACTGGTTCAGGTCTGAGATGTTGACGAGATCACCTAACATTGTCACCTCACCGGACCTGATGCTCGAAGGCGGCACAGTCGGCATACAGTGCATCAAGATCGAGAGCGAGGCTCCCGCCCTTGAACGGGACCAGTTTGAGATAGTCGTCAAGGCCGAAGAGTTCCTTGGCAACATACCCATTGTGGGCGAAGTACCGACAGAACACCCCCTTATTCCGGATTGCCGTATTTAAGGCCGTGATGTCGAGGACAGGGACTGCGGGATCGCGGCTCCGGACATAGGGTCCGATGCCGCAGACGACCCGCGGCACGCGGTCCTGATCAACAAGCACCTCCATCTCCCGGAACGTCGCCCCCTCCATCTTCACCGTCCTTGGGCTCTCGACCCTGCCGCGGACAAAGACATACCCCGCTACCCGCCCCGAGATCTCGTGGCCCCATGACCGGCGATCCTCTGGAAGAGCCCGCAGGAACTCCTCGCGAGTCACGACCTCCAGGTCTGTCCAGCGGAGCAGGAAGAAGAGGTCGTAGGTCCCGGAACTCCCGTCAGTCGTGTTGAGATAGGCAAGGTCCATCCCTTTCCCCCGGAAACTGACCAGTTCATCGATCAGGTCGAGGAGGGGGAGATCGTCCTGCGTGTAGTTCTCAAGCGGTACAAGGCCGGGAAGCCGGAGCATCTCCTCTGGAGAGATCCCGGAACCGACGAAATAATGGTAGTAGAGGAGACCAAGTCCCCGATGCTTCACTTCGTCTTGCTGATCTGTTGGCACGCCGCCGGTGAGAGGAGGATACGCGCCTTTGATCTTTGCTCTGGCCTCCCGGGCCCCGATGCCGGATACGTGTCTACAGAGATACTCCCAGGCCTCCAGGTACCCGTAGCGCCAGCTGAAACTCTGCGCCACCCTCGGGTCCCGCATCGTCATACGGAGCCCGGCCTCAAGGTCTGACCTCGACACCCGCTCTACCGACGAGAAGTGGTCGACCGTCTCGCGCGGGGCATAGCAGACCGCCCGGTAGGCGATCCCGGGCTCAGGGTTCCTGAGCCGGCCGAACCTCTGCAGGAACTCACTGAGGTTGTGCGCAGAGAAGATCAGGCGCTGAATCGCCGTCTCCCCCTTGAAGTCGATCCCGACCTCGACCGCCTTGTTCCCGACAAGCACATCGAAAGGTTCGTCCATCGAACCCCTGTGGTATCCGCTCATCTCGCAGACGCGAAGATCAGTATGCTCCCGCAGGAAGTCGGCCACCATCCAGACTTCCGCAGGGCTGTCCAGGATGACCGCTGTCCTGCACCCCTCGCAGAACTCCAGGAAACGATCGATATCTGCAAGGATCGCCTCCCCCACGCCAAACCTCGTTCCCCGGACAAAGCGGAGGTCCACCTCGGGCATCACCGGCACCTCATCGGCGACAGGCAGATCGCACCGCGGCCCGGCGACCACAAGGTTGCCATGCATGACATCCCGGATTTTGGCAAGAGCACGCTCGTTCGGAGTCGCCGAGAGGAAGAGAAAACGCTTCATCCGTGCCGAATCGTAGAACGAGATCTCATGGAGGAGAAAGAGGATCATGTCGGTCTGTTTGAGGTCGAAGAGATGGAACTCATCGAAGACCACCGTCGAAACTGTGTTCCTCAGGAACGAAGCGAGATAACAGTTGGAAAAGTAGCCCTTCAACCCGTAGATAAAGATGTCAGGGTTGGTGACGATGACACCGCCCGACCGCGTCATAGTCCTGACGATCTGCTCCAGCACATCGCCCTTCGTGATCCGGTAGTCATACTCGTCCCTTCTCAGGCCAAGTTGTTCGGCGTCAAGGTACTCTATGGGCTTCGAGGGGTTCAGGCGGTCCCGGAGACGGCAGAGAGACCTGTACTGGTCCCGGGCCAGGGCGTTGGTCGGGTACAGGGCAAGGATCACACCGAGGCGGTCGCCGGTAAGGGCGGGCACGGCCCATGCATTGGTCTTTCCAGATCCTGTTGGGGCCGTAAGCGCAAGATAATATTCGTCCTGCGTCCCGATGGTCTCCCGGGCAATCACCTGATGACCGAAGGGAGGCATATCCCCGACCAGCGGTTCTGCATCATATCGCGGCAGGGAAAGCCCCTCGACGATCATGCCCGCCACCGCCGGAGGAACTGCAGGTCGGCCGGAAGACAGACCTCCTCACCATCGGTGCAGGTGAACGCACAATACGGTCCTTCAAACCGCCCCTGCTCGATCACGTCGAACGGGATCATCCGGGAGAAACGGATGTCTCCGATCGGCATACTGACCAGGTCGTCGACAAGGACCGGATGGTTCATCAGGAATGATCCGGCATGCCGCCTGACCGGCAGACGGTTCCACTCGATCAGGGCCTTGGTTCGTTTTTTCCCGACCCGCACATAGACCGGCAGGTCCGGGACTGCGCCGTTGAATGCCAGGACAAAGAAGCGGAACTTTGCACCGGGCTGGATCTGCTTCCGCGTCCCGATCTTCCCTGTCGGTGAGTTCATCTGCTTTTCAGGCTGGTTGCGCTGGACGTAATCGTCGCCACGAGCATTGGCATTCTCGGTGGTGAACCTGAGAGGGGTGATCGGCCGGGCGACCGAGACATAGATCTCGTCGGCAAACGCCGCCGTGTCCTCGACATAGGTCGGCTGTTGCCTCTTCGACCGCCGACCCGTCGCCCCGTTTACATAGGAACCCCGGGCATATCCCAGGGCGTAGTAGAGCGCCGTGTTCAGGATCAGGGGCTTTGTCACGTACCGGTTGCCGGGTTCAAGGGTGGCAAAGAAGAGCTCACCCATGAGCTCCAGCACACCCTCGTAGACCTGCATGTCCTGCTTCGCCGCCAGCGGCGTGGGTGCGACAGTCGCGGACATAGCACTCACTTCTTGGGCACGTCAAGATAGTCGTCCAGTTTTCCAAGCTGGGTCGTGAGCAGGGATGCAACCTCCGAGTCCTCCTTGATTGCGTCGAGGACCTCCGCGGTCGCCGCTTCGTCGACCTTTATGGAGGTGATCCGGTGGCGGGATGCAAGGTCTTCATAGCCCGTGACCGCCGCCGCCTTTACTTTTTCAAGGTCCAGCGTATCGGCGGACATCACCTTCTGGATCGCCTCCTGATCAGACGTGCCGGCGAGGGCAAGGATGATCTCGCGCGTCACCTCAAGACTCGACGGCCCTTCCCGTCCGCCTGCGTAGACACCGAGGATGTGGTTCCTGACCTTCCCGAAGCGTGTCCCCGTGGCGCCGTACCGGGAGTTCCGGTCTGTTATGTTCATGAAGAAGAGCACTTCCTCAAGAGTGACGTCTTTGAGAGTCACCACACAGGGGATGAGCACGCCCTCTTTGAAGAAGTCGGGCTCACGGATTCCAGATGTTGCGTTCTTCACGTAGGCGTCACCGGGTGCGTTCTGGAAGAACTCCTCGACAACCGTACTCAGGGACCGGATCGTGTACGCTTCGTCGTACATGACGCGGGATGTCATGCTGACAGCACCTTCAGATGCGGCGCTGCCAAAGAGAGCACACTCCGGGCACTTCTGGCACATCTTTGTCACTTCCATCGAGCACCCGTCCCAGTCAGCCTTTTTCTTCTTCATCTCGTCGGTGATCAGGGCCCGCTGAACCGCCTTTGCAGTGCGGCGGTCGCTCGCCACCTGCTTACGACCGAAGAGTTTCCCGACCGTCTCCTCGGTTTCCCCGATGCGGATGACTGCCGAGTTTGCCTCGGTGCCGTCGGTGGTGAACCGTGCCGCCGAGAGCAGTTCCCGGAGGACCAGAAGGTTCACGTACCGGTTCTTCGGCCTCTTCTCGGGTTTTTCAAGAATGTAGTCCTTGATCGTTGCACCAAATTTCTGGATCGCATCTTCGCTCATTTTAATTTCCTCCTTCTACAGTTTTCTTCTCTTCAACGGCTGTACTCTGTGCGGCGTTTTTTCTCTGGTAATACTCTTCACGCAGCTGGAGCGTCGCCGCGTAGAACCCGTCGGCGAGGTCGTTCTCCGCACGCTTCATCTTCCCGGCGTTGCCGTTAAAAAGTCCGTAAAAGACATAATCAACGAACGCTTCGGCAAATGCCTTTGTTTGCTCGGTATGATCGTGGTTACGCCGATTGACCCGGAAGAACTGGTCATCACCGGCGCGCTCCATCATCTTGAGCAACCGGCCCATAACGGCGTCGACGTAATCTTCGCGCTGGAACTTCTGCGTCCCCCGCGCGAGGACGGCCCGGACCGACTCCCTGAAGAGTCTCTCGATCTTATGCGGTTCAAACCCCTTCGGGATCACAACATCCATCCCGATTTGGGCAAGTTCATGGAGTGTCTGTATAGTCATAGGATCACCTGCAATCTGGTCAAGTTCGATCGCCCATTCAAGAAGCCGGACCGACTGGTTGTAGACCTTCTTATCAGCCTGCATCGAATAGCCCCGGACGCGGTTGATGAAAGCCCCGGTCTGGCCATCGCTCTCGGTGTTCTTTCTCCAGAGCGCCTTGAGGAGAGTGCTTCCCGGACACCGGTGGTTCCTGAGCGTCTGCAGATGTTTCGGGAACCACTTGTCCTCCAGGGCGTACTCATACCCGAGGGCGACGACCAGGGACGCGCCATGGAGGTCTGAGGGGAGTCTCGACAGGGGGATCGTGTCATGAAAGATGCGTTTTACCGCCGCGTGCGGTGCTTCAAGCAGGACCATCTCGTTGAACTCATCTCCGCCGGTCATACATATCGGGTTCTCCCCAACCACCACCCGGCACCCGGTTGCCGTGGCAAGCACCATCCCGAGATATGCACCGAAGAACCAGTACTCGGTCTCGTTGTCTTTCATTTTGTTGAAGACGACGTCGTAGGTAGTGTACAGGGTTGAATCAAATGCCGTGAAGCCCCCACCCGTATACCGGAAGAGTCCACGACCCCCAGCCTCGGCGAAGAGTTCTCGCACCAGTGCTGTGAGATCAAGAGTAGACCCGTTCAGGGCTTCCACCGCCAGGGCTCTGATGTTTGTCATCGCCTCGTCGTTGAACCGGCTCAGGAGATCAGAGAAGATCCGTGCGACGAGAGGCGTGTGGAAGTAGTCGGGAACCAACCGGAAGTAGAGTTTATCCTCGCCCTTCTTGATCTGGTGACCAATTCTCCTGAGCCCGAGTTCGACCTCGACCGGCACGGAGACCGAGAGTTTCGGCTCTGTTCCCCCAAGGACGGCGTGGTTCGAGAACGAATAACCGAGCATACTGACATCCTTCGAGGGGGCTATTTCCTCCGTGTCAAACGGCGTATCTGCGGTGAGGTGGCAGACTCCCTTCCCCCGACAGTAGGCGTCAAACTTCGAGACTTTGTTCTCAAATGCACCAAATGCCATCGACCCGTTCAGGTCGAGGTTCTCTGCAAACCAGACAAGAAGTTTGTCCTGATAGGGATAGAGGAGGCTTTCTTTGAAGGCTTCCATCGTCCCAGTCGGGATGCTGGAGAGGAACGAATCGACCAGGGATATGAGGTACGCGATCTTCCTGTCGGTCGTAAGGTCGGCGAAGCGGACACCGTCGAGAGAGGAGTCGAGCAGAACCCTGGCGATCACATAGGAATAGTTCCAGAACCCCCCGACCGCATGATGATCCTTCCCACGGTGCTCCCCGGCGTACTCTGCCATGCGGTGTGCAAGGTCCTCGTTGACCTGGAAGAGCCGGCAGGTTTCAAGGATGGGGTCGTCGGTGGGGAGGGCATGGGCCTCGGTGAGCGGGTCGATGACCGCTTTTCTCAGTCCTGCGACTGCCCGAGCATAGGAGATGATCCGGGCGTCCCACCCGATGTCGATACCGAAGTCTTCCCTGAGATGGTGCCGGTATCCGACCTGGCTTGCAAAGAGGCTTGGCCCGGTGATCGTGATCTCCGCCCCATCGACCGTCTGTCCGTCAAGCCTGACCGACTCCGGGACGAGGAGAGATTTCGATCTGGTCTGCTGAGGGGGCCGGCAGAGGATCTCCACGTTTACAGGTTCCACCGCACTCCCGTCGACTGTGATCTCAGAGATGGCCGAAGCCGGAATGTCGATGACCTCAAGGAGCGGTTGTTGCATCTCGGGTGCCGCGTTCCTGGCCAGGAGTTTGTGCTGTGCGAGGTCGATCTCGATCTGGCCGGTGTTCTCTGATTCTTCGCGGAGGACCGCCGCGGCCATGAACCCCTTCATCACGGTCGGGACGCCCGAGTAGAAGAAGGAGGCGTTATCGACCGAATACAGCCCCTTGCTCCCCTGAACTGTAATACTCTTGGAGAATTCTGCGGGACTTGAGATCGCCGCATGGCAGGAGTTGAGAACATGCTCGAACTCCCGGTAGATCTCGATCAGGGTCTCGCGGCCGGGAACGTCGAGGTCGATTCCTTTCGGTCCGACGTAGAGGACGCCAGTCTCGAAGATGAGGAAAGGATACAGACCCTTTTTCTTCGCCCATTCAGCAACACCGGTGTGCACAACATTCGAGAGGATGCCGGTCGACTCCTGGAACAGGTGATAGTAGAAAGAAAGCGACGGATCGATAAAGCCGAGGGCCTTGCGCATCGAACCGGTGACCCGGGGCCTTTCCAGACCTGCCAGAGCATCGGCGAGTTTCAGCCATCGGAGGTAATCCGTGAACTTCTGCGAGAGGTCGGCGTGATAACCGCATTTCGAGTGGAGGGCGACGGCAATGGACTGATAGTCCTCGGCGGTCAGGGCAGGAGCGTACTCGGTAAGCCGGAACTCTGCGGCGACCATATGGACATGCTCGGCCGAGAGGTCAAACTGTTCCTTCCACTTCTCGCCGACACATTTGTGAAGGTCGTGAACGGCAAAGAGAGCGATGGTTTCCCGCAACTCGTCCGGGGAGAGAGCGACATCGGAACCCATCTCTGAGAGACGTACGTTCAGTTCGACCATGGCCCAGACGCCATTCCGTATATGGCTCAGCATCGGCTGGTCGACCTTGCCATATTCTACACTCTTTGCCGGGCGAAGAGCGTACTGGGAGATCCGGATCACCGGATCGACCAGAGTAAAATAGTCACTCAGCACACGATACGAAGGAGGGATTGCCCTCCCTGTGGTCTTCTGAAAGACCATATTCACCTGCTCCTGAGAGAACAGGCTCATGAATGGATCACTACTCATTGACACCGTCCTGGACTGTGACATCCACCTGCCCGCACCCGCGGGCGACACTGGATCCGACACCTGAGAACTCGGCAAACATGGCGAGGATCAGGGTAGCGTTTCTAAACCCTATCGGGGCATTTGATGTGAAGGAATAGGTGCATCGACCGACAAAGCCCTGTTTGAAGATCGGACGGGAATGACCTCTCTTCGCGTCCATGACCGTGTTGACCTGCACGCTGTAGGTCGCGAGCCGGCGCAGGTCAGGTTTTTCGATGAGGTATCGCCCGAAATCGTCTCGGGAAACACCCATGCGAAGGTCGGCTGGAGAGAGATGGTTCCATTTTGAAAGGAGAGAATGGAACACGGCAATCCGGTGGGGATACATCTCCGTGACACGGGAATTCCGGTACTGAATGCATGTCGGGGTCAGAAAATCGAAGTTCAGAGAGGGTCGTTCATACCCCTGCGTCTGCCGTATGAGGTCGTCGACCGATACCATCTGGTCCTCGACCTGCTCGATGGAGAAGGAACCCTGATAGAGGGAAAGTTCCTTTCGATCTGTCAGAATGGGCAGGACAAGATGACGGAAGACCTCGTCGTCGTGGGGGTCGGTGATCCCGATACGAAGACGATAGAGCTCATGGGGCATCACCTGCTTCAGGTAGGGCCTCTCTGTCGATCGGAAGGGGCCGTGAAGGGCTCCAAGGGAGATTGACGTGATAGTCGAGTCATGGATGCGCTGACTCACTTCAGGGTCAGATTCCTTCATGAGTCCCAGCAGCGAAGAGTAAATTTGGTAGCTTTCGTGGACCGGTATCTCGAATGACTGGTCTGTCCTGAGTGCTAGATTCACCCGTCGCATGAACACTCCTTGACTTATGTCCTCATCAATCTTTTGATTCGTATAGTGACATTAATGTTGCAAAAAAAGTGCATGCACCGAGATATATTGCAAAAAAATGAAATCTAAATACCTTGCCGTCAGAGATAATGTATGAAAGTATACGTTTCACCCCTTGGTTTTGACACCTCCCATGTCCTCTCACTGATCGTGAAATATGGGATCGAAGCAGGGGACGGGATCATTATGCTGATGTCAGATACGAGGGATGAACGGGCCGACAGTGCATTTACGAGCGTGACAGAGATGGTCCGCACAATCGACGCCGGCATCGCGATCAGACGAGTCAACCTTGACCACCGTGATTTTTCCGGTATGGTCCTCGCATGCATTGAGGCGATTAAAGGTACGCTGCACGACACTCCGGGTGCGTCGATCATTGTAAATCTCTCTGGCGGGCCCCGCGAGATCCTGGTCGCCCTCACCATTGCATCTTTAAGCCATGCACCAAAGATCGCTCAGTTCACCTCATATTCAGATGTGAGCCGACAACTCTCTGAGATCGATCTGCCCTATCTCACCTCCCCCCTCCGGGACAGGGAACTGGCGGTCCTCAAGGATATTCAGGACTTCGGCCCCACGTCGATCTCAGATGTCGCACAACGTTTGCAGATATCTGAAAGTTCCGCCTCGCGGTATTGTGCGCGGTTGCTCTCGGACAGATTGATCGACCAGACGGCGCAAGGGAAGAGCAAATGTGCGAGTGTCAGGCCGTCTGCCGCCGTGGTTCTCTCGATATGCAAGAAGGCCTGAGTCGATCTGAGGTGCGGGGAGGAGTCCGGGTCTGCACCCGCGCCTTCCCCCTGTCCGCACACCGCCCGGGGTCGACCCTCTCACCGGCACCAAACTCCCGGCAGTCCGGAACCCCACACACTCCTCACCCCACATCCCACCACGCTCAACAGGAAGGACAGTCGTCTTTGCACCTGTACACCCCCGTGCACCGGCTTGCACCCGGAGAGTAAAACACAAAGGCATCCATTCGTTGCCGGTTTCACCAATCCGGGACATTTTACCCCCATCTTCCCCGTCATGAGCACTCGCACGCAGATCACACACACAGTCACCCCCTGACAAAGAGAGGTCCCCCGTGCTGTGTGTGCCTCTATTCTGGTGCACTAGAGTACTATGAGAGAGAGATCTCTCTCTCCTCTCTCTATATTATTCAATCCAGGCTCGATCCTCCATCTTTATGTGTGCACTTTTCCGGTGCACCTCCGGTGCACAGGAGGTGCGAAAGTGCCATCGACAGCAGGGACTCCTGCAGCACAGGCCCCGTCTTCCCATCTCTTTTCAGCGTGTTGCGGAGGTTACCGCCACTCAACGGACGGAACAGTGACGCTCGATTATAATTTAAGCCACGGCACGCCGTCATCATGGGATCGTTTTCATCATTCCGGGGATCGCACACACACCCACACACCCGGAGAGAGGTGCCAGGGACTGTGTGTGTTTTTTGCTGTACTTCAGTACATAGAGAGAGACGCGTCTCTCAATCTGTACATGTACCGGCAGTACGGGAGTCGATCCTCGACTTTTCTCTCTCGCAGCAGGTGCTGAAAAAACTGCAGGAAACCTGCTGCAAAGGCGTAAGTATCCCCGCACCTCACCGACAGTCCGCGGAGGGATGGCGCCGGGCCTCGATCCAGTTCCCGGCCCCATAGAGGAGGAACGCGGCGACAATCCCGGTGAGCGGCGGGATGCCGGGGGAATATATGGCGATAACCGACGCCGCGACATAGGCGACGACCCCGGTCCAGCGGACGGCGCACCGGGAGGCCTCTTCGAGAGGAGGGTACCGGCCGCGGTGGACGACGGCGAAGTCCGCAAGAATGATCCCCCCGATGGGCGGGACCAGGGTGCCGAGCATCTCCATATAGGGGACGAGCCAGTCGTACATCCCGAGGAGGGCGAGGACGGTGCCCAGGCCCGCCCCTCCGAGCGTGATCAGCCTGCGCCTGTTCGTCCGGAGAAGGTCGCACCCGGCCACCGAGACGTTGTAGATGGTGTTGTCCTGCGTCGTCCAGATGTTCAGAAAGAGCATCACGACGCCCCCGGCGAGCAGGCCCTGCATCGCAAGGACCTGAACGATGTCGCTCTCCCCGTAGACAAGAGCGCCGTAGGCGCCGACAAGGACCATCAGGCCGTTCCCGAGCAGGAACGCGAGGGCCGCCGCACCCACGGCAGTGCGCGGCGTGTCGGAAAACCGCGTCCAGTTTGTCGCCTGCGTCCCTCCGGCGATAAATGTCCCGACGACGATGGTCACCGCCTCGCCGACACCCATCGTGGCCGTGGGTGCGATGGAGAGGACGCCCGCCACACCCCCGGCGTCCCGCGTGGCGATTGCCAGGCTCACGACGATGAGGAGGCACATCAGGGGGACCGAGACCAGAGAGAGACGTTCGAGCCCGCGGTACCCGATGAACGCCGTCCAGCAGAAGGTGACGCCGAAGAGGACCATGAGCGGCGCCCTCCACCCGTCGCCGAGGTCCAGGAGACCGGTGAACAGAATGGCGATCGTCGCCGTCCCCCAGGCGTACCACCCGATCTGGGTGAACCCGAGAACCAGGTCTGGCCAGCGGCTGCCGACCCGCCCAAAACAGTACCGGCCCATGAGCACCGTGTTCAGTCCGCTCTTCTGGGAGACATAGGCGAGGGCCACGACATAGCCCGCAAGCAGGAGGTTCCCGAGCAAGATGACGGCGATCAGGTCGGGCCAGAAGGGGAAGGCGACGCCGATGGCACCGCCGCCCCACATCGTCGCCGAGAAGAAGGTGAAGCCGAGGAGGATGACGGCAGTGGAGAGAAAACCCCGGCGGGCATGGGTAGGGACAGGTGACTGGGGATAGTCCTCGATGCTATCGTCGCTACGTCCTCCCATAGAGTATCGCCGAAAGAGTGGGACGAAGGATAATTTCAGCATTATGATCCGGCATTTCCGGCAGAGGGGATAGGGATCGTGGGAATGGCCACACGTCCATCTTCTGCATGGAACACGGAGGAGAGAGGCGGGGTGCCGTCTCTTCACTTCCCGGAGACCTCTCGCGGGCGCGGATATGCCGCCCTCCTCACCCATCAGAGAGGAGAACCCGGGCAACCTATTTATTCCGATGATCCCCCTACCCCCGCGGGAGGGAAGAGATGATCGAGATATTGCCGGAGAGCAGGGGAGGCATCATCGGGTTCAGGATCAGCGGAGAGGTCACGGACGAGGACTACACGCACATATTCATACCGGCGATCGACCTGGCGACCGAACGCTATGGCACTGTCCGCGTGCTGGTCGACATCGTCGACTACAAGGGGGAGGACTTCGGGGCGATGGCCGACGACCTCGTCCAGAGCATAAAAGAACCTTCTGTCGAGCGCGAGGCGATCATCGGCGATGAAGAGTGGGAAAAACGGCTGCTCTCCGTGCAACCGGCGTTCTTCCTCTTCTCGAACACCGACGTCAGGTTCTTCGGGCCCGAACGCCGCCAGGAGGCATGGAGATGGATCGAGGAGGGGATGCCGCGCCGTGTGCAGGTGTCCGTTCCCGGCCCGCGCTGAAGAAGGGGAAGGACCGGGTCCCCCGAAACACAACGATTTTTCGATGATGGGAAACAGTCACGGCGGCAGGGCGGAGAACTGTCCGGGTGAGCGTGGGGAGAGAGAGCGGCATCTGCATCATCTCCCGGTCTGACAACCGATGGAGCTGTGTCATCACAGATGGCACGCATAGATGCTGTCCACGAGCGATCGGATGCACGGCTCTGAAAGAAGAGGTCACAGAAGAAGAAGTGCGCCGACCGGGACTCGAACCCGGGTTTAGGCGTTGGCAACGCCTAGTGATAACCACTACACTATCGGCGCTCTGCCACAGTGCAGAGAAATGTTGGCACTTTTTGCATATATGGATTGCCCCCCCACTGAGGGGACATTCCAGAATTCCCTCTCGCATGATGCTGGACGCCGGCGGCAGGAAGCAGATCGCCATCCCGGAAGAAGTAGAAAAATCCCCCGGCAGAAGAGGCGTCAGTCCCGAACTCGGATAAAATAGCGGGACCACTCCCGATCAGGGGAATGCCCTGTCGCAATGCGAGGGGAAGGGATTCGAACCCTCGAACTCCGCAAGAATAGACCCAAAATCCATCGCCTTTGACCGGGCCCGGCAACCCTCGCAGACGGGAAATGCAGTTACCCATGCGTCTTCGAGGATAGATCAAAACGTTCGATCTTCAGGAGAGTCTTCCCGTACGTCCGGCATGTGGACTTCAGCATCGCGAAGAACATACCCCACGAAACGTCTCCGGACCCCTGTGCCGGATGATGGTTCGGCATGACAACGCACCGCGATTGCATTGTCAGCACGCGGTGCCTGGCGCATTGCGCCACGCCCGCATTTCATCATCCCACTACCATTCCACGACTCAAATGCAATGGCCTGGTTCTCGCTCACGACTCGAAAGACGAGTTGGTGCAGGAGTTTATCTGGTTGGCGATCTTTTCATGGCACGGGGCACATCTCTGGATCACCTTCTCCCGGTTCACCGATCCTTTCACCTCTCGCGACCTCCCTCCGCGGCATCACGCCCAGATGTGCGGTCTTTTACGGGAAAAATGGAAAAAGACCCGCCCGAATGCAGCGTATGGCAGCGGAACAGTTGCTGTAAAGGCAAGAGCGGACACAGTGCAGGGAAATACCCCCGGCGGGGAAGGCCATTCTGATTTGATCAGGGATCGTATAAAAAGCGAAGCGCCGTTGAACAATTTTCAGCGGCATAAAGGCATTTAAGCAGGTCTTTCCCCGATACGAGCGACATGAATACTCATTTCTGGGACTCATCTACCTGGCATGTACACTTTGGGGGTCCGGAGAGTTATGAGAGGACCTCTTCTTCACTTTGGTTTGATATGAGAGATATGACAGACTATTTTCAAATAACACATCGTCGACTGTTCAAAATGGTAAAATAGCAGTTGAATAGGTCAGATTTTCATTAGTTTTTCCCGGCTGATACAACGATACTGGTATATAAGAAGGAAAAAAGACAAATAAACAACACAAAGGCCTGGGATGTGACTGTATGCCATTAAGTAAGAAAGAATTGGAGAAAAAGAACAAAGCGAAGATAGCCAAGGCAGACGATCTCTCAAAGCAGGCGGCAGCAGGTAGCGAGGCCGCCAAGAAGAAGCTCAAGAAGCTCAACAAAAAGATCAAATGAGCTGCCTGGTACTTCCAACTATTTTTACTGTTATCTTAAGGGCCACGTAAACAATCTCTGAGGTCATCCCAAAACTGATCATACCCTCTGTCCTGTCGATGGAATGATCGGTATGTGGTTCTGAAAAATCCTGTTCTGGTGTCTTGTCCGGGGGGTCTCACCCCCGGTCCCCCCATCATTGCGATAGGGGGTGGATGGCAATCTCCGTCATCAGGATCTCTGGTCTCTCTTCCCCGGCCCTATCCTGTTTCGGGGGTCCGGGGGCGTCAGTCCCCCGGCAGAGAGATAGGGGAAGGCGGGGGTTTCGCACGATTCTTCAGGGAATTCAGGAAGATATCAACCCGAACATGATATTCTCTCCCGATCCCTGCATGCAGAGATGGGGAGAATGAACGAGAGTTTTGGGATATGCTCTCTATGAAACCTTGAGTATCTCAGATATTATAGAGAAACACACGAAAAACGGCTCTGTAGAACTCCTATTCTGGAGTGTCTCGTCCGGGGGGCTGCCACCCCCCGGTCCCCCCGCCATGAGGATAGGGGGGTGGAGGGCAGTCCCCTCTTCAAGATGCACGTTTGCCCTTTTGATGTCCAATCCTGAGCGGTGTCCCGGGGCGTAGTCCCCCGGTGCGAAGATGGAGGAAGGCGGTTGGGCCACGTTCATACACGGAAAAGGTGAGGGTTTCTACAGAGCCCGAAAAACGGCATCATTATTTTCCTACAGAGAATGATGATCGGTTCATCACATACGTACTCTGTTTCAGAAGTGGCGTTTTTTGCAACTCGTTATTACCCGGAAACAAAGTGCGAGGGGAGGGATTCGAACCCTCGAACTCCTGCAAGAATGGACCCTAAATCCATCGCCTTTGACCTGGCTCGGCAACCCTCGCAGACCAGAAATGCAGATACCCATACGTTTCGCCGGTATAAATACCCTTGATCCCGGCCACGGCGCAAGCCCCCCAAAACCTCCCGGAGGCACAAAACATCTGATTTTATCAGCCCTCCCGACCCATGAAAATCAGGACTGAGGGCACATGTTCAAAGCGCTGGACTCCTACCAGAAGGGGATATATTATGTCCTTATCGGCCTCCTCGCCATCATCGTCGGTT
The DNA here is from genome assembly GCF_001571385.1 of Methanofollis ethanolicus. Taxonomy (NCBI): domain Archaea; kingdom Methanobacteriati; phylum Methanobacteriota; class Methanomicrobia; order Methanomicrobiales; family Methanomicrobiaceae; genus Methanofollis; species Methanofollis ethanolicus. Next base: position 1,402,442 of record NZ_BCNW01000001.1, on the reverse strand, counting down.
TTTCCGTCATCGAACTGGCCCTGCTCGTTTTTAACGGCCTGATATTCGACGAATCTAGATTCAGACTTGAAAACCATGAAATCCTCGGCGTCCTCGGCCTCTTCCTCCTTGTGCTCATCGGCATCGAACTCCTGGAAACGATCCGGACCTATGTCGAGGACCACCGGGTCCACGTCGAGGTGATCATGCTCGTCGCTCTCATCGCCATCGCCCGGAAGATCCTCCTCCTCGATTCGGGAGAGATGGACGGCCTCTCCCTTCTCGGGATCGGCTTTGTCATCATCGCCCTCTCGGGAGGTTATTTCCTGGTCAAGAAGGCAAAGGCTATTGAATGAACAGATTATGGTCAGATAGATAACTCCGGAAAGATCAGGCGACGATCATCAGCCTCTTTCAAGAAAACCGTGCTTTCGGAAAGACACCCGGACAACCCGGAGACAGCAGGCCAAAAAAACTATAATGAGGGACATCTTCAGTCCCCTTCTGAGAATCCATGAGAACAGGCCTGCCCCTCCTCCTCAGCACCCTTCTTCTCTTCCTTGCCGGATGCACCGCGACAGAGACAGACAACGCGGCGGTCTTCACCCCGGGCGTGACAGAGATCCGCACCGCCGCCCATGCAGATGCCGACCCCGGGGTCACACCGACAGTGAAGCGGTATGACGTGGCCGTCTTCGATACCGACACTCTCCAGGCGCACCTCATGGATAAGGACACACTGGAGGTCCGGATCGACGGGAGGCCGTGCCTCGCCGTGCTTGAAGCGAAGAGAGACGTTCCTACAACCGTCCCCCCGGACACCTGATACTTCAGCGGCACTCTCTCAGCTGTCGAAAAAAGCATGGTCACTCTTTCAACGAGCAACACGGCCGTGATCCTGTGGGCGCGGATCGATCAGACCGACGTCTTCATCGACACCACAGGGACGCTCGACACCGACGGCCGACTCCTCCATGTCATCTATTCGTCCCAGGACACTGGCTGGACAGAGGAGCACACCAACCTCAGCGGATTCTTCCTCCTCCTCTCCACCCCCACGCCCGAAGAGATGGCCGCCCAGGAGACCGTCCATCTCGGCGACGACGACCTGGACCGGTATCCTGTCCTCGCCCGTCATCTCAGGTACGGCGGCAACAACCCTGAATTGAGCAATGCAGAAGCGATGGCCATCAGAGAAACACTTGATGGGAAGATTGTCGAGTACGGAGGGCGTCAGGCCGTGGCCTCTGTCGCACAGGCATGAAGGGGGGGGCGGGAGTGCCTCCCACCACCCTGTTCTCACCGCAGGAACTTCGAGACAAAAGGCGAGGTCTCGCCCCTCCTCAGGAAGTGGCCCGAAGGCCCCTCGCCGAGGAACTCGGAGAACCAGGACTCGTGCTCAACCTCCTCGTGGAGGATGGAGAGGGCGAGGTCATAGGTCCGGTGGTCCTTCCCCGCGGTGAGAGAGCAGACATGAGTGTACTGCCGCACCGCACACCTCTCCGCCTCCACGAGCACCTTCAGCATCGCCGTGGTGTCTGTCGGGTCCGCGGGCAGTTTTGCCGGCGGACACCCCGAGACATTGTGGAAGTCCACCATGCTCTCCGGCAATTTTCCGCCCAGTTCATAGATCCGCGGCACCAGGGCCTCGAAGTGGTTCCGGTCCTCAATCCGTGCGGTCTCCGCGATCTCCTTGATCGTCTCACCCTCCAGACCGATCAGGTTCACCCGCAGGATCGTGTAATAATAAAAGGTCGTCAGTTCTGCTGCGGCGTTCTTCACCAGGAGGTCGACGAGATGGTCCACGTCGACCCCCGCATCCTCCACCATCTTCCGTGCAATCTTTGCCATTGTACCCCCCGTGGGTGGGGAGGGTGGGGCCTCGTATTCATAAACATTCTCCCGCGCGACGGTCAGGCCGCGGCAGGGGGGCGGACGGCCCGGCCCCTCTCGGCGAGGAGGTTGAGTTCCAGGGCGGGGGCCGCCCTTCCCCAGGGCGCAAAGACCGCGTTTCGCAGCCGGTCCCTGAACCTGACCTTTGCCGAGAGGGTGATCCTGGCCCAAAGACTCACGGCCCCTGTCGGCGCCCTGGCCAGGAGGTACATGTACCGCACGCCGCGCAGTTCGTCCGCGTCGGTCCGCTCGAAGTCCCAGAGTGCGCCGCTCTGGTCGAAGTTGAAAGCGGCCACCATCTTCGGAACGAGTTTCGTGTACTCGACGCCGGTCTCAATCGCCCCCTCCACCGCGGGCGTCGCACCGACGAGGGGGATGAACTGGAGAGAGGCATTCAAACCCATCCGACTCGTCTCCTTCACCGGGTCGAGGACCCGCCGCGGGTACATCGTAGAGACCCGCGGCTGCCGTCCCCTCTCGTCGGGTTTCAGGACGACGATAAATCGCGCCGAGTGCAGCACCGTTTCCTCGCTCTCGGGCAGGAAAGAGCAGCAGAGCCGGACCAGGAAAAAATCATACCTCTTGATATCGGCCCTGACAAAGGGGTCGATCGTCTTCAGGTCGTCCCTCCCGAGCAGTCGGGCAAGGTTCTTCGTCTCCGGCCACCCGATTGCGACGGCCGGAAATGTCTCGGGCGCTTCCGGCATGCCGGTAACACGGCTGAACCGCGCCTTCTCCTCATCGGGCAGAGGCTCCGGGACAAAGGAGCCGATCTCCAGGATCTCCTCGTCTCTCAGTCTGTCGGTATGTCTTTCAAATGCAGGCCGCATGGAATGATACCCCGACGCCTCTGGGGAGTGGGGGAAGAAAAAAAGATCGGTCAGGCCCTCTCGGGGACGACCACATCTCCCTGTTTTGCCCCGGCCTTGCCGGTCCTGATATGGGCGAGGTGGGCGGGATAGCGGAGGATGCCCGTGGCCACGCCGTTGAAGATCTTTTCTATGCCTGAGATATCGTCTGATTTTTGTGGGATCGTTCCAACGCCTGTATACAGAGTACTTTTCTATCAGCCGGGTATGGTCTTTTCGCATCCCGGCCCTGACCGCCACCCTCATATCAGATCACTCCAAGAGAGGGTGCATGGAACCTCTTCCCGATTACAACGAACTCTGGCGGGCGGCGGTCGAGGCCGGCGGCAGGGAGAAGATCGACGACCCGGGTGCGGTCTGGGACCGCCGGGCCGGGGCATACGACCGTGTCAGAGGAGAGGAGAGAGGGGCGGCCGAGGTCTCGATGATGGCGATCGGTCCGGACGATACTGTCCTCGATATCGGGGCAGGTACCGGGCGTCTTGCCGTCCCGATGGCGCGGGTCGCACGGCACGTCACCGCCCTCGACCCGTCGGGGAAGATGCTTGCGGTCCTCGGCCGCCACATGGAGGAGGCGGGTCTTGGCAACTACACCTGCATGAAGGCACGCTGGGAGGACGTGACGCCGGGCGTCGACATCGGCCCCCACACGGTCGTCGTCGCCGCAAACTCCCTCGGCTTTGCCGACCTGAGACGGGAACTCGAAAAGATCGACGCGGCGGCGACGAAGGCGGTGTACCTCTTCTGGCACGCGGGAGACTGGCGGGAGCGCGACGACCAGAAACTCTGGCGTGAAGTCTTCGGTGCAGAAGGGGGCCGTGTCGGATATCCCGATTACCTTTTCGTTATTCACATCCTCCACGACCTCGGGATCTACGCGAACGTGCGGGTCTACGGGACGGAGACGGTCAGGCACTACCCCTCGCCCGAAGCGGCCGCGGCCGACTGGGCGAGGATGCACGAGCCCCCGGCAGGGAAGGAAGAGGTCGTCGTCGAGCACTTCAGGAAGGCCCTGGAACCGGACGGGGACGGGGGGTACGTGCTGGTCAGGAGGCGGAGGCGGGCGATGGTGTGGTGGGAGAAGTGAGGGGATCCGGGTCGGACACCGGGAATGCCCAAAAAACGGCTTTGTAGAAAACCTCATGCTCGGGTTGATGTATCCCCGTAATCCTATGAAGAAAAGTGAGGACCCACCGCCTTCCCCTAAAGCACGCGCCGGGGGCTCCTCGAAGACTTCGTCTTCTCACGCTCCCTCCGGTCGTCCCCCCTTGCGATTGGCCCGGGGAAGACAGAACAGATATCCTGAGGCGGAAGATTGCCCTGTCCCTGCCTATCCTGAGCGGGGGCTCCGGGGGCGTAGTCCCCCGGCGCGGGGCACCGATCCATCATCTTTCCCATAATCGAGGTCCAGGGCTTTTGTTCCCCATCTACTTCAAGAAAATGGATTCTACAGAGCCCAAAAAACGACTATTTTCCCGTTTCGCCGGAGGTATGATCCCACCGAACCGTGAAGCAGGCGGGACCGGAGAATCGTGCGCCAATACACGATCAAAGAGAGAATCAGGGGATATAGCAGGGATATGAGCGGCAGGAATGCCCGGAGGATGTATCACTCTGCCACCCCGGGGAACACCCGCCAGAGGGCTTCCGGAAAGGCCGATATAGGGGGTAATCGGCCTGAAATCATGAGGTTTACCATGAAAACCACGGGGATCGTTTTCAAAGCATGGGCATGCAGGACAGAAGTCTCACACCTCCGCCCCCTTCGCGTCCTCCATCTCCTCGATGAAGATCCGGTACCCCGCCACGGCGAGCGCCAGGAAGAGAGGGCCGAGAACGAAGCCGACGATGCCCATCGTCACGAGGCCGCCGAAAAATCCGATCCACATGATCACCGGGTGGATCGCGGCACGCCTGCCCATCATGAGAGGGCGGAAGTAGAGGTCCGGGAAGGCGCAGACGATCGGGTAGCCGATGAAGGCCGCCAGGGCCGCCCCCCTGACATCGCCGAGGGAAAGGGCGTGGATGCCGATGAAGAACATGATCAGGGAAGGCCCAAGTATCGGAATGAGCTGGAAGATCCCGGCCATCACCGAGAAGAAGATGATATGGTCGTAGCCGAGAAGCCAGAAGAAGGGGATGGCGAGGAAGAAGGTGATCACCGCCGTCGCCACGTGGACGATATAGATCGCATAGAGGGTGTCGACCGAGGTGGCGGTCATCCTCTCGACCGTGGCCCGCAGGCGGGCGGGGAGGGCGGCCGTCACCTCCGCGGCGACCGCCTCGCCCTGGAAAACGAACATGAAGAGGGCGAGGAAGAAGACGATGACATCGATGACGAGCATCGGCACCTCGGAGGCGAATGTTCCGGCCCAGTCGCCGAAACGGGCGACCTGTTCCCCGGCCCAGGCGGCGATGCCGGCCGACTGGACCGGCCCCACAGCCGTCTCCCCCTCGGCCCCGATCCAGGCGAGGATCCCCTGCACGATCCCGGCGAGATAATCGGCGTTCAGGGCCAGGACGGCGATCGTAAAACCCACCGCGACCGTAAGGGCGAGAAATACGGCGACGGCGGTGAGGAGGGACGCCATCTCCTCCCCCACCCACCGGCAGAACCATCTCTTCAGGGGCAGGATGACGACGGCAAGGGACGCGGCAATGACGACCACCCAGAGGAGGTTCCAGAAGGCGAGGGCCGTGACGGCAAAAACGGCGAAGACGAGGATGAGGGTCAGGCGGTCGTGCGTCATGGAATATACAGAGATACGGCCCTGACAGGAATAAAATAGTATGGGAGGCGGGAGACGGCCTCCGGCACTGCCGTCATCTGAAATTTCTTATAGGATGGTCGCAAATACCTCAATCAATCGTGAAACGCCCGAATTTGACTCTTACAAAACCGTATAAAAATCTTTATGGGTGTGCTCCGGTTAATTAGGTTAAATGAATAGACGCGGAGAGAGGAGATGCTTGCTGACTATCAACAGATCGTGATCGCTGCCGTCCTCTGCTGGGTCCTCTTCGTCACCGTCGATATCGCCTTCAGGTTGCCGGAGAAAGGAGGCGTGAGCGGTGCGACGGCCATCGGCCAGAGTATCGAGGAGCACGGCGGTGCCCTCGCGGGCGGGACGATGATGGGAAATATCGTCTCCTCGCCCGACGCCTCGGCCGGCACCCTCCTCGCCGCGTGCGGGGTTTATGTCGCCGGCCTTCCCGGAGGACTTGCAGCGGCCGCCCTTGTCTTTGTCGGAAACCGTATCTGCCATGACCCGGGCTATGCCGGCACCACCGGCGCCGTCCTTGCAAGCCTGATGGTCGCCGGCCTCGCCGGCATCGGTTTTGCCCCGGAGAACTTCATCGCCGGCATGGTCATCGCGATCCTGACCATCCAGGGCCTCTCGCACAGGCACGCAAGCCGCCTCCTCGCCCGCATCTGGGGGTGGCGGAGTTGATCGCCCTGTACGTCTGCGGGGTTGTCGCCCTCTTTGCGGCGGTCCGCTGCCTCGCCGAGAAGGAGACCTACCTGAAGCTCCCGTACCTGAATGTGATGAACTTCGCCGTCGCCGGGATCATCGTGCTCCTCATCGACCACCCCCTCTCCCTCCTTGCGGCCGCCGCCTACTTCGTGGGCTCGACCCTGGAGGCGAACGCCATTGCAAGCGCAAAGGCCGGGGGTGTGAAGCATGATTGAGTTCCTGCAGGTCGTCCTCGCTGCGATCGCCCTCCTCGGGGCCGTCGCCACCGCCGTCTCCCGCGACCCCTTCGACAAACTCATCGCCCTCGGCGTGATGATCGGCGGGATCATGCCCTTCATCGTCGACCGGGGCTACCTCGACGTCGCCGTCGCCGTCGCCCTGCTCGCACCTATCACGACGATCTTCGTCCTCGCGCTCGCCTGGAGGAGGGACGAACATGGCGCCTGAACTCATCCTCGGTCTCGCAATCCTCATCATCGGGGCCGTCGCCGCCGCCTTCCCGCGGCCGAAGACCTATCTCTCCAGGATCATCAGCCTGGAGATCCCGGGATGGGGCCTCCTCCTCGTCATGCTCGCGTACGACGAGACCCTCGCCCTCCTCACCTTCATAGCCGTAACCGCCATCTCCACCTTCGTCATGGTCAGGGTGGTCGAGAGGAGGGAAGCGCCATGATCAGCAGGATATCGAAGATCCTTTCTGAATACGAGAACCTCACCCTCCTCTACGCCGTGCTCGTCCTCCTCGTCCTCATCATCGGGGCCTTCTCCCTCCCCGCGATCGTCTATCACGGGGACACCCTGTACCCGAAGGCGATCGACCGGGCGAGCCACCTCGACCCGTACGACCGGGGCGGCGAACCCTTCAACACGACGACGGTGGCGGCGCAGTACCCTGAGAATTCGCCCTACCTCGGCTACGTGACGGCGTACCTCACGCCCCTCTCCCTCTTCCTGGCAGAGACCACGGCCCACCTCGGGACGACGATCGTCTCCCACCCCGGCGGGATCATCGACGAAATCCTGTACAACACGCGGGGGCTCGACACCATCGTCGAGACGAGCATCCTCTTCACGGCCTTTGCGATCGCCTCCTATCTCTTCAGGAGGCGTGACGGATGAGCTACGAGATCGCCCTTCCGGCCGTCCTGGTCGCGGTCGCGGTCGCCTTCATAGCGCTGGTGCTTGAAAAGGACGACCTGCACCGCCTCCTCCTCACCGACCTCGCCGAGATCACCGGACTTGCGATCATCGCCCTGGTGGCGACCGACCTCGCCGAGGCCCTGATCCTGCCCGGCCTGGTGGTCGGGATCTCAGAACTGATGGCCCTCTCCGAGGTCTACCTCGTCAAGGAAGGGCTGACCGCAGCCCCGAAGAGGATGATGCACCTCGAGGTGATGGACAGCGCCCCCGCGATCCTCGCCGCCGGCCTCGTAATCTACGGCATCGTCCTTTCCGGCTTCTCAGGCGGTGCGGTGGCCGGCCTCGGTCTCCTCTTCTGGTTCTTCTGCAAGGGGCACGACGAGGCATTCGCAATCCTGGAGACGGCCTCGGGCTATGCCTGGGCGCTCTGGATCGTCGCCTTCTTCGTCTTCATGATCGCGCCGCAGTACTGGCTCTTCGCGGTGATGATCGCGGGCGGCGCAATCCTCCTCAAGGTGATGGCAAAGATGGCACTTGTCGGCACAATGCGGGGTGGTCGGGATGTTTGACCTCCCCATCGAAGGGGCGGAACTGCTGGCTGTCGAGTTCGGCGACATCGTCGACTACTTCAGCGTGTACACGGCCGTCCTCTTCGTCTTCGCCCTCCTCTTCACAGGGCTCGCGATAATCAGCCGCCCGGAAAAGCCGGTGGACATCGTCTTCGGCGGCGACGCCTACTACACGAAGGAGATCCCGCCGGAACAACTCCGCTTCCAGAGGTTCATGGCCATCGCCTGCGGCCTCGCGACCCTCGGGGCAATGGTCTCCGGCGACCTCTTCAACTTCACCCTCTTCAGCTCGATGATCGGGATCACGAACATCGGGATCGTGGCCGCGGTGAAGAACAGGCACGTCCTGGAGGCCGCGTACCAGTACGGGATCGTGGCGATGGTCGCCACCGTGCCCCTCTTCGGCGGAGCGGCGATCGCGCTTGCGGCGACAGGCACTCTCTCGATCTGGGCGCTCGCCGGGGCCGGGGCCGTGCCCCTCCTCGCGAAGATGTTCCTGGTGGTCGGCGTGATGGGAGAGGGCATGGCGCCCTTCTACATCGGGAAGGCCGAGATCACCCGGGCGCCGGGCGCCCCCTACGTATTGATGATCCATGTGAGTTCCCTCCTCCTCTTCCTCAGAGTGGTGGAGATCGCCCTGACGGTGTGATGACAATGAAAAAACAGACTGCACGTGCGGTGACGGCGGCGGCGGGCATGGTCTGCGTCGCCTCCTCGGCGGCGTGGCGATTCGGCCTTGTCGAGACCTGGGTCTCGATCGTGCTGACCGTCGTCGCCTTTCCCTTCTTCCTTGTCGCCCTCGGCCTGTGGTGGAATGCAGCAGAAAAAGAGGGGGACACCCCTTTCATAGGGTACTAGACATGATCGAATATCTCATCTTCGCGGTCTTCGCCGGACTTCTCCTCCACGGCATCCACAGGAAGGCGATCGCACGGGTACAGGGACGGCCCGGCCCCCCGGTCTGGCAGGAGATCCTCCATGTCCTGAAGTTCTCCTTCAAGGAGACCTGGGTCCCGGCCACGGCCAGCGAGACGCTCTTCGTGGCGGTGGTGCTCATCGCCATCGCCGTCTGGAGCACCGCCCTCTTCATCCTCGTCACCGGCGGGAGCCTCCTCCTCCTCTTCGCCGTCTACATGCTCCACAAGATCGTGGAGCACGGCCTCGGCCTCTCCTCGGGGTCGCCGTACGGGAAGTTCGGGGCGATCAGGTCGGTGATGTCCGCGGCCTCCGAGATCCCGCTCTTCGCCACGATCGCCGCCGTGTACCTCGTCACCGGATCCCTGATGATCTCGGACATCCAGACATGGCAGGCGGCGCACGGCCCCCTCCTCCTTGCGGCCCCGCCGGCGGCCGCAGCACTCTACATCGTCGTGCTGGCGAAGATGCACTACAGCCCCTTCGCCGTCATCGAGAGCAAGGAGATCGTGAGCGGCAATGTCACCGAGCACTTCGGGGTCTGGCGTGCCGGACTGGAGGCGGCCTTCGCGCTCAAGACCTTCGTCCTCCTGTACGCCTTCATCCTCATCTTCCTGGCGCCGATGCCCCTCCTCCTTGCGGCCGTGACGATGGTGCTCCTCCTCCTCTCCCTCTCGTTCATCTGCGCACTGACGCCGATGCTCTCCCCCTTCGACACGGTCACCATCCAGATCGGGGTGGCCGGCCTCATCGTCGTCTATGTCCTTCTCGCGGGGGTGATCCCATGACTCTGATCAGAAACGCCGTCGCCTCCAGTGCGGCGGTCTACGGCGCCATCCTTGTCGTCCAGGCAGTCCAGCGCCCGTCCGCCGCCCCGATAGCCCTCGCCGCCGCCCTCTTCCTTGCGGCGGCAGGGATCGCCTTCGGGTCAGGGGACGATCGGAGACTGAAGAAGACGGAGATGGCCCTTCTCTGGACCTGCGTCGGGCTCTTCCTCCTGTACGGTCTCCTGAAAACAGGAGGTGTCCTGTGACCGAATACCTCTATGAAAAAGACCTCCGCCCCATGAAGTACAACATTCTCACAGCGCCGCGGCAGGACCGGACGGTGCGGGCGATGGCCGCCCGCCTCGGCGTGCGGGTGCAGGTCTTCAGGCGCCACCTCATCGAGCGCCTCGACATGTCCAACCTCGAAAACATGCCCGCGAGATGGGAGGCCGCGCTTGCGATTCCCGCAGGCGACGACGCCCTTGCCGCCGCCCTCGGCTGCGACCTCTTCGTGCGGAAGATCGCCGTCTTCACGCCCGCGGAGATGGAGGCCGCATACAAAAAAGCCCGCACCCTCGCAGACGGCGGCGCGACCCTGGACGCCGCCGTCGAAGAAGGAAAGAAAGCCCTCAGGGAGGTGATCGCCCCATGACAGACCTGCTCCAGAGACTCAAGAACGCCGTGCGGTCGCGCTCGATCCATGTGGCCTACGTGGACACAGGGTCATGCAACGGCTGCGACATCGAGGTGCTCGCATGCCTCTCCCCCCGCTACGACCTCGAACAGTACGGGATCTATGTCCACAACAACCCGAGAGAAGCAGACGTCCTCCTGGTGATCGGGTGTTGCACACCCCAGTGGGAGGACAAACTCAAGGGTCTCTGGGAAAAGATCCCTGAACCCAAGGTGGCGATCGCCATTGGCAACTGCCCGATCTCGGGTTGCGTCTTCAACAGGGAGGGGGGGTACGTCAACCCGCCTGCTTCGAAACACATCCCGATCGCCGCATCCGTCCCGGGATGCCCGCCCCGCCCAACCGAGATCATCAGGGCGATCCTCTCGCTCGCGCCGACGATCTTTGCAGACTACGAGGAGAAAAAACAATGAAAAAAACGGTCGATGTAGCGATACCGATCGGCCCTGTCCACCCCTGCTGGAAGGAGCCGGTCAGGATCAAGTGCGAGACCAGAGGAGAGCACGTCCTCAGCGCCGAGGTCGAGATGGGCTACATGAAGAAAGGGATCGAGCGGATCATGCGGGGGAGGCCCTGGCAGGAAGTAATGTTCCTTGCCGAACGGGTCTGCGGGATCTGCTCGGTCGTCCACAACATGGTCTTCATCGAGGCAATGGAGACGATCTCCGGGATCACGCCACCCCCACGGGCGGCGTACCTCAGGGTGGTCGCCAATGAACTCGATAGGATGGCAAGCCACCTCATCGCCAACTTCTCGTACTGCTACACCATCGAGCACGAGACCCTGGGCATGTACCTCCTCAACGAGCGTGAGCACGTGCTGGACATGCTCGAACGTCTCACCGGCAACCGGGTGAACACCGCCTACATGATCCCGGGCGGCGTCCGCTACGACCTGCGGCCCGCAGACGAAAAAATCATCAGGGAGACGCTCGACCTCCTCGACACAAACCTTACTCGCTACGCAAAGATGTTCGAGACCGGGCCGATGATCGCCCTCAGGAGCAAAGGCGTCGGCATTCTCACGAAGGACCAGGCCCTCGAAGCCCATGCCGTCGGCCCGACGGCGCGGGCAAGCGGGATCGCCGTGGACTGCCGGAGCAACCACCCGACCTACCGGGCGATCGGCTTCTCCCCGATCGTACGGGATGAGGGAGACAATTATGCACGGATCATGGTGCGGTTCGAGGAACTGAAGCAGAGCATCGGCCTTATCAGGCGCTCCCTGGCAATGATGCCCGACGGGCCGATACGGGGCGGCGGCATCTGCAAGGGCGGCGAGGTGCGCTACTCAGGCGAAGCGCCGCGGGGCGAACTCACCTACTTCGTCAAAGCCGACCGTTACGGGCGGGTCGAGGAGATCGCCATCCAGACGCCGTCGATCATGAACATCGACGCCTGCACGCACTACATGCTCAAGGGCGTCACGTCGATCGCGGACGTCACCTCGACCTTCATCAGTTCTGACCCCTGCATCGCGTGCAATGAGAGGTAAAAGGCATGGGAATCTCGATCTTCTGGTATCTGCGGGAATTTCTCCGGGCCGACTGGCTCAAAGATTTCTTCTTCGTAAAGACGGCGCCCCTCGTCGACCCGCCGTACTTCAGGGGCTATCCGGCCCTCACCGGGAAGGAGTGCACCCATTGTCTCTCCTGCATGATGATCTGCCCGACGCCGGGCGCGATCGAGGTGCTGCGCGACGGCGAGACCTGGACCCCGCACATCTACCCCGGCCACTGTATCAGGTGTGGCCTCTGCGTCGAGGCCTGTCCCGAGGACGTCCTCGACGCAGGACGGGTGCTGGAGACGCAAAAACGCGATGGGACCGACATCACGGTCAGGTACCAGGTGACCGTGAACCCCGACACCTGCGTGCGCTGCGGCAACTGCGTCGTCGCCTGCCCGGTGAACAAGGAGGCCGACCCGCAACTCGGTGCCGGCGGCACCTCGGCAAACGACGAGGTGATCATGAAGATCCACAACGGCAACCTCTGGGTCGTCCATGACGAGAAGTGCACGGGCTGCAAGACCTGCGAGAGCGTCTGCCCGACCAGGGCGATCAGGATTGCACGGGTCGCCGAAGGGCGGCAGGGGGTGGAAGAATGAAGTTCCTCTTCAACACCGGCAGGACGGCGGCACAGGGTATCGGGCTCGACAGGAAGGCCGGGGCAGAGTATGCCCGGGCGACCTCGCGCTGCATGATGAACCCGGTCGACATGATGGACCTCGACGTCGAGGCCGGGGACCACCTCCAGGTCAGGGGGCCGGCAGGCGAGGTCGTCCTCTCGGTCGTCCCGGCCGAGGGGACGCCACGCGGCATGGTCTTTGTCCCTCTCGGTCCCTATGCAAACCATATCCTCGGGGGCGAGACCCACGGGACAGGGATGCCTGACTTCAAGACCATGACAGTCGAGATCGAACCGACCCTGAGGGAGGTGCCGACCGTTGCAGATCTGATGGACGAGATCGGCGGGGCGGCCTATTCCCCGGAGGAGACGTCATGATCCACACCGACATGGTCTGCCCCTTCTGCGGCTGCCTCTGCGACGATATCGTCGTCGAGACCGAGGGGAACGCGGTCGTGCGGGTGGACAATGCCTGCACCCTCGGCACCCACAAACTGATGAACGCCTCGATGGACCGCCTGAAAGGCCCGATCATGCGGGACGGCGCAGGGTGGCGGGACGCCACCTATGACGAGGCGATCGAGTACGCCGCCGGCGTCCTCCTCGACGCCGACCGGCCCCTGCTGTACGGTTGGTCGAGCACGCAGGGGGAGGCCCAGGGCCTCGGCGTCTCCATGGCCGAACTCCTCGGCGGCGTCATCGACTCGACCACCTCGGTCTGCCATGGCCCCTCCATCCTGGCCATCCAGGAAGTCGGCCATCCCGGGTGCACCCTCGGCCAGGTGAAGAACAGGGCCGACCTGATCATCTACTGGGGTTGCAACCCGACCGAGGCCCACCCGCGGCACATGAGTCGGTACACCACCTATGCCGACGGTTTCTTCCTCCAGAACTCCTTCAGGGAGAGGAAACTCATCGTCGTGGACGTCAGGAAGACCGAGACCGCGAGTATCGCCGATGAGTTCGTGCAGATCACACCGGGCGGCGACTATGCGGTCTTTTCTGCCCTGCGGGCGATCGTGCGGGGACGCGGCGACGTCGTGCCGCCGACCGTCGCCGGCGTGACGAAGGAGCAACTCGAAAAGATCGCGGAGATGTGCAAGAGTGCGAAGTTCGGCGCCTTCTTCTTCGGCGTCGGCCTGACCATGGCGCCGGGCCGGTACAAGAACATCAGGAACGCCATTGAACTGGTGGACGAACTGAACAGGTACACGAAGTTCACCCTGACGCCCCTGCGGGGTCACTACAATGTCTATGGCTCGAACGAAGTCTTCACCTGGATGACAGGATACCCCTATGCTGTCGACTTCTCCCGGCAGATCGCCTTCTACAACCCCGGCGAGACGACGGCGGTGGACATCCTGGCACGGAAGGAGTGCGACGCCTGTCTCATCGTGGCAAGCGATCCCGGTGCCCACTTCCCGCGGAAATGCCTGGAACACCTCACATCCATCCCGACGGTGCTCATCGACCCGGCGCGGACGGTGACGACGCCCCTCTGCCGGTGCCAGATCCCGACGGCCGTCACCGGCATCGACGCCTCGGGCACGGCCTACAGGATGGACGGCGTCCCGATCCATGTGAAGACATTCCTTGACCTTGGTTATCCCACTGACACCGAGGTCATCGGCAGAATCTTCGAGAAGGTGCAGGAGGTGAGACATCCATGAGCGAGTTACTCGTCAAAAACGCCTATGTGATCGACCCGATCAACCATATCGACGGCGAGGTCATGGACATCGCCGTCAGGGACGGCAGGATCGTCGAGGACGTCGGCCCGAAGGCGACCGTGATCGATGCCAGAGGCTGCCTCACTCTCCCCGGCGGCGTCGACTCCCATACCCATGTCTGCGGCACGAAGGTGAACTTCGGGCGGTACATGAGCCCCGAGGACATGCGGGCAGGCAGGGAGGCGCGGCGCGGGGTGAAGCACGCCACATCGGGCTACTCTGTCCCGACGACCTACGCGAACTCGTACCGCTACGCCGTCATGGGTTACACCACCCTCCTCGAAGGGGCGATGGCGCCCCTCGAAGCCCGTCACACCCACGAGGAGTTCTCGGCCACGCCCCTCCAGGACATGATGGCAAACACCCTCTTCGACGGGAACTGGGGGGTTATGAACGCGATCCGGGACGGCGACCAGGACAGGGTCGCTGAGATCGTCGGCTGGACCCTCTCCGCGGTGAAGGGTTTCGGGATCAAACTCACCAACCCCGGCGGCACCGAGGCATGGGGGTTCGGGAAGAACCTGACCTGCATCAACGACGAGGTCCCGAACTTCGGGGTCACCCCGATCGAGATCATCCAGGCGATGATCCGTGCCTGCGAGACCCTCCGCCTCCCCCACTCTGTCCACCTCCACTGCAACAACCTGGGCAACCCGGGCAACTACGCCTGCACGCTCGGGACCTTCAACCAGATCCCCGACCTCAATGAGAAACGCCAGACCCTGTATGCCACCCATGTCCAGTTCCACAGTTACGGCGGGTCCGACTGGAAGACCTTCTGCTCGAAGGCCGAACCGGTGGCGTACACGGTGAACAACCTGCCCCAGATCGTCATCGACATGGGGCAGGTGATGTTCGGGAAGACGACGACGATGACCGCGGACGGCCCGATGGAGTTCAACCTGTACCGCCTCCACCACGACAAGTGGAGCAACCACGATGTCGAACTGGAGACAGGGTCGGGGATCATCCCGGTCTTCTACCGGAGAAAGAACCTGGTGAACTCGATCATGTGGGCGATTGGTCTGGAACTGGCCCTGCTGGTGAAGAACCCCTGGCAGTGCATGCTCACGACCGACAACCCGAACGGGGCGCCGTTCGTGAAGTACCCGGAGATCATCGCCCTCCTGATGAGCAAGAAATACCGTGACGCCGAGTTCGCGACTGTCCACCCGGACACCGGGTCACGGGTCGTCCTCCCGGCCCTTGACCGCGAACTCGACTGGAACGAGATCGCCGTCATGACGCGGGCAGGGCAGGCGAAGGCTCTCGGGATCACCGGCATCGGGAAGGGCCACCTGGGCCTCGGGGCCGAGGCCGACATCGCGGTCTATCCGATACGGGTCGGTGAGGTCGACCCCGCACAGGAGTACAGGAAAGTGATCGACGCCTTTTCCCGGACGAAGTATACGATCAAGCGGGGACGGCCGGTCACGCGGGACGGCGAGATCCTGGTCCACGGTGAGAACACGACGATCTGGGTCGACCCGAAGATGGGGCCCGGCCACGACATCAGCCAGGACACAGAGTTCGTGAAGATGTTCGACCGTTATTACTCGGTGCGGATGAGCAACTATCCGGTGCAGGACGAGTATCTGAAAAGAAGCCTGCGTATGGAGACGGAGGCGGTCTTCTGATGCGGATCACTCTCTCGATGCGGGAGCGGAAGAACCCGTACATCCCCATCGAGGCCGAGAAGATTGTCCCCTCCATTCTCATGAAAGGGACGGACGTCACCGTCTACGAGGGGAACAAGGCGCGGCGCCTCGCCGATCTCTTCGAGGTCGTCGTCGAGGGAGAGGCCGCCTCGGCCGACGAGGTCGAGGTCGTCCTCCGCGGCGACACTTCCCGCGTGAAACGGGTCGGCGAGTACATGGACGGCGGCAGGATCACGGTCGAAGGGGACATCGGGATGCACTGCGGCAACTTCATGTCGGCCGGGACTATCGAAGTGAGGGGCAATGCCGCGGGATGGTGTGCCCGCGAACTCCACGGCGGGACCGTCATCTGCCGCGGGAACACCGGCCACTACTGCGCCGCCGGGTACCGCGGCGAGAAGAAGGGGATGGCCGGGGGGACGGTGGAGGTCTTCGGGGATGCCGGCGACTTTGCCGCCGAACACCTCTCGGGCGGCGAGGTGGTCATCCACGGGAACTGCGGGGACATGCCGGGTGCCGAGATGAGAGGCGGGACGCTCACCATCGGCGGCGACTGTTCCCGTCCCTGCGGGAATATGAAAGCAGGCACCTGCACGGTCCTCGGCACGGTCCGCGACCTGATCCCGACCTTCGAGCGAACCGGAGAGACTGCCGGCCCTGACGGCAGAACCCTCACCGCATTTGTCGGGGATATCGCAAACAGAGGAAAGGGAAGACTTTTCATCAGGAGTTTTCAATATCTGGAGTAATGATCCGGCATGCATGCGGTTATGAGGCGCCGTTGTACTGCAAAAAGTGCGGGCGCCCTCTCGAATATACCGAGCGCAGGGGGATATTCTGCTCCTATTGCGGGCGGCAGGTGACGATGCTCTGCCCGAAGTGCGGCAAGCGCTGGTGACTCAGGCCATTCTGCTCCTGACCCACCGGGCGTACTCGGAACGCAATTTTCTTTTTTCCGCATCGTTCAGGTCTTTTCTGCCGGTGTCCTCAAGAAAATCCGCAAGTTTGCAGACGATGGTCTCCGCGTCGCGGTGGTCCTCAGCTTCGAGATAGACGACGGACCGGGTCACGTCAATCACCTCGCCGCAGACATGGCAGAGTTTCCACCGCTGGTAGGGATCGACGTAGGTGAAGGTGAGGCACCCCGGACAGCGGATGACGTGGTACATCAAGGGGAGATCGGCACTGCTCTGTGAAAAAGATTCCTCTCTGCACCGGAACAGGATGGGGGTCTATCGCCACGCGGACAAAAGCGCAGCCGCGGAGTGTCACCCGACCCATCCTGTTCCCGCGTATCCGGCCGTCCTACCAGCGCCAGAGGCGCCCTCTCTTTCCGGCAGCACCGCCTGTTCCGTGGACGATGATCTCCACCCGTACAGGGCCTGCGGCTTCGGCGGCCATCTCTCCCCCCCTCGTAAAGGCCGGGCCGTACTTCTTCCCCCGGTGGATCTCTTCCTTGATCTGCGCTCCATAACTGTACCAGGTCATCTCTTTCACACCTCCGCGGACGGTATCCCCGCCCGCATGCACCAGAGGGGAGAGAGGGTGGTATTAAAGGTATCCGTCAGGCCGGGACCGATGAGTATTAGTCCAGAGGAGGCGGATTGATCTTTATGCACATCCAGGTAATCCCTGTTGTGGGCCTTCCTATCATCCATCCCGGGGACCATCTTGCTGAGATGATCTGCAGCACGATCGCCTTCGAGGACGGAGACATCCTCTGCATCGCCTCCTCGGTCTACTCCAAGGCGCACGGGCATATTCGCAGGCTCGACGAGATCGCTCCCTCGGAAAACGCACTGCGCATCGCCCAAAAGACCCGTGAGGACCCGCGGTTCGTCCAGGCTGTCCTTGACGACACGACCGACGTCATCCTGGAAGAACCCTTCATCCTCTCTGAGACGGTCACCGGCCACGTGGGCGTGCGGGCAGGCATCGACCACTCCAATATCGAGGACGGCATGATCATCCGCCTTCCCCCCGACCCGATGGGCGCCGCCGAGGGCATGCGCCGGGAGATCGGCCGGATCTGCGGGAAGGACGTCAGGGTGATCATCACCGACACCTGCGGGCGTTCGTTCAGGCGGGGCCAGACCGGCGTCGCTATCGGGTGGAGCGGCATGACGGCGATCCGGGACTTCCGCGGCGACCACGACCTCTTCGGCCACACCCTGGAGATCACGGAGGAGGCGGTGATCGACGAGATCGCCGGTTTCTCGAACTTCATGATGGGCGAGAGCAACAACGGCGTCCCCGCGGTCGTCTTCAGAAACTGCGGGGCGTGGGCCGGGCACGACAGCCTCCACTTCAGCAAGAAGGAAGATATCATCAGGCAGTCGCTCGGCCGGAACTAAACCTTTTTTTCGTGGCGGGACGGCGGATCGGATGCCATGAGATCGGAAACTCTCTGCATGGTCTGAAGGGCATCACGCATCTGACGAAACGATGGCGCCCCCCTCTCTGCAATCTTCCTGTCCCTGTCGGGTGATGGGGGGAAGGCAGTAGATCGGTTTTCTCCTCCGGGGGACTACAGCAAAGGTCTTCGACCCCTGGCAGATCGGAGATCTACCGGAACAGGAAGATCTTCGATCTTCCGTGCGTTGCACATCGAAGATGTGCGTGAACAGGGAAATGCTTTGCATTTCCCGTATTCTCGACTCCCTTCGGTCGTCACTCGAAAATCAAAGATTTTCTCGAACTCGCTATCGCTCGTTGCCCCCGGCCCTCGAAGATCTTCGATCTTCTCATGCTCGCTTGTGCTCGCACCCCACTCAGGATAGACGGGGATACGGTTATCTCCCTCCTCGGGATATCCTGCTCACCCTTCCCCCGTCCTATCCTAATTTCGGGGGTCTGGGGGCGGCAGTCCCCCAGCGGAGAGTGGCGGGAAGGCAGTATCGGTATCATAACGACACTCCGCCCTCGGTGTTCCGGGTGACGTATACAGGGAAGTCCGTGCCTCACCGCACCCCCCATCCCGCGCAGCGCAGAAAAAAACAGCACCCCCTCTTGCGTCACGCCCGACGAAAATCCAGGGCCGCCGCCGACCCGAAAAAAAGGTATTCAGTAGAAGGTGTTCAACACGAAGATGAAGACCCCGACCGCTGCCGCGATTGCGAGCACATAGGTGGGGTTGATGTGGAACGCCCGGCGGTCCTCGCTGTCATAATAGTTCACGAGACCTGCAGACGATACAAGCCGCCCGCCACTCTTTTTTGCCATGGGTTCTGGTTTCTCATTCAATATATATAAAATCGGTGTCAACGGATGGATATGCACGAGCAGGTGTACCGGGGCCTGGCCCTCCTCGGCGCGGACTTTGAGCCGTCCCGCGTGGCGATCGTCGTCGAAAACGGAAGGATCACGAAGGTCGAGGACGACCCCGCCGCACCGGACCTCTGGATCTGTCCCGCATTCTTCAACGCCCATACACACCTTGGCGACACCGTGGCGATGGACTGCGCCACCTGCGGCGACCTCACCGCACTTGTCACCCCGCCGCACGGCCTCAAGCACCGCATCCTCGCGGCAACACCGCGAGACCGTCTCGTCGCAGGCATGCGTGCGAGCATCGGGGCCATGCGGGCGACCGGCACGGCAGGCTTCGCCGACTTCAGGGAGGGCGGCCCTGACGGGGTGTCGGCCCTGAGAGAGGCGCTCCGCGGCGAGGCGGCAACCCCCGTCATCTTCGGCCGCGAAGGAGGTGAGATGGTGGCCGACGGCATCGGGATCAGCAGCGTCAGGGACGTCGCCGGCGTCGAGGCGCAGGTGGCCGCCGCACGGGCCGCCGGAAAGAAAGTGGCCTTCCACGCCGGGGAGCGCGACCCCGACGACATCGACGGCGCCCTCGCCTTCGAGCCCGACCTCCTCGTCCACTGCACCCATGCCACCGACAGACAACTCCGGGCGATCGCCGATGCAGGGACACCAATCGCCGTCTGCATGCGCTCGAACTGGATCCTCGGCGTCACCCGCGGGCAGGACCACCCGCCCCTCCGGCGGATGGCCGAACTCGGCTGCACCTTCTACCTCGGCACCGACAACGTCATGTTCGTCCAGCCCGACATGCTCCGCGATATGGCATTCTGCGAAACAGTCTCGCGCCTCCCTGCCGATCAGGTGCTGCGCGCCGCCGTCGGGGGCGCCGCCCTCGCGGGCAGATCCTGCCTCCTGGACACAGGGAATCGTGCGAATTTTGTCATAATAAACCCCGGATCTGCGAATCTCCGGTTCAGCACAGACCCTCTGGCCTCGATCGTCCGGAGAGTGGACGGAAATGCCATCCTAGAAACTGTTATAAATCCATAAAAGGAATTATGTTGCAAGTTTCATTTTTGGAGGTGCAGTTATGTTCCAGAAAATCGTCGTCGCCGTCGACGGGTCAGAGATAAGCCAGAAGGCATTCGAGGTCGCTCTCTCGGAGGCGAAAATGTGGAATGCCGCGCTTCACGTGATCTACGTCGTCGAGACCAGCAGGTTCTCATCCCTTCCCATGGACAATACCATGGAAGTCATCTACTCCCTGCTGGAGAAGGAAGGCCGGGAGATCTTTGAGAAGAGCACCGCACAGGCTGCCGCCGAAGGGATATCCATCGTCACCCATCTCAGGGACGGACACGCCGGGACCGAAGTCCTCGCCCTTGCCGAAGAACTGCAGGCCGACCTGATCGTCATCGGGTCACGCGGCAAGAGCGGCATCGACCGTCTGCTCCTCGGCAGTGTGTCCGCCCATGTCGTCCAGGACAGCAGGTGCACAACAATGGTGGTGAGATAATTCCCGAAACGGCAGATGACATGCATGTCATCGACTACATGACAAAGGATGTCGTCTCTGTCGAAATACCCAGCAACCGGGACGACATCCTCAAGATCCTGAAACGGACCGGGATCTCGGGCGTGCCGGTCCTTGAAAAAGGAAAGGTCGTCGGCGTGGTGACCAGGAAAGACCTCCTCAGAAAGTCGGAGGAGACCCAGGTCGCCCTCCTGATGTCTCACAACCCAATCGTGATCCGGGCGGACGCCACCATTGTCGAAGCCGCCACCCTGATGAGCAAGGACAATTTCCGCAGGCTGCCGGTCGTGGACGACGACGGGAAACTCGTCGGCCTGATCAGCGTCGCCGACATCATTGCCTCCGTTGCCCAGCTCAGGATCAAGGACGAGATCAAGGACCACTGCGTGAGTACCACCTTTGCCCTCTGGGAAGAGACGCCCCTCCCCCTCGTCGGCAGGATCATGGAGATCTCCGACGTCGAGGCCGTCCCGATCATGGACGACAAAGGCAGGGTTGCAGGGATCATCTCAGAACGCGATCTCATCCGCAGTTCGCATATCGAGGACTCTGTCGAGGTCTCCGACTTCTCGAACGGGACCGACGACGACGAGTGGACATGGGAGAGCATCAGGGACATGCATGTCATCAGTTACGGTGTCTCGAAGGTGAAACTCCCGGAAAGACCGGTCAAGACGGCCATGGTCAAAAACGTGATCACCGTCCCGAAGAACGCAACGGTGAGCGAGTGCGCTCTTCTGATGAAGCGTTCCCGTCTCGACCAGCTCCCGGTGGTCAACGGCGACAAAAAACTCATCGCCATGCTCTTTGACCGCGACCTCATCAGGGTGCTCTGTGAGGAACCCGGGAACAACAACCTTTAAATTTCTTCGTGTCCCTTATAACAGATAACGCTTTTACCAACTTTTAGCGTGTAATTTTTGGGGGTATTCCAATGCCTGAGATTAATCAGGAAATATTAAAGGGCACCACGACAGTGGGGCTCGTATTCCATGACGGCATCGTCCTTGCGACCGAGAAACGTGCGACGATGGGTAATTTGATCGCCAGCAAAAAGGCAAAGAAGGTCTACCAGATCGCCGATCGCATCGGGATGACGACCGCCGGCGGCGTCGGCGACGCCCAGCAGCTCGCCCGTCTCATGCAGGTTGAGTGTAACCTCTACAAGGTCCGCCACGGGAAAACCATCACGGTTGTGGCGGCGGCGACACTCCTCTCCAACTATCTCCAGCAGAACCGGTATTACCCGTACTATGTCCAGCTCCTCGTCGGTGGCGTGGACAGGAACGGCCCGAGCGTGTATTCAGTCGACGCCATGGGAGGCGCCTCGAAGGAAGACGACATCGTCTCGACCGGATCGGGCTCGCCGATGGCGTACGGCGTACTTGAAGACCGTTTCACGGCCGGCATGGACGAAGAACAGGCTGCAACACTTGCGATCCGGGCCCTGAAGGCTGCGATGCGCCGTGACTCGGCGTCGGGCGAGGATATCAGTGTTGTCGTCATCATGAAAGACAAGTATGAAGAACGTGCTGTTGAGGTCACAAAAGGAAACAGCCCAGAATTAGCCCACTAAATTCTTTTTTAGGACGATATTAATGCTCATAGAGGACAGACTCAAGGAACTCAGAGATAAGATCAATACCAAGGTCCCCGCGGGGATCACCATCTCTGACGTCGAATTCGAAGGCCCGGAACTGGTCATCTATACCGATGATCCGAAGAAATTCGCCGACCAGGAGGACCTGATCAAGGTCCTGGCACGGGACCTTCGCAAGCGTATCGTCGTGCGGCCGAACATCCTTGAAGACCCGGAGACGGCGGCCACGAAGATCAAGGCGGTCGTGCCGGACAATGCCGGAATATCAGATATCTTTTTCGACCCCGACACCGGCGAGGTGCTCATCGAAGCAGAAAAGCCCGGTGTCGTCATCGGCAAGAACGGGGCGACCCTCCGCGATATCACCAAGAACACCTGCTGGACGCCGAAAGTGGTCCGCACCCCCCCGATCGAGAGTTCGAGCGTCAAGCAGGTCCGCCAGTTCCTCAGGTCGGTCAAGGACGAGAGGAAGACATTCCTCCGGACCATCGGACGCCGGATCCACCGCGACGTGATTGCAAAGGACCAGTGGGTCAGGGTGACGACCCTCGGGTGCTGCCGGGAAGTCGGTCGTGCGGCCTTCCTCCTCACGACGCCGGAGAGCAAGGTGCTCATCGACTGCGGCGAAAAGCCGGGAAGCGCCACGAGCACGCCGTACCTCTATGTCCCGGAGATCTCTCCGCTGACCTCTCTCGACGCCGTGGTCCTCACCCACGCCCACCTCGACCACTGCGCCCTCGTGCCCCTGCTCTTCAAGTATGGCTACGACGGCCCGGTGTACTCGACCCCGCCGACGCGTGACCTTGCCACCATGCTCCAGCTCGACTACCTCGACGTGGTCAAAAAGGATGCAGGGAGGCAGCCGTACACTTCCAATGAGGTGAAGGAGTACATCAAGCACTCGATCACCCTCAACTACGGGTCTGTCACCGACATCGCACCCGACATCAAGCTCACCTTCCACAACGCGGGCCACATCCTGGGATCGGCCATCGCTCACTTCCATATCGGCGACGGTCTGTACAACATCGCCTTCACCGGCGACTTCAACTACCAGAAGACCCGGCTCTTCTCACCGGCGGTCTCAAGTTTCCCCCGTCTCGAAGCGCTCTTCATGGAGAGCACCTACGGCGGCGCGAACGATTTCCAGCCGCCGCGTGAAGTGGCCGAGGCCAAACTCTACGAGATCGTCACCAGGACGATCAACCGCGGCGGCAAGGTTGTCATCCCGGCCTTCGCTGTCGGCAGGTCGCAGGAGGTCATGCTCGCCCTCGAAGAGGGGATGAGGAAGGAGAAGATCCCGAAGGTGAAGGTCTACCTGGACGGCATGATCAAGGAGGCAACGGCGATCCACACCACCTATCCCGAATATCTCAACGTCGACCTCCGCAACCAGATCTTCAGGGACGGCATGAACCCCTTCCTCGCCGACTGCTTCATCCAGGTGGACTCGTCCGACCTGCGGGAGAAGGTCATCGGCGGCGACCCCTGCGTGATCGTCACAACGAGCGGTATGCTCAATGGCGGCCCTGTGATGGAGTATCTGTACGCCCTCGCACCCGACGAGAGGAACACCCTCATTTTCGTCGGTTATCAGGCCGACGGTACCTTCGGGCGGCGCCTCCAGAAGGGCTGGCGGGAGATCCCGATCGGCAACCGCGAGACGATGGTCCTCAAGCTCGATATCGACACGGTGGACGGGTTCTCCGGTCACTCCGACCGGAAGCAGTTGATGGGGTTCATCCAGCACCTCCAGCCGCGGCCCGAGAAGATCTTCACGATCCACGGGGACGAGGGGAGCACCATCGACCTTGCAAGCTCGATCTACAAGCGTTTCCACATCGAGACGCGTTCGCCCCTGAACCTCGAAACATACCGCATGGTATAAAGACAGCATGAAGCAGCGCCTCCCCCTCCTGCTCGGCGTCTTTGTCGTGATGGCGCTCTCGAACGCGATCGTGCCCGTGCTGCCAGCCCTCGCCGATGGGCCGGCTTTGCAGGGCGCCCTTTTTTCCGCATACTTTCTCGGGGCTTTTCTCACGGTCCTGCCGGCAGGAGTCCTCTCCGACAGGGTGGGCCGGGTGCCCCTGATACGGGCCGGCCTTGTCCTGACACTCGCGAGCGGTGCGGCGATCCTTGCCTTCCCCGACCCTCTGGTCCTCCTTGCAGCACGGGGCATCGAGGGGATCGGTGCAGGTCTCTTCGTGCCCGCGGCGATGTCCTGGATCAATCTCCAGCCCGACCACGAGCATATGAGCGGCAACTTCATCGCCGCCCTGAATGTCGGTCTGGTCTCCGGCCTTCTCGGGGCAGGCTTTCTCAGCGACGTGGCAGGGATCATGGGCGGGGTTGCGGTCTTCACCGCGGCGACGGTGGTGCCGCTCGTGTTCTCGGCCCTGATAGCAGAAGCGAGCGCTCCCGAAGGGAGAAATGGCGGGCTCGTCGGGATCGGAAAGAACTATTTCTGGCTGTATGTCTCGGCGATTGTCCTTGTCGGCGCGACCGGGGCGGTGACGGCGATCTATCCGGACTTCACCGGCGAGACGCCGGCAACCCTGAGCCTGCAACTGGGGATGATGAACGTGGCGACGGTCGTCGCCTCCATCGCTGCGTCACGGGCCCACCTGGCACCGATCCCGACGATACGGGCGTCGGCCGTGGTGATGGCCGCGGCGGTCGCCTTCTCCTATCTCACTCCGCTCGCGTTCGTGGTCGTCGGCGGGACCGCCGGCGTGGTGATGATCGCCCAGATCAATTACCTTGCGGCAGACCAGGCGAGACAGGGGGCGGTGATGGGCCTCTTCAATGCATCGAGTTATGCGGGGATGACTCTCCTTCCCTTTATGGCGGGAGTGGTCTCGGAAATACATGGATTTATGATGGCATTTGCCGTCACCGCCGTCCTTTCGGCCGTGATGGCCGTCACCATCGGGCGGTGCAGGTGCCCGGTATCACACTGAAAAATCGGAGATTACCATGACAGAAAAGAATGCATTTGAAAACCTGAAAGGGTCGGGTGTCGATGAAAAATTTGCGTCCATCGGAGTCTCGACCGGGGTACAGGTCGACATCCTCGAACTCCAGCGTCTCAGCCGCAGGTACGGTTTCCGTGCCGTCGTCTATTTCGAGGAGGAGATGGCACAGGCGGGGGACCTTGCAGCGGATGAGAAGGAGTATGCGGACGTGCCCGAGAGCGACCGTCCCTTCGTCTCCGTCGACGACTTCCTGAAGTTTGCCCGCGAGTACGACCCTTACTCCTTCGACATCCGCCTCAAAGAACTCCCGATCATGATCGAGGTCGTGGCGGTGGGGGAGATCGCGGGCACGCCCTATGTGACCGGCCTGATGCCCTTCCTCGACGAACTCGACACCTTCGAGGACCCCGAGGTTATGGGGTGAAGGAGCCCGAAAAAAAATCGCGTGTGAAGAGACCCCATAGTATTCCTGTTCTGGAGTACGTGCCGGGGGCAAGCCCCCCTGACCCTCCACCTTCAGGATAGGGACGGGATGGTTATCCCTTTTTCTGGGTCTCCTGTTCTGTCTTCCCCGGCTCTATCCTATAGATCGTGCCGGAAACTGTTTTATGAGTGACTTTCCAGAGCAATTTTTCCCATGTGTGCGGTGGGATTACACATTCAAGGCGAGGATTCATCCCTCATATTCGGCCGGGATCGGAACCGGTTCGGGACAGCAGTTCACGTACTTCATCAATGTATGAGAATAGTTTTCAGGGAGGATATACAGCATATATCTCCCCTTTTTTTCTTTTTTCACAATACCGAGTTTGACTAAATATTTGAGGTCTGCATGAACCGTGGCTCTAGATAGATCCACTCCCTCGGCGATTTCATCGAGAGGTATACCCTGATTTCCACGGATGTGTGTTAAAATCCTCCTCAGACTATCATTTCTCAGGACAGTGATGAGGATTCCCTCTTCGACCGGGTACGGAGAACCGGCGGTGAAATAGTGTTTCCTTCCTCTCCCCTGTATTGTTCTCAGCAAACCCTCTTCTTCCATTATGTGAATATGATATCCAAGCGTTCCTCTCGCTAAAGACAGAGTTCTCAGTATTTCCCTGAAATGTACCCCTGGATTTTCTTTGATGAAATGAAATATCTCAAGCCTTGCCGGGTTGTCGAGAGCATTCTTTTTACATACATTTCTATATCCCAGGTATAGAGAAGCCTTCAGAGAGATAAGCGCCTCAATCGGAGTCGCTGTTAATTGCGGGAGTACGCACAGGAGTAGAGCGAGCCACAGGGGGATCGGATCGATATCATGAACAGTCTCGCCTGAAATTGGTGATCCAGGGTCGTTCCCAATATTTTGAGAGGGGTGAACCGTATATCCCAAAGCACTGGCAATCGGAACCAGCAACACAAAAAAAAGGATCGATAGTGCGATTATCCTCAACAATCCACCCGACTTAGTGCTGGTAAAGATTGAGGTTGTATGTTCTCTGGGATGATACCCTATCACCATATACATCGAAAGTCCAGATCCCCTGATCTACATGACTGCTATCTGGAACAATGTCAATATGAATCTTGCCATCTTTAACCCCGTCATCATTGTCATGGTACGTGCCAATCTCACTCCATGAAGGGGCATATAGAGTCAAGGCCAGAGACTCGGAGGTCGAGTACCAGTTAAGGTGCACTTCAAGGCACTCGGCTCCGCTCTCGACATAAAACTGATGTCTGTTGGTTTCGCCCTGTTCGATCGTGTCGGCCAGTCTTTGAATCATCTCCGGAGCATCAAATACAGAAGGGCAAACAGTGTATCCGGCATCATCTTTTGCCGACACAGGAGGTACGGCCAGAAAGGCAACGACCAGCAGGAGGGCAAAAACCATGGGTCTACTTCTTGTTGATACCATGATGGGTAGTTGTAATCCTACATCATATGAGTTTTGTGGGACAAACACCGAATCAAACTTTTTCCTTGTTCACTTCTCTCTTCAGAAACGAATAAATTTGCCAATAAATGCTATCATGTGGCATGCCCGAGGTGAGCGCACAACTCATGCTGGATTCAGCAGCAACACCGTCATTCATCTTTTCATTTTGCTTTTTTATCTCTAGTCTTCGGCGAGATGATGATCCATCCTAAAGAGGTGCCAAGAATTACCCCGAACCAGTATGCCCGGGGAATAAAGAGAACTTTTGTCTGTGGAGCGCACACGCGAACAGGATAGATCGCCAGCACCATGATGACGATAAGGATGAGAGCAAAAATCAGTCGTTTCGAAGGTTTTGAAGAGATATCTGATGCGGATTCAGCCTGAGTACCCTCATTATGCTTTCCGATCTGGTTTGATCCGCGTGCTAGTGGCCCGCATATCAGCATGTATATTGTGCCTACGGGCAGACCTGCAATGTAGACAACGGGATCTATTAACTCTCGCCCTCGCCGACGATCACTCGCCTCGTTGTACTTCGAAGGCCTTGAAAGACTGCGTGTTTCTCACTTTTTTTTATATTCGTACTGCAGTGCTCATCATCCAATATGATTGGATTTTGAGAGGAGTCTACGTGGTTTTATGGATTCTAAAGTGGACTGAACACTCCAAAATGCGATACTCGCACGCACTTTCGAATTGTATGACGGAGTGGACATCTTCATGATTGCTGCAAAAATCATCCAGAGGTATAATTACGATGTGTGTATGCTCTGTTCCTGTTGATGATGAAGCGCGCTCTCTGCCCACAATTGGCATCCGGCTGAATGGTCGGAGCATTGGCCTATGATAATACGGGATCATGCTTTTTTCTCCTGGCCAGAACCTCCCTGTGCCCTGATGAGTCGGTGATTGTCCTAGAAATTATTTAAAGAAGAGTGCCGACGTATCCATCGGTGACGCTGCGTGCGGCGCCCCGTGAGAGGCCGGGCATATTCGTTCTGCACGCGAAACCCGACCCTCACATCTGCCAGGAGGCGATCGGGTTGTTGGGTGTCATCATGGATAGCCATTGCGGTCCGTCGCTCTCCCGGGGAAAATGGATCAAAAAGAGGGAAGATCATGAAACAAAAAAGAACAAAAGATCTAGGTATTGCGTTTGTCACACTGCTTTTCATGACTTTGAGTTTTGTACCAGTAGTTGGAGCGTTTGAATTCTCTGCGAACGAAACTCAACTTCAGATCCTGAATGATCTTCAGGGTCAGGACATATCATTGGGTGAACTCTATGAAAATGTTCAGCCTGAACTGATGGCAGACATCTCTGAGGATATACAGGAAACGTTGTATTCGACAAAAGTGGTGTGGCCTAATTACACCAATGTCAAAGTCCACGCAGAGGTTGATCCTGCGAAAACAGGGGAACAAGAAACGTAATTTCTCAAAGCAGGAGAGCGCGCTGTCATTCCAGTAATTCTTCGTCACATCTCGGATCTCTCAGCATCGGGAAGAAAACTTGATTATCGTTCTGAATCTTGGGTTGTGGTTCCTCCTTATCTCAAGATGCCCTATGGGGAGATCACAACAGCACATTATAAGATGGATAGCGATGGTCGAACAGGGACACTAGTCGCCTTTTCCGCAGAAACAGTCGGTGAAAATGGGGTTTATA
Source organism: Methanofollis ethanolicus (assembly GCF_001571385.1). Classification (NCBI taxonomy): domain Archaea; kingdom Methanobacteriati; phylum Methanobacteriota; class Methanomicrobia; order Methanomicrobiales; family Methanomicrobiaceae; genus Methanofollis; species Methanofollis ethanolicus. Next base: position 1,373,659 of record NZ_BCNW01000001.1, on the reverse strand, counting down.
ACCTTAAAGCAGAAAAAAGTATGACTGTCTCTGAAGCAGGAGATTATTTCTGCGAGGGAGTCCACTATTTCACTGCTCCACCGGGATACAGCCCAGCCGAGGAAACAACGATAACTCAATCTGAGGTTGTAACGGTTGTATAGAAGGAATGATCTCCAACTATTTTTTTTCGGTGATATTATGCCACAAATGTACGATGGAAACAGTCCAGTAAAATATCTCTCCCTGATGAAGGGGGCGCTTCTCCGCCCGGCAAAAATCTTCAGGGATGTAAGGGAGGAGACTGACAGGACAATTCTCAGTTACGGCGTCCTGATCATAGGCCTCAATCTCGTCCTGACCTTTCTTCTCTGGACGACCGGACGGATGCCGGGTCTTCAGGTGGCGGCGGTGGTCGCATCCCTCCTGCTGGTGCCGCTCGGTGCTCTCTGGCTCCATCTCTGGGTCTACGCCTCCGGCGGGCGGGAGGGGATGGGGAGCACCTTCAGTCTCGTCCTTGTCGCCCTGACCCCCACGGCCCTTCTCGGCTGGATACCCGGTCTCGCCCTGCTCGGTTTCCTGTGGTCTCTTGTCCTCCTCTTCGTGGGACTGCGGGAACTGCATCACTTCTCGACGTCACGGGCGGCCGCCGTCCTCCTCCTCGCCTGCGGCATTCCCCTCGCTCTTCTGGTTGTAATCGCCATACTCCCAGGCTTCACGGCCTTCTGGCCGACGATCTGGCAGGTCACATGGGTCTGAAAGACGAGAGCATTGTCGTATGTTGCACCTCGTCAAACTGAACGAAAGAGACCGGGCACAAGGAGTGGGAGCATCGTGAGGGACCCATCTATACAGCCTCGTTTCGATCAGTCCTGTCGACGATGACAGGTACGTAGTATGAGAAGTGGAGGCGAGCCCTGTGGGCTTGCCCCGAGCACTATTGGGGGGATGGCAGTGATTCTGCGCGCACATTTTTGAACAAAAGGGCATGGTTCTGGGGAACGACCAGAGGGAGTCGAGAAGATCATCGGGTCTTCGAGGCCAGTCCCCCGGCAAAGGGTTTTGGGAAGGCAGTAGATCGGCACTCCGCCGGGGGAACGAGAAAATCGAAGATTTTCGCTGTGCGAGCGCCAGCGAGTTCAAAAAGGTCGAAGATTTTCCTGTTCACGCACATCTTTGATGTGCAGCGGGTCGAAGACCTTCGAGATGCGACCGAAGGGAGCATGAGAAAGCCATCAGGCTTTCGAGCAGTCCCCCGACAACCAGCATGGGGAAGGCGGCGGATCGGTGTCTCACTCCAAAAGAGAACTCCAGCTCCGAAAACGCCGTATCGCAGGAACCAATCTCCCCCTACCCCTCACTCTCCTCAAGGACCGCCAGAGCAGCAGCAGCAGCAGCCTTCTTCGCTTCGGCCTTGCTCCTGCCGGTGCCCGGGGCCGAGAAGAGGTCGGGGACGGTGACCGCACAGACAAATGTGGGGGCATGGTCAGGGCCCCGGCGGTCGAGGACATGGTACTCGGGCAGGTCGCCGGCGTGGTCTTTCTGGACGCGCTCCTGGAGTCTGCCGATGGTGTTCTCACCGGTGTCGAAGTGGAGGATGTCGTCGGCGACAAGGCCGAGCACGATCTCCCGCGTCCTGTCCAGCCCCACGTGGAGGTACAGGGCGCAGATGAAGGCCTCGAAGACGTCGGCGATGATCGACGTCGTGAGGGCCTGGCCCGTTCCAAGGAGGATCAGCCTCTCAAGCCCGATGCCGGTGCCGGGCACGATCGTGCCGAGGTGCTCGTTTTTCACCGCCTCCATCCTCTTCGAGAGGGCGCCCTCGGAGCAGTTGAAGGTGGAGAAGAGGTACTCGGCCACGATGAAGTTGAGGATGCGGTCGCCGAGGAACTCGATGCGTTCATAGTCGGGGCAGGGGAGCTGGCCGCAGGGGTGCTCGTGGGCGTACGAGCGGTGTGTGAAGGCCCGGTCGTAGCAGGCAAGCGCCTCGTCGGTGACTCCGGTGATGCCGATCGGTTGTTGTGCAAGAAAAGCGAGAAAGTCCTGTTTTCGTGTCCATTCCATCTGCAGACCACCCTGGAGAAGACGACGGGTACAGGTGCGGTCGACCCGCCGGGAGGGAAAAACCTATTCTTCTGTAAAGAATAGGATTCCAGTGACTATGAAGATGCTTATCGGCGGCGCATGGGTGGATGCGTCATCAGAGAGGACGATGGACGTCGTGAACCCTGCCACCTGGGAAACGATCGAGAGAGTGCCCCTCGGCGGCCCTGAGGATGGAGGCGCCGCGGTCGAGGCCGCAGGGGAGGCGCTCGCCGGATGGGCCGGCACGACCTCCCTCGACAGGGGGAAGGTGCTCTATCGCACCGCGGGCCTGGTGCGCGGCGAGGTCGACACCCTGGCGGCGACCCTTGTCGCCGAACAGGGCAAGCCCCTGCGCGAGGCAAAGGACGAAGTGCGGGGCTTTGCCCATATCCTGGAGTACTATGCCGGCCTTGCCTCCTCCCTCGTGGGGGAGACGCTGAACACACAGGCGTACGGCCGGATCATCGTCGAAAAAAGACCTCTCGGTGTTTGCGTCGGCATCGTGCCCTGGAACATGCCGGTGATCATCGCGGGCTGGAAGATCGGGCCTGCCCTCCTTGCCGGCAATACCGTCGTACTCAAACCAGCCAGTACCACGCCTCTCACGACCCTCGCCATCGGCGACCTCTTCTGCCGGGCAGGTCTCCCGGCAGGAGCCCTCAACATCGTCACCGGTCCCGGGGAAACCCTCGGCGAGGCGCTGGTCACCCACCACGGCGTCAGAAAGGTCTCCTTCACCGGGGAGATCGGCACGGGCAGGCACGTGGCCGAGGCCGCCGCGCAGACGATGAAGTATGTCACCCTGGAACTCGGCGGGAGCGACCCGATGATCGTCTGCGACGACGCCGACCTTGAAGCAGCGGCCGCAGGGGCGATCGCCGGCCGGTTCTATAACTGCGGGCAGACCTGCACGGCAGTGAAGAGGCTCTTCGTCTTCTCCAGTGTCGCCGACAGGTTCAGGGCCCTCCTCACCAGGAAGACAGAAGAGATCAGGGTCGGGAACGGGATGGAAGCCGGCGTCAGGATGGGACCGCTGAACAATGCCCCCGGCCAGGAGCGGATGCGGAAGGTGGTCGAGGATATCGAGAGCGAGGGCCGGGTCCTCACCGGGGGGAAGGTGCCGCCGGGAAAGGGTTTCTTCTTCGAACCGACCGTGGTCACAGGCCTTGCACCCGACGCCCTCCCCCTCCGCGAGGAAGTCTTCGGGCCCGTCCTCCCGGTCGTCGAGGTGGAGAGCCTCGACGAAGCGATTGTGCAGGCGAACAGCACGAAGTACGGACTCGGGGCATCGATCTGGACAAAGAGCCTGGAGCGGGCCGAGCGGGGCTGCAGGGACCTGGAGGCCGGCATCGTCTGGGTGAACCAGCACCTCAAGATCCCGCCTGAGGCTCCTTTCGGCGGGACGAAGGGGAGTGGTATCGGGCGGGAAAACGGTCGTGCCGCACTGGACAGGTACACCGAGGAAAGATCGATCCTTATCAGGACATAAAAGGGCAGGGCGCTGCCGGAAACCCTTCCCCTCCACTCAGGTCGGGAGGAATCGTGGTTTGTGGGAAGATGAAGGAAATAGGGAAGAGAGTGCGCTTCAGTCTCTGAAGAGCACGTGGGTGGTCATCGACTCCGCGCCGAAAAACGCCTTGCAGAACTCAGCCATCTGCTTGGGGCCGTATTCCTTGCAGGAGAAGATATCGAGATAGGCAGCGTTGGTCTCGTTGGCAAAGTGACCGGAGACAAGGGAGGTCTCGATGAGCTGCATCATAGAATAGCCGGCGACCTTCTCGCACGGGCCGAAGTGGACGACGGTCGGTTCGCCGAAACGCTTCATGTCGATGAGGTCGCAGAGTTCTACGATGAACTGCTTGATCTTGTCGGCGTCTCTGATGGTGGCCGGGTTGCAGTTCTTCAGGTCGACACTCGTGTACAGACCCCAGGATCCCTGAGCGTTAAACTTCTTGATGATCTCGTCGTCTGAGAGAGTATCCCAGTAGTTCGTGGTCTCGTTCAGGGTGAGCATGTCATTCTGGTTGTGAATCTCGGTTGCGGTCATATTCATCACGATCCCCTCCGGGAGAGTTCCCTGGAGGCTATGATGTAATAACAACATCAATTGAAGATTTAAAAATATCTATCCAGATACCCCACAGGGAATGAGATAAAACGGGCAGATTAGAGAATAAAATGAGAATTAATGACCAATAATGAGGGATTTCTGGAATAGATGACAATATTATGCCGAAACCGATCTACCCCGGATTTACGCCGCGTTTGATCCTCCTGTACACAGCAGGGCACGCCCATGGCCCCGATTGGTTTTGCGCTCTATAAATGGCCAGATTTACATTCGGCACCATCAGACTCATGGAAAAAAGGATTTGAAGGGTTTAATTTGGCTAAAATAAGCCAATTCTATTTTAATTTGAAATTTTAAGTTTCCAGAAAGAATTATCAGAGATTGTATGGCCATTCCTTCATTGTATCAGGCAAATGGAAAAACGTCCACATACCCATGAATTCAGTATGAAAAATAAATTGAAAATAATGTGTTCATCGATGAACATTATCGTTCATTTGCTACCTGCCGGTGCGGCAGGGCATCCAGTTCGGGGGCGGAACCGAACGCGGCCACATACCGCGCCACGGCCCGCGGCGCACCGTCAAGAAGACGGCGGACGGTGTTATAGACACTCGGGCGGACGGCAGGATCGACCGAACGCATGACCCCGAGAAGGACGGCGACAAGGGGGGCCTGGTGCTCCTCTTCCATCCTGTCAAGGGCGCCGAAGACCTCCAGGGCGCTGACCGTGTTGTACTCGTTGATCCCGGCAAGACGTCCAAGCACCCGGGCAAGATACTCCCTCCCTGCCGGGGTCTCCAGGGAGACCATCCTGTTGCGGACGAACCTCCCGTAGAGCGCCCTCTGGTCATTGCTCTGCTCGATCCTGAAGGACGGCGACGCCTCTACCCGCCGCACAAGGTCGATACATTCGGGCGCCGTGACGCCGGCGACGACGGCAAGGAACATTTCCCAGGAGACCAGGTCGGCCCGGGATTCTTCCTCGAAGATATCGAGCACGGCCATCCGGTCGGGCGCCGACGAGTCCATATAGGCTGCAAAGGCGGCAAGACGGTCGGTGGTGCAGGAGGCCCTCTCAAACTGTTCCCTGATCAGGGCGTGCACCGCCGGGGTGTCGAGGGGGGCGAGGAGGCCGAGGACCACATTCTTCACCTGCCGCGCCTTGACCACGGCCGGACTCCGGTCGGCAGGCGCCCCGGCGTATCGGAGGTACAGGAGACGGAGGGCCTCTTCGTGCCGGGAGGCGATGCCCCTCTGGAGACGCCGCCGGGCCTCGTGGAGGGCGGTGTAGCGGTGTGCATAACGGGGGTCGTCGACCGACTCGAAGATGGTCAGGAACTCCCCGCCGACCGCGGCCATCAGGGCGTCGTCGGAGAGGAGGTCGGCATAGAGGTCAGAGAAAGCAGGCGAGGGGACCGCAGCGGGGTCGTCGAGGAGTCCGACCATCTCTGCCTCTGCAAGGTTCTGGAATGCGCAGAACCTTCCAATCATATCGGGGTCATGCCTCGCCCGGAGATGACGTTCTTCCGGCGTGGCATCGTCAATCAGTTTCCCGTAGAATGAATAGCCGCGGTTTGCCGCGACGAAGGCCGGCCTCTCCACGTCAGCAAAGACGACCTCCTCGTGACGGCCGGCGACCAGGTGTGTCGCCCCCGCGATCTCCCGGCCCCCCCTGTCCATCAGGGCGACCACGCACGGGAACTCCCAGGGCTCCACGCCCGCGGGCGTCTCCTGGTCGAGGGTGAGGGTGCAGGTGCGGGACGCGGGGTCGTAGGAGTGCGCCATCCGCACCGTAGGATAGCCTGTCTGCTTCAGCCAGAGATGGGCCATGCGTGCAAAACTCCTTCCTGCCACCTCCTCCATCGCATCGAGCCAGTCCTGCCTCGACGCGTTGCCGTGGGCGAACCGCCGGTGATAGAGGTCGAGGCCGCGGGCAAAGGCCTCCTTCCCCATGACCGTCTCGATCATCCTGACGAACTCGGGGGCCTTGACATAGGTGACGCCGTTGATCAGTTCGTTCGGGTCGTTGAACCCGTCGGGCTCGATCGGCATCGAGGCCGCCCCGGCGTCGAGGGCAAAGATCCCGGTCTCCGGGTCGACGAGGTCGACGACGCTCTGGAGGCGGGCATAGTCCTCACCGAAGAGGAAGGCGAAGTGCGCGTTCTCCACGTGGACAGTCACCGCCTCGTTGAGCCAGAGTTCGAAGGGGCTCCTGCCGGTGACCTCGGAACCGTTCAGGTTGTGGTAATACTCGTGGACCTTCACCCGCACCATGTATTCGTAGGCGCGGTCTGTGATCCGGCGGGACGGTATGATCCTGTTGGCCGTGATCGTGGTGTTGCCGACATTTTCCATGCCGCCGTAGTCGGAGTTCTGCATCGCAATCTCGCGGTAGACCGTGCCGGTGTAGGCGTAACCTGGCGTGATATCTTGCACCTTGCGGGCGAGGTCGGCACGGAGGGCCGAGACCCGCCCGGCGTCCCCGTCCTCTTTCGCCCTGTCGCGTTCGTGGCAGAGGGCCCAGAGATCGGCACGGAGATCGGTGTGGCCGTATTGGGCGGGGCCGGTGAAGAGATAGACCCAGAGAACGCCGTCGGCAAGCACTTCCAGAGAGGCGCGGGCAGCCGCGGCGTCGGCGCCCGGCGGCGCGAGCAGTTCGAGTGCGAAGGTCCGGCCGTCCGGATACTCGAAGTCGCGCGAGAAGGTAGCGTACGTCCCCACGCCGAGGAAGAAGAGGTACGGCGCCATCGGTGTCGTCGTGTTGTCGTAGGTGATGACGCTCCTGCCATCGCCCATCGGCTTCCTCCCGGATAGGGCGTCCCCGTTGGAGATGATATTTGTATAGCGCTCGTCGGCGATGATCGTCGTCGTATAGGTGCACTTCGCCGTCATGTCGTCGAAGCAGGGGACAAGTCTCTGGAAACCCCACTGCTGGCACTGTGTGATCTGGGTCGGCGGCGCACCTGCCGGCGTCTCGTCGTAGTACAGGCCTTCAAGGAGCGTCCGTGACGGCCTGCAGCGGGTCCGGGTGAGGAGGTGGAGGTCGGCGCCGGGTCCGACAGGGTCGTCGAAGGAGAAGACGAGGACGTGACGGTCCCGGTCATAGGTGATGTCGGCCGCGGCCTCCTCGCATGAGGCCGCCACGACTTCAAGGTCGCGGGCATTCAGGTCAAGACGGCTGACCGGCCGGTCGCGCACACGGACATGCAGGCGCGAAGAGACGTCGGTGACATCGTCACAGACAGAGAGGGTGAGGTCCATGTGGACGACCTCGACAGGCAGTTCCCCGAAATCTTCAGGATAATAGGTAAAAATACGCGTCATCGACTCGAAAAAAGATGGGCCGGGAAAGGGGATTACTGTTCCGACAGCAGACCCTGCACCAGGGACCTGACCCTGCCGAGGGGAACTCCCCGGTCTGTCAGGACACAGAGGATACTGTCGCCATGGGGGACGGTACAGAGACGGCCGACGGGCGTCTCAAGGATGAAGTACGAGAGGCTGCCCGCGCCCAGGGAACCGAGGAGGGAATCGGATTCCCAGAGAGAGGCCTCAATATCGGCACATGCAAGCCCTTCCGGACAGGTGCCCGCAAGAATGGTCATCTCCTCCTCGGTGCACCGTGCCACCAGGCGGACGCCGTCTTCCTCACGAGAGAGGGGAGAGGAGACCGGCACTCCGGCCGCCTCGCTCCGGGAAAGACCCGCCGAAGTATCCTCTTTCTCTTCGTCGTGGACAGGCACGTCCTCTGCCTGACACCAGGCGACGGCGGCGGCGAACTCCTCGTCGTCGTACTTGCAGAGAGTCAGTTCGAGAACCTCCATGGAGGAGAGATATTCACGCGCCGCATTTCCCCTCAGCGTGATGCCGCCGTACCTGAAGAAGTACGCGACCACGTCACCCCTCCTGATCAGGACAAAACCCCTGCCGTCCCTGACGGCGACCTTCACCGCCCCGAGAAAACGCACCGTATGTGAGTAAACCCAGGACAGGGGGGCTTGCATCGTTCCAAGGCTGGTTCCTTCAGGCAGATCGTCGATCATAGCACAGATTCGATAAGATCGCGGTTCTTCTTCATCTCATACCTGACGCGCCCGGCATTCGCACCGGGCTCAAGGAGCACCATCAGCACAGGACCGTTCCCGAGAGGCGTGGCAAGGATGTTCCCGCCGTCCGCTTCGAGCATTGCGTCTTCGTAGCCGTCGGCACCGATCCCCGCGGAGAGGCGTTCCCAGACGTCCCGCACCGTGGGGACAAGAGATGCCGCTGTTTCCCAGTCGGCAGTCCCGGCCTCGCCGAGAACTTCGCCGTCAGGCCCCGCTACGCAGGCGGCAACGGCCCCGGCGACGAGCAGTTTGCTCAGGGTAAAGTTAATCAGCAGAGTATCTCCCTCCAGTCATCTTCATTATTCCGGGGAAAGGGTCCTCTCCCTCACCCACCCGGCGACCCCCTTGTCGGGGGTCTGACCGATCGCCCGGACACGGGCACGGGCCCGTGCCGGGAGGAGGAACCCGGCAAAATAACCGGATCTCTCCTTCGACGCCAGAGCGGCGATGTCGCAGAGCGGCATAACCTCCACTCATTTGCCGTCTTCACGCGAGAGGGCGTCAAGGATCTTGTACGAGTTGAGCATCCTGTTGAATGAGGTGGCAAGTTCGCCAATCTCGTCGTTGGTCATGATCTTCACCTCAGAGTTCCGCAGGTCGCCCATGGAGACGCTCCTCGCCACCTCGGAGAGCTGAGTGATGGGACTTGTGATGCTTGTTGCAAGGAAGAAACTCCACATCACCACAAGGCCGAGAGTCACGAGAGTGAGGAGAAAGACAGTCGCAGGCAGGCCGATTGCTGCCACGATACCCTCGGTGTCGCCCATGGAAATGAGGCCGATGAGCGCGATCGGGAGCACTGCCACAAAGAGCATGCTCACGAAGAGTTTGTAGAAGATCGGGATCTGGAGGGTGATGCTCCGCCCCGTCGTGCCGGACTTGATCGAACCTTCCATACTCAGATATTTACGTGCTCCAAATTTAAATATTTTGATTTTGTGTTTGATGCATTTTTTACCAAATTATAAATTAATAAGTATTTGCTCGACGTAAGCAGGTATCAAAAGACGTAATGATAAAAATACGGCTCAGGAAAAAAGGAAAACGGGAGATTACTCATTCGCGGCCTTAGATGCAGGATTACGGGACGAACGCCCTATCAGGGAGAGCACGGCAGGCATCACGATGATCGCACCGATGAGAGAGAAACCCACCGTGATCACGGTGACCACGCCGAAGTTCTGGATGATATTAAAGGTCGAAAGGATGAGCGCCGAGAAGCCAAAGACCGTGGTCATGCCGGAGACGGTGATCGCCGTCCCTATCTGGGAGACACTCTGCTGGATCGCATCATAGAGCTCTCTCCCCTTCTCACGTTCCTCATAATACCGCTCCATGATCAGGATGGTGTACTCCGAGGCCACGCCGATAGTCATCGAGCCCAGGCAGGCCGTCAGCGGAGTGTAGTCGATCCCGAGAGCGTACATGATCAGCCCGTTCCAGCCGACGATCATGATGATCGGGACCAGCGGCGACACGGCCTTCCCGATCTTCCGGTATACGAAGAAGAGGAAGGCCAGGATCAGCCCGAAGCCGAGGATTGTCATCTGCGTCTTCCCTTTTTCGATATCGTCGATCAGGGATGAGAACAACTCCAGGCTGCCCGTCGGTTCGGCAACAGTTCCGACAGGCGGTTTATCCCAGGTGATGTCCCTCTGAATCGTCGTGATCAGGTCCTTGGCCTGTTCCATCTCCATCTTGGTGAGGGAGAACTGGACAATCGCCTCCGTGTTCCCGGCAAGATATTTTCTCTTGGTATCCTCGGGGATCCGGTCGAGGACGGCACGTGCCTCGGCATCGGTCTGCGGCATCATGTCATTATTGTACCGCAGTATCTCGGTGACGATACTTGTGGCGCCGGTGATCCTGGCATTTTCCTTCACCTCATACTCTGAGAAATCCTGCATCCATCGCAGGCTTTCGGGGGAGGTGACGCCATCACCCCGGATATAGATCGGCAATGTCTGGGTCGAACCCATGGTTCGGGTGATCTTTTTCAGGTCCACGACAGCCGGCATGTCCGAGGGGACGAAAGTCTGTTCGTCCGTGCTGATCCTGATCTCGTTGTCCATCTCGACGCCGACGACGGCGACGAGACCGAGAATGAGGAGGATAGGAATGGGATTCTTTGCGATCTTCACGGCGAGGTTGCCGAGGAACTGGTTGTATCTCTCGGTCGCCCCGCCTTTGGCGGCACTATCCTCCTTCTTCGGCCTGTACTTCACCAGAACGCCAAAGGTCGGGACAGCGATGAGGGCGGCAAGATAGCACATCACCACACCGATGACGCAGACCATCCCAAAACTCCGCACCATGGGAACAGGCGAGATCCCCATCGCGATAAAGCCCATGGAGGTGGCGAGCATCGCATAGAGGACGGACGGGCCGGTCTTCGTGATCGTCGTGATCACTGACTCGTCGATCGAGGCGCGGCGCCGCTCCTCCTCGAAGCGAGAGTGGAACTGGATCGCATAGTCGATCCCGATCCCGATGAGCACGGGAAAGGCACCGATGGTCGCCATGTTGATGTGGATCCCGGCGATCCCCATCAGCCCGAAGGTGAGAATGAGGCCGGTGGCCACGACCGCCACCGGGAGGAGGCGGTACCTGACATGGGAGAAGAGGAGGCCGACGGCAAGGACCATGAGGAGCATCGCGGCCCCGATGAGGACGCCCATCGAGGCGCCCATCTCCTCTTTCATCTGCTTGGCAAAGGCCGGGTCTCCGCTGAGTTTCACCTTGACGCCCGGCGGGGGATTGGAGATTGAAACGGTCGACGAGATGGAATTGAGCACGCTTTCCCTGACATCCGAAGAGACACCCGGTTCGAGGGTGACGATCCCGATGGTCATCATATTCGAGGGGAGATAGCGCTCCAACATCTCGGGCGGGACAAGGGCCTTAGCCCTCTGCACCTCTGCGGCAGACGTCGGCAGGGCGCCGCCGTTCACCTGTTTGACCACATCGACGATGCTCGTCGTCGAGTCGACATAACGCTCGCCAGCGATGTCTGTCTGGACCCTGTCCATATAGGCGAGCACGTCTGGATTGAGGACATTGTCGGCCTCGAAGAGGAGCATGATTTTGTCCGACATGAACGCATCGGAATATTTGTCGAAAAGCATCCCGCGGGGGGTGGTCTTGTCCAGATAGGTATCTGACCCGGTCTCCATCGAGACGATGCCCGTGCCGTAGAAAGCAAGGAGCAGGACCGCGACGAAGAGACCGGCGACAATGGCAGGATGCCTGACAATCATATTCGCAATACTCTGATAGGGCGATTTCACACCGAAACCTCCGTCATGCTCAGATATTGTCCCGGAGTACAGATATACCATTTGTTGCGATCAAGACAACAATGTATGGCGGAGAACACAGGAACCTCCTTCACCCTCTAATACGTACAGGAGGAGAGGATGGAAAGGTCAGGGAGAATTCCCGTTCTGGTGCCTGTGCCGGGAGATACCCGGTCACCAGAATAGTCCGGGGACTTGCCCCCGGTCCACTCCTCGGGGAAGGCAGGTGGTCGCCGTCCTTCTCCGGGGGGCATCGCTCGAAAATCCACGGTCAACGGAAAATCAGAGATTTGTCATGGACCGAAGGTCTTCGAGTAGTCCCCCGGCGGAGAGTGTGGGGAAGGCGGCGGATCCGCACATCCCTCTGTGATATCAAGGAAGAGACATCGATCTGATCTTGAGCGGTCCTTCAAAGCCGATGCAAGCGTTCCTCAACTCCACTGCATCCCGCGTTTCAGGAAAAATTCCTCGTAATCCTTGTAGGCCATGATATACTCGGCATGGGGCCAGATGAGGGGGTAGACCACATAGGCGAAACCCTCCGACCACTTCGGGTGGCCCTTGATCCCGTCGATCATCACCATCTTGTCGTCCCGCAGGATGCCTGAAGAACGGAAGAGGTCGACCCACTCTTCAAAGCGTGCGATGGTGGAGATGTGCTCGGGAAACATGTACTCGTGGGCGATGTCCAGGACCCAGCCGAGGTACACCTCGGCCCGGTCATAGTCGCCGATATGGATAAAGTGGCGCGCCAGCTGGCAGGTGAAGTGCGGCCAGGGGCCGTAACCGCCGTTGTTGCGGTCCCATGACTCGGGGTAACGGTTGAGGCCGCCCAGCTCGCGGTCCCAGAGGGCGGCGTCCAGCCTCCTGACCGTGTTGATCACCCGCAGGTCACGGTTTTTCAGCAGCCCGAAATAGGCCGGTGCGTACTCGGCCACATCAGGCTCAAAGATCACCGAGGCAAAGGGGTCGTAGCCAAGGGGCTTGCTCCCCTTCTCCTTGATCCGGATCGCCTTGACAAAGGTGCGCCTCCTCGCGCTGTACAGGCACCGGAGGATGCTCTGCTTGATCAACTCGGCCTGCCGCGCCCAGTCCCCCACCTCTTTCCCGAGGTGCTGGCCCATCTTCACCGCTTCGAGGATGCCGGCGCAGCAGGCCGAATTCGCATAGATCTCAAACCCGTGCTCGTAGGCAGGGTACTCATGGATGCTGTTGATCGTGTGGACCAGGTGGATCTCGTCGTTCTTGTTCCGCAGGATGAAGGTGACAGCGTCGACCACATTCTTCCAGAACTCTTCGGCGATATCGTAGCCGTGGAGTTCGGAATATTTGCCGAGTGTGTAGAGGGCGACACCATTGCAGTCGATCTGGAGTTCCTTGTAACTGGTGTCCATGCCGTCTACATTGCACCGCTGGGGGAACTCGCCTGTCGGCTTCTGGGTCGAGAGAATGAACCTCAGGGCCCTCCTGCTCTCCTCGACAAGACCGGCCCGCAACGCCCCAAGCGTGACGATCGAGTGGTCCCGCACGTAGATGAAAGGATAGCGCGTTCCAGGCGGGCTGGCATAAAAACCACCGTTCGCATGCTGGTTCTTCTTTATAACCTCGATGCTCGACTGGCACAGCTTCCCGGCTTCCTGCAAATTCATACGCCACCATCACTGGAACTTGAAAATACAGGCCACCTTCTTCATCATCTCGTCCACTTCAGCTCTTTCGAGGCCTGCATTGACGATGGCGTCGTCGTTGTAGACGGTCGCCCCAGCGGGATTGGCATCGCTTGCAAGGTGGAGCGAGGTCTTCTTGCCGGCCATCTCGGCACGCTTCGCTCGCAGGCAGTGGTGAAAGAGACAGAAGATGTTGGAGACTGCAAGGCTCCTCCGCATCTCGATGAGCATTCCGAACTCCTCGGGTTCTTCCCCGAACTCCTCGACGAACTCCTGGACAACACTGAAGAACGGACAGATATGGAGGACGTTCACCCCGCCCATCGGGTCCCCTTCAAGGCCTGCCCCCTCCCGTTCACCGAGCGCCGAGGCGATGGCTTCTATCCAGGCGATCGTCTTTTCAGGCCCCTGCGACCTGACACTCTCGACAATTGCCAGAAGAAACGACGTCACCAGAACCTGTTTCACATCCATCACGATACCCCGGGGTGCATCCCATCAGGGATTGCATTGATTTTATATTTTTTTCAGTATCTTTACGACCGCCCGGTTCCAGCCCTCAGGGCCGACGCCGTTGGCATGCACCACCTCCGGACCAGTTTTTTCGTATGAACCGTCGGATTTCTGCACCAGAATGGGAATGTCCATCGCCGCAAGCATGGGAAGATCATTTCTGCTGTCGCCAAGGCCGACAGTCGTCACCGTCCCATACTCCTCCCTGAAGAGAGCGGCAAGGAGAGAGACAGCCCTGCCCTTGTCACTGTCCCCGGTCAGGTGGAAGTACCGGCCGCCTCGCGTGTGCCTGAAACCCCGGGCCTCGATCTCCGCAAGAACTCTATCGACACAGGCGGGATCGGGGACGACGAAGGGTTCGTCGTACTCCCGCATCCTGGCCAGACGTGCCGATGCATGGTCCAGTCCCGCATCCCGGGCGACCTCCTCGACGGACATGTCCCCGAACCCGACGACTTTGCACCCGGTCTTCGACCGAATGTCCCTGATGGCCGCCCGCAGATTATCATAGGGCGCGCCGAGTTCGATCGCCAGGTAGTCACCGGTCTCGCGGGTGCGGCCGACAGGCACGGTGAAGTAGCCGCGGGGGATGAAGACCGCTCCCCCGTTCTCGCTGATGAACGGGTCCGCAACACCCAGTTTATCCCTGACGACCTCGATCTCGGCCCTCGTCTTGCTCGTGCAGATGACAAGAGGGCACCTCTTCAGGGAGAGGAGGCGGAGTGCCGGGGCCGCGGCGGCAAAGGAATAGGTATCGTGGTCCAGGAGTGTCCCGTCCAGGTCGGTGAATATGACGCAGATGCTCTCCATCTCCGGCCCCTACTCCCTGATGATATGCTCATCCTCGATGATCGTCCTGATCAACTTGTGCCTGAGCCGCGGTATGGCCGAACTGGCCCTGAGCCAGTCAGGGATCTGCGCATGTGCAGGTGAGACCAGATACTCGTTCCCGGCCTCCACGATGACCCTCTCGAAACGGTCGATGTAATGCTCCTCTTCGTGCCGGTTGTACCGGATCTGGTTGCAGATCGCATCGGTGTGGTACTGCCGCAAGCGGTCCTGCGCCGTCCTCTTATACAGCACCCTGAGGCTGGTGAGAAAAGCCGGCGAGATCTCGTAGCCGTCGACTTCGGTCATCGCCCGCAGGAGAGTGACCAGGATATCCCCGGCCATCTTCAGCAGTCCCTCGGTCCTGCTGGCGCCGATCAGTTTGTGTTTGTGGTCATAATAGCCGAGGTCGGTCTGGCAGATCCGTTTCTTCACCACCGACCTGTACACCTCGTAGAGGGTGCCGATCTCAAGCCCCCAGTCCATGGGGATCCTGATGTTCAGGGCCAGGTCTGAGGTGAGGGCGATCTCCCCGGCAAGAGGGTACCGGAAACTACGCAGGTACCGCAGGATATCGGACTGATGACCGGTTTTTACCTGGAGGGAATCGATCAGGGGGTGGAGGAAGAGGCGCGTCACCCGCCCATAGAAGGTGGCGCGGCCGTCGCCCAGGCGGGCATAATACCCCTTGTTGAAGAAGTAATCCAGGTCAGGGTCCACCAGGGGGAAGGCGAGTTTCATCGGGATCTCGCAGGAATAGTTCAGGATGTCGGCGTCGTGCATGACGACGGCATGGGCGTCCACCGATGCGGCGCCAAGGGCCAACCAGGTGTCCCGCCCCTTGCCCTGAAGACTGAGGTCTATCCCTTCCTTCCCGAGGTCACCGATGATTGCTTCGATGCCCGGGCTGTTGCACCACATAACCCGGTGAGGAAGTTCCAGCAAGTCGAAGAAGTGTGTCGCCGACCTGAACTCCTCCTCTGACCGGGCATAGAGCGCCACCAGCACATTGTTCAGGAATGTCGCCTTGTTCAGTTCGGCGACGATGCCGGGCAACGCGCCATGACTGAGGTCGCCGTAGGCCAGTGGCAAAACCAGGTTGATTGGCCTCTCCTCCTTGAGATCCTCGAGAAACCTCAGGGTTCTCGACTTTTCATACCCAAAATCATGGATCGTCGTGATCGGCCCCTGATCGAAATCCATCGAAAACCCCCTCCGAGCAGGCGCATATATCACGACTTTTATATTTATACCCACCCCCTGTGGCAGGACATGGACGACTGAATTGAAAAGACAGAACAGGATAAGGCAATCAAACACCATGAAAGGCGATAAAAACGAATGCGAGGGAAGGGATTCGAACCCTCGAATGCCTGCGCAATTAGGCCCTGAACCTAACGCCTTTGACCTGGCTTGGCTACCCTCGCGCTAATAACTGTTCTCACTCAACTGAAATAAAGATATGCCTTGCCCCTGCCTCCCGGCCGCCTCACAAAGGCAAGATGAGGGGTGATAGGCGGGGCCTCGCAGGAAGGGACATGAGGGTATGGATACGGACTCCTGTCAGCCGAAAAAACCGCCAAATTCTTCTCCAATGCCGGGAGGGTGCTTTGTATCATAAATATTTCCCGTTAGTATTATAGTGCCGGCGGATGCACACATATATTAATGGATGATTCAAGGTACGAGTCACTGAAGATCGAAAATATTGTTGCATCCGGTGTCATAGCCGATTCCATCGATCTCGGGGAGGTCTCGAAAAAGGTTCCGAACTGCGAGTTGAACACGAAGCGCTTCCCCGGCGCAGTCTACCGGATCGAAAAACCGAAGATCGCCTCCCTGATCTTCTCCTCGGGCAAGGTCGTCCTTACCGGGATCCGGAACAAGCAGGATCTTTACGACGGCCTCAATATTATCGTCCAGTCCCTCAAGGAGGCAGGGGTCGACACCTACGACGAACCGAGGGTCGGGATCACCAATATCGTCTGCTCGTACGACATCGGACGGTACATCAACCTCAACAAGGTCGTGATCACCCTTAACCTGGAGAACATCGAGTACGAACCCGAGCAGTTCCCCGGCCTCGTCTACCGGATCAAGGACCCGAAGATTGTGGCTCTCCTCTTCTCCTCAGGCAAGATCATCCTCACCGGCGGGAAGAACCTCGAGGACATCAAGCGTGGCCTCGACTTCCTCGAGCAGAAGCTCGAAAGCATAATGTGATTTTATAGGCCCTGTAAAAATTCTCCTTTTTTGAGTGGCGCAGGCGGGATGATTTCCCGTTCTGTTATGCTCGCCGGCGCGTGCAACGTGTAAATTTCCGGTTTAACGGCCCTGTAGAAACCCTCGCGGGAAAGTACTTCCTGAAGCGATAGGGAGAAAAATTCTGTTCAGAAGTGCCTGGGCTGGGGGGGCTGCCGCTCGAAGACCTCACGGCCGCTATCTCTCCCTCACCCCGTACCCCCTGCCATTACGATAGAGGCAGGGGTGGCATAATCCTCCAGAACTCCGGCCTTTTCTTCCCGGGACCAATCCCGAGCAGGGAACGAGCGTCAGCGAGTTCGAGAAAATCTTTGATTTTCGAGTGACGACCGGAGGGAGTCGAGAAGACGAAGTCTTCGAGTAGTCCCCCAGCGGAGAGTGAGGGGAAGGCGGTGGACCGGCGTTCTCCAGACTAGAGTATGGATAAGACAACGGACTCCTTCACTCCACGATCAGAAGGGCACATCTGTTGGGGAGTGCGAGGCTTCTTCCCGCCCCTTCTCACCAGAACCGGCGGGTGAGGACGTAGTTCCTCTCCGCCTTCAAGATCTCCCTGTACATCGCATCCTCGTCCCTGCTTTTTCCAAGGACCCGGGCGGCAGTCTCCGGGCCGACGCCCCGGGCAGCAAGGGCGATCACCGCGGGCTTCCCGTAACTGAGGACAAGATTGGCATTCCGCAGGACACGCGCCTCGACGGTCCGGTCTTCGGCACTCTTCTTCGCTTTCTTGATCACGCCGATCTGCTCCTCTTCCCAGGGTTTGAGGGCGGCGATCAGGCGTGCCGAGCAGAGGGGGCACTGCGGGCGGTCGGGAACCCTCTCGACATGGGTCCGACTCGTCCACGTCTTGCAGTGCATGCAGAAGAGCACGACCTTGTCCCCGGCAAGGCGGCGTTTCAGGGTCGAGATCACCGCCTGATCGGCGGTCGGCGGCGGGACCATGTCGCGGGAGGAGGAAAGGCCGTCGGCGCCGAGGCTGGAGAGGGGACCGATATGGAGGGCGACCTCGCCGGCCTGCACCGCGGCGAAGACCTTCTGCGCCCCTTCCACGTCCATGGTGGCGCGGAAGAGTTCGGTGTACGCCTCGTCGGCCACCACCGTCCCTTCGAAGGTCTCGATCAGGCGGTGGAGGCTGATCTTCTCGTAGTCGGCGTCGGCGTCGATCGCCCCGAACTTCTTCGCGACCTGCACGAGTTTCCACTTGAAGAGGGATGTGTGGCGGAGGGCGAGGCGGAGGATGCCGCCGACATGCGTCGGGTCGGTGGTGAGGAGGAACTCCCGCACCTCCGCGGCGCGGACGGTCTTCGGGAGGCGGAGCATCGCGCGGTAGGCACCGCTCTCGATCCCGACCGTCGTCCCGTAGCGTGCCGAGATCAGGACGGAGAGCACGCGTGCAATCGCCTCGTTCGCCCGGTGGCCGGCGCAGATGTTGCAGACCACGCCCTCGTCCGAGTTCTCCAGGGTGATCAGGCGGTCAGTCGGCACCGGCGTCCTGTTCCTGTCCATCTCCCTGAGATAGGCGTCGGCGAAGGCGAGCGCATCCCCGTCGTCGGTGTAGGCGGCGAGGTCGCGCGTCCGGCGCAGGCGGCCGACCTCGTCGGCCACGGCAAAGGGGACGGGGATCTGCTCCCCCTCCCAGGAGGGGAGTTCGCCCTTCGCCTCGCGCGCCGGTTCCACAGTGAGGCGGCCGTCCTCGAAGTCGAGCACCCGCCAGAGTTTCCCCCGCGTGATGAAGACCGCACCCGTGTGGACGAAACCGACGACAAAAGACTCGTCCAGGGTGCCGACCGTCCGCCTGGCGACCAGGTCGTAGACAGGCACCTTCCTCTCGTCATGGATCATCGAGAGGTTCGCGGAGAGGTACCGGCGGGCGCGGGAGGTGGTGACGATATGGCGGGCCTGACCCTCCCCGTCCAGCCTGATCAGCCTGTGCTCTTCAAGCTGCGTGCAGACGGCGTCGAGGAGGGTGCCGGCGTCCGCGAAGCACCCCGAGCGTTCGAGGATGGTGTGGACCTTCTCCACCGCGATCTCGCCGTACTCCACCGCAAGGGCGGCGACGGCATTGGCGCAGACGTCCGCGGCATTCAGGTAGGGAGCGATCACCTCGATCTCGCCGGCCCGCGCCCGCCGCATGATCACGAGAGATTCGAGGAGGTCGTCGAAACCTGTCGCAAGCACCGTCCCCCGCGAGACCGCGTACAACTGGTGACCGGCCCTCCCGACCCTCTGGACCAGGCGGGCCACCTCGCGGGGGCTCCCGAACTGGACCACATGCCCGATATGTCCGATATCGATGCCGAGTTCCATCGAGGAGGTGCAGATGAGGCTCCGCACCGCGCCGGCCCGGAACCTGTCCTCGGCATCGACACGCACCTCCTTCGAGAGAGAACCGTGGTGGACCTCGACATCGCCCCTCTCCATGAGAGCGTGGCCGAGGGCCTCCGCGGTGACGCGGGTGTTCACGAAGACGAGGGAGGAGGGTTCGGCGTCGATCATCTCCCCGACACAGGCCGTCTGCTTCGAGAACTCGCCGCCGCAGAAGCGGACCGAGAGGTCGAGTTGCTTCGCGACCGGCACCTCGACAAGGGTGAAGGGGCGTGCGCCGCAGAGGTACCGGCCGATATCGTCGGGGTTGCCGACCGTCGCCGAGAGGCCGATCCTCTGGAACTCACCCGCGTACTCCTGTATCCTTTCGAGGGCGACGGCGAGTTGAGCGCCGCGCTTGCTCCCGGCGAGTTCGTGGACCTCGTCGACGATCACGTGACCGACATGCGCGAGGTGCTGCCGCAGCCTCTTACCCATGAAGAGAGCCTGCACGGTCTCGGGGGTCGTGATCAGGAGGTCTGGCGGCGAGAGGGCCTGCTTGCGGCGGACCGTCTGGGGGGTGTCGCCGTGCCGCACCCCGACGGTGAGGCCGAGCCTCCCGCACCACCACTGGAGGCGCTCCAGAATGTCGCGGTTGAGGGCGCGCAGGGGCGTGATGTACAGCGCCCTGATGCCGGGTCCATCCTCTGTGAGCAGGGCGTTGAAGACCGGGAACATGGCGCTCTCCGTCTTGCCCGTGCCTGTCGGGGCGATCAGGACCAGGTTGTCGCCGGCGAGGAGGTGGGGGATCGCCCGTTCCTGCGCCTCGGAGAGTTCGGCAAAGCCCCGCTCGTCAATGAGCGCCCGCACCCGCGGGTCGAGGAGGTCAAGCGCCGCGCTGTTCCCTGATCTCTGCAAGGGTTCCGATGTAGGTCCCGTCACGCAGCCACACCTCGGCATCGTCGTCGTCGATACACCGCACGAGCGGCCCGAGGCCGCTCTCTTTCAGTTCGAGCACGTCCACGCCGCCGGAAAACTCGCAGGCCGCGGGCACGGCAAGGACTCTCGTCCCGTCCCCCCATCCCTCGCCGGTGAGGGGCGAGTACAGGTAGGCGGGTTCTGCCCGCAAGGAGCACCCCACCTCGTCGGAGAGGGAGACAACCGGGTGAAGGTGGCCGATCACGAGGAGGCCGCCGGCGAGGTCGGGAGCAGGGTTTGTATGGCCATGGAGATAGCCGGCCCCGTCGATCCTGGCGCCCGCCGCAGGGAGGAGTTCGCCGTCCTTCAGAAAACGTGCGATCCCGCCGTCATGGTTGCCGGGCAGCACCTTCACCTCGGTCAGATCCCTGAAGGAGTCGAGGATCGTCGGGAGTTCGTCGTACTCCTGCCTGCTCGTCACGGGCACCGTGTGCTTCACGTCGCCGAGGAGGAGGAGCAGGTCGGACTCTGTCTCCCTGACGGCGGCAAGGACCCGCGTCGCTCTCTCTCTGCTCCTGCTCTGCACATGCACGCCGGCGCGGGCAAGGCCGGACTCGATCCCGAAGTGGAGGTCTGCGACGACGAGCACGCGCATCGTGTTCTCCATCAGGAGGGCCGGGACGTCCGGGAGGAATTCCGGGTGCATCAGATCAGCCTCACCTGCCCGGTCGAGGGGGTATAACACTCCCCCTCCTCCAGCAGGGCATAGAGGGCCGCTTCGGCCGCAGCCCGGCCTATGCCCCTCTCCCCGGCCCGGGCAAAGAGGTCCTCTTCGCTGCCCCGCCGGCCCGGACACTCTTCGAGAAGGGAGAGGAGCAGGGCCCGCGCATCCTGGGGGGCGCCGCCTGCCTGACCCTCCGGCACGCTCGAAAGCGCCGTCCTGACCATCCGGGCCATCGCAGTGACCTCCCCGCCAGCGCCGTCGGCGGCGGCACGCGCCTCGATCCGGCCGAGAGTGAGGTCTGCCGTCCGGAGCACCCAGAGGTCCCGCACCGGCTTTTCCACCCGCACCACCGCCTCGGGTACCAGCGTGACCTCCCCTCCCGAGACGGCGAGGGCCCCGCTCACCGCGACAAATGCCGGCGGCTCGATCGAACGGAGGGCATCGGCAGCATCGCCGCGCCACTTCGCGGCGACAGTGACCGTGCCCGTCGGGTCGGCGACGCGGGCGGTGACCCGGCCACCCGCGGCCCTGACCGCCGTCAGGGCGCCTGTGAAGAAGACCCGCCGCCCCCGCGCACCTGTCGGTGAAAGGAAGGTCTCGCCGTCAAAAACGGTCGTCCGCGCCATCTCCCCGGCAAACAGTCTGACTGCCGCGGGGAGAGAGACAGCCCGACCATTCGACGCATCCATACCGTAGCGTGTACTCCCTGCCCACATAAAGATCAGGATGACAGCATATTCATGTCTGGAGAAACAACCACTCTGTGATGGAGGGCAACAACACCATCTGGATCGAGAAATACCGGCCGCAAAAACTTGCGGACATGGTCGGACACCCGGAGATCGTCGAGCGTCTCCGGTCATACGTGAAGAGCGGCACTCTCCCCCATCTCCTCTTCACAGGTCCTGCCGGCGTCGGCAAGACCACCGCAGCAGTCGCGCTTGCAAAGGAGTTCTTCGGCGATACCTGGCAGATAAATTTCAGGGAGATGAATGCCTCCGACGAGCGCGGGATAGACGTGGTCAGGAACCAGATCAAGGGTTTCGCCCGGACATCCCCGCTCGGCGGCGCAAGTTTCAAGATCCTCTTTCTGGACGAAGCCGATGCCCTCACGACCGATGCCCAGGCCGCACTCCGCCGGACCATGGAGAACTATGCCCAGAACTGCCGGTTCATTCTCTCCTGTAATTATTCCTCGAAGATCATCGACCCCATCCAGAGCCGGTGCGCCATCTACCGCTTCAGGCCCCTCGACGACGCGGCGGTCGCGGAGCAGGTGCGGCGTGTCGCCGTGACCGAGGGCGTGACCCTCACCGACGACGCCGTGCAGGCGATCGTCTATATCGCCGAGGGCGATATGAGAAAAGCGCTCAACGCCCTGCAGGGTGCGGCGATCATCTCGCGGGAGATCGACGCGGGTATGGTGTATGAGACGACCTCGACGGCGCGGCCCGACGAGATCAGGAACCTCCTCGACCTCTCGATGCAGGGCGACTTCCCCGCGGCCGAAGGAGCGCTCCGCCGCCTGATGCGCGACCGGGGGATCGCCCCGAACGAACTGATCAACCAGTGCTTCAGGGAAGTCGTCCGTTCTGATATGGAAACCGGCCTCAAGGTCGCCTTCATCGACCACCTCGGCGAGGCCGACTTCAGGATTTCGGAAGGAGCGGACGCCGCCATCCAGATGGAGGCACTGATTGCCCTCTTTGTCCTTGCCGCCCGGAAAAACGAATAAAATATTTTCACCCCCCGGACAACCACCTTGATGGAGGAGCCCCCTCATATATGGTATCAATGTCACCCCGCCAGAACACTGAAGTGACCGATGTCGTCAGCGACTGGGAGACATTCCTCAAGCGGCAGTACAACCGGAAAGAGCGGGTCGAACTCTCGAAGGAATTCCCGCACAAGCGCTCATTCTACATCGATTACAGGAACCTCGAAGCATTCGGGAAGCGCGGTCTCGCTCTCGCCGACGAACTCATCGAACGACCCGAAAAGGTGATGAACGACGTCAAGGACGCCCTCGTCCGCCTCGGCATCATCGAGGAGAAGGACAGGCGCCTCGTCCACGTCAGGTTCATGAACCTCACCAGGAAGACGAAGATCCGGGACATCAGGGCAAACCAGATCAACACCTTCGTCGCCGTGGAAGGGATCCTCAGGAAGACGACCGAGGTCAGGCCGAGGATCGTCGCGGCGGTCTTCAAATGCCTGGAGTGCGGGCAACTCACCCCGCCGTACTCCCAGACCTACGGCCGGTTCCAGGACCCCTTCCGGGTCTGCGCCACCTGCCAGAAGAAGACTCCCCTCGAACTTGTGCCCGAGAAGTCCGAGTTTCTGGACGCCCAGAAACTGCGGATCCAGGAGTCGCCCGAGGGCCTGCGGGGCGGCGAGCAGCCGCAGACCATCGACGTGGACGTGACCGACGACCTGACAGGCAGTTCCGCGCCCGGCGACAGGGTGGTGATCACCGGCATCCTCAGGTCTTTCCAGCGGATCAACGCGGGCACGAAGTCCACTCTCTTCGACATCTACCTGGAGTGCAACGCGATCGAGGTGGCCGAGAAGGAGTTCGAGGAAGTGAATATCTCCGAGGAGGACGAGGCCGAGATCCAGGAACTCTCAAATGACCCGAAGATCTACTCGAAGATCGCCCGGTCCATCGCCCCGACGATCTACGGAAACACGGACGTAAAGGAGGCAGTCGCCCTCCAGCTCTTCGGCGGGATCCCGAAGGAGATGCCTGACAGTTCCCGTCTCCGCGGCGACATCCACATCCTTCTGGTCGGCGACCCGGGTATCGCAAAGTCCCAGCTCCTCAGGTATATCGTGCAACTCTCTCCCCGCGGCATCTACACCTCGGGCAAGTCCTCGACCTCGGCGGGCCTGACCGCGACCGCGGTGAAAGACGAGTTCGGCGACGGCCGCTGGACCCTGGAGGCGGGCGCCCTCGTGCTCGCGGATATGGGTATGGCCGCGGTCGACGAACTGGACAAGATGGACAAGGAGGACAGATCGGCCCTCCACGAGGCGATGGAGCAGCAGTGCTATGATGACCAGACCGAGATCCTCACCGAGCACGGCTGGCGGCTCTTCAGGGACGTTGAAGAGGGCGAGCGTGTGGCGACGCTCACGCCGGACGGCAGGTTGGCGTACGCCGTGCCGACGGCCTATGTGGCTGCCGAATACGACGACGACATGTACTTCATCGCCTCCAGGCAGGTCGACCTCGCGGTCACACCCAACCACAACATGTACGTGGACCTGAACAGGCGTGCCAACGAGTGGGAGGGCTTCGGCCTCAGGCGGATGGAGTCCCTGCCTGTCCAGAGGAGGATGCGCTTCAAGAAGGACGCCATCTGGGAGGGGAGATATGTCGAGACCTATGAACTGCCGTCGGTGACCATTTACAAGAACCAGAACCATGGCGGAGAGGAGTCGGGCGCCATCGCCCTGAAGATGAACGACTGGCTGGAGTTCCTCGGTTATTATCTCTCCGAGGGCTCTGTCCAGTACACAAACGGCGTCCCGTATCGCGTCCACATATCCCAGAGAGACGGAGTACGTGCTGCGAAGATGACGGCGTGTACTAACCGTCTGGGATTCAGGTGGAGTTATAACGGCCAGAACATCGCCATCTCCTCGAAGCAGCTGGCGACCCATCTGGCAGTGTTCGGGAAGTGCCATGAAAAATATGTCCCGCAGTACGCGAAGGAGGTGTGCCCCGAACAGATCCGAATCCTCCTCGACGCCCTCGTCCTCGGCGACGGCTGGGTCAGGAAGGGGACAGGCCAGACCGCGTATGTCACCTCCTCGCGGCAGCTGGCAGACGATATGACCGAGCTCCTCCTCAAGGCAGGGATCTCGGGCAACGCCACCGTGGTCCACAGACAGGGGGATGAGGTGCGCGTTCCCGAGGGTCGGCGTGCGATCCTGTCCCATGACATCTATCAGGTCTCCTTCATCAGGGAGGGGCAGAACAGGCCGAGCATCAACACCAATGGCCTCAGGCATATCACGAAGGGCCATTATGCCGGCATGATTTACTGCGTGGAGGTGCCTGACCACGTCATCTATGTTCGGCGGCATGGGAAGCCGGTCTGGTGCGGGAACACGGTGTCTATTGCGAAAGCCGGCATCACGGCGACCCTCCGCTCCAGATGCGCCCTCCTCGGTGCCGCAAACCCGAAGATGGGCCGCTTCGACGAGTACGCTCCCATCTCCGAGCAGATCAACATGCCTCCCTCCCTCCTCTCCCGTTTCGACCTCATCTTCATCATGACAGACAAGCCGGACGCAGCCCGCGACCTTGCGATCGCGGAGCACATCCTCAAGTCCCACGCGGTCGGCGAACTGATCGAGAAAAAGAGGCGGATGCCGGTCGAAGGGGTGGACGACGCCTATATCCAGCAGCAGCTCAAGCCGGTGACGCCCGACATCGAGCCCCTCCTCTTCCGCAAGTACATCGCGTACGCGAAGCGGACCTGCTTCCCCACGATCGTCCCGGAGGCGCGAGAGGCGCTGCGGGACTACTATCTCCAGCTCCGTAAACTCGCCGACAACAACAAGCCTGTGCCGGTGACGGCGCGGCAACTTGAGGCACTGGTCCGCCTCGGCGAGGCGAGCGCCAGGATCAGGCTCTCGCCGACCGTGGATATCGAGGACGCCCAGAGAGTGATCAAGATCGTGGACACCTGTCTCCGTCAGGTGGCCTATGACGCCGAGTCGGGTACCTTCGACATCGACAAGTGGACGACCGGGATCTCGAAGAGGCAGCGGGACATCATCAGAACGGTGAAGGAGGTCATCAAGGACGTCGGCGGCGACGACGGTTCCGCAAACGTCGAGCAGGTGATCGAGGAGATGACCAGGCAGGGCTTTGCAAAGGACAAGGTCGAGGCGACTATCAAGATGCTCAAGAACGAGGGCGAGGTGGTCGAACTCCGGCCGGGCATCATCAAACTCTTCGCACGGGAGTACTGACGATGGAAGACGGCGTCACCGACGTGGTCGGGGAATGGGTAAACTTCCTCTCCCGGTACTGCCGGCGCGAACTCGCCGAGATCGAGAGGGAGTTCCCCTTCAAGCGTTCCCTGTACATCGACTACCGGACCCTGCAGGCCTCGGGCAGGTCCGGCCTGCGCCTCGCGGACGAGGTGATCGAACGCCCCGGCAAAGCGACAGGCGACATCAGGGACGCCCTCCGCCAGCTCACCGCCATAGGCGAGGAGAAGGCCGGGAAGGTCAATGTCCGCTTCCACCATATCGAGCGTGTCACCGGCATCAGGGACATCAGGGCCTACCACATCAATCGCTTTGTCTCGCTGAAGGGGATCATCAGGAAGACGACCGAGGTGCGGCCGAGGATCGTCGAGGCTGTCTTTCAGTGTCCGGGCTGCGGCTCAACGACGACGGTGCGGCAGGGCTACGGGAACTTCGAGGAGCCCGAGGAGTGTCCGAACCCGGAGTGCAACCGGCGCAAACTGAAACTCCTCCAGGCAAAGTCCCGGTACGTGGACTCGCAAAAGGTGCGGATCCAGGAGTCGCCCGAGGGCCTGAGGGGCGGCGCCCGGCCCCAGACTCTCGACGTCGAGGTGACCGACGACCTCACCGGGGCGATCGCACCCGGTGACAGGGTGGTCCTCAACGGCATCCCCCGCTCCAGGCAGAGGGTGAACTACGGGACAAAGTCCACCCTCTTCGACATCTCCCTGGAGTGCTCCTCGATCGAGGCGCCGGAGAGGGAATTTGAAGAGGTGAACATCTCCGATGAGGACGAGGCCGAGATCCACGAACTCTCCCGGGACACGGGACTGTACGGGAAGATCACCGGCTCGATCGCACCCTCGATCTACGGGAACACCGAGGTGAAGGAGGCGATCGCTCTCCAGCTCTTCGGCGGGGTGGCGAAGGACCTCCCTGACGGCTCCCGTCTCCGCGGCGACATCCATGTCCTCCTTGTCGGAGATCCGGGAATCGCGAAGTCCCAGATCCTCAGGTACGTCGTGCAGATCTCTCCCAGGGGCGTGTACACCTCGGGCAAGTCCTCGACCTCGGCAGGTCTCACGGCGACCGCGGTGAAGGACGACTTCGGCGACGGGAGCTGGACCCTGGAGGCCGGGGCCCTTGTCCTCGCGGATATGGGGCTCGCCGCGGTGGACGAGATGGACAAGATGCAGAAGGAGGACCGGTCGGCCCTCCACGAGGCGATGGAGCAGCAGAGTATTTCGGTCGCAAAAGCCGGGATCACGGCGACCCTCCGCTCCCGCTGCGCCCTCCTCGGCGCGGCAAACCCGAAACTCGGGCGGTTCGACGCCTTCGTCCCGATCGCCGAGCAGATCAACATGCCGCCCTCCCTCCTCTCCCGTTTCGACCTCATCTTCGTCCTGACAGACAAGCCCGATCATACGCGGGACACGGCGATCGCCCGGCACATCATCTCGGCCCACCGGGTCGGGGAACTGATCATGCAGAAGCAGGAGGGCCCCCTCACCCCGGCGCATATCGACCTCCTGGCGAGCGAGAGCACGGTGGTGGAGCCGCCGATCGCGCCCGAACTCCTGCGGAAATATATCGCGTACGCGAAGAGACATGTGACGCCCCTCATCACCGACGGCGCAAAGGAGATGCTCATCACGTATTATCTCCGGCTCCGCGACCTCGCCGACGAGAACAAGCCGGTGCCGGTGACGGCCCGGCAACTCGAAGCGCTGATCCGCCTCGGCGAGGCGAGCGCCAGGATGCGGCTCTCGCGGACGGTCGAGCCCGAGGACGCGGAGCGTGTGATCATGATCGTGGACGCCTGCCTGCGGCAGGTCGCCTACGATGCCGAGACCGGCACCCTGGACATCGACAAGTGGACGACCGGGATCACAAAGAAGAAGAGGGACATCATTCGCACCATCAGGGAGACGATAAAGGCGCTCGGCGGCGATGACGGCACCGCAAAGACCGAGGAGGTCGTCGAGATTCTGGTCCAGCAGGGTTTTGACCGCGACGAGGTGCAGGAGAACCTCGACAAGATGGTCCGCTTCGGCGAGGCGATGCAGCCGCGGCGGGGGATCGTGCGGTTGATCTGAGGATCGAGCCCCTCTCTTTTTTCCGACGCGTATATGAATCGGTCATAAATCGCGCATATTGGTTTAGAATGCACCATCACCAGAACAGTCCAGCAAAAATATGCAGGAAGACTGCCGGAAGATAACGGAATAGATATATTACACCGATCTCATCAATTGCTTGATGGACCCGGTTGACGTCGTCCTGACGAAGGACGCATTCACGGCTCTCGCATCTGAGTCCAGGCTCAGGATGCTGAAAGACCTGAATGTACGCAGGATGACGATCGCCGAACTGGCCGCCGACCTTGACCTGGCAAAGTCCACGGTCCACCATCACCTCCGTGTTCTCGTCGACGCCGGTTTTGTCGCCGCCGAGGATGACGGGCATGCCTGGGTATACTACGCCCTCACCCCGGAGGGGCATGCTCTCCTGTATCCACACGACGGCGTCAGGATCAGGATACTCCTCGCCACCGCACTGGTGACATTCGTCGGGGGAATCGCTGCCCTGGCGAAGTTTCTGGTTGTGTTGTTGTCCGATGAAACCCCCGGAATCCCCATGTTGGGGGGCGGAGGCGCTCAGGTACAGGAGGCCCCGCCGTGGGATCTGCTGATCCTCGGGCTCGCACTGACGCTGATCGGCAGCGTCCTCGTGGGGTATGCATATCTCCGGTGGCGAAAGCGCCGTAGGATCGATCAGGACATTTCATAGTTCTAATATATATTTTTCGAATCCGTTCGATCGGGATCGAACACTTTCCCCGATTTCATGGCATTCAAAGACCGAACCATCGGTGAGGATGCCCGGATGGCATCCGAAATCTGCGCGGGTCGTGTCTGCCCCTGAACGTGCGGGCCGAGTGACCTTTGCAGATCCCTGGAGATGATCGGGTGTGCCGGGGGCAGCCGTTGCAAACGATCGTTCGGGGTGTTTGGGAGGTATGGTTCATGAAACAATCATGGAAGAAAGAATCATGCATACTCTGTTTTGCTCTTCTTGCTGGAAGTTTCCTGGTCTATCCGGTCCTGGCAGCGGACACTGCCGTAAACCTTGCAGTTCCCTACCATGGACAGGAAACAGAGTGGTATTGTGGTCCTGCATCGGCTCAGATGTGGATTGACTATCACGGAGATTTGATCAGTCAGGATACGTTATATCAGTATATCCGAAGTCACAATCTTGAGGGGTCTGTGTGGTACACTGATCCAGTGGGACTGGCAAATTGTGTACAACACTATGTGAGTAACCTTGTAGTCGACGAGCATTCATGGGATCATGCAGATGCTGCCATAATAGGGCAGGCGATTGACATTGTCAACCGTGGTATTCCGTCTGCTTCTTTAACAGAAAACGGTAATCACTGGATGCTGGTGAAGGGTGTCAATTATTTTGAATATGGGGGACATGTCTACTCGGTCAACGGGTTATGGGTTCATGACCCGGATAGTTGGCTGCTTCAGCCTATCAATGGATATCTCACTGTCGACGACTGGATGAACAATTTCACACCCGTATCTTTCACCGGTTCTGAACAGAGCCGGTGGTATGACCGATATATCACAGTACAGGGATACTGGGAGAGATCGACTCCGAATTATGCCGGTGAAACAGAGAACTGGCGTTTGATGGACGATTCTGAGGACGACATCCCTCTCACAGAAGACACGGACATCTCTGGATTTGCATGGGACCAGATGAAAAGGTGGGGTTGTTTCCAGGAAGAACTTGAAGGCTGCAAGGCCGGAGAGATGATCTACGTTCATTCACTGAATGGGTGGCGCGATTACTACCTGATACCTTTTGAAAAAGACGGTACGACCAGGGTGATCGCTTCCGTCTTCATTAAGAACAACGGCACCATCGCCGATTTCGGCGGATGCGTCGGGCTGCCTTCTGATTATTCCGGTTCATTCCGGTTCCTTCCGACCCGGGAGGAGGCCCTGAAAGCCCTGGATGAAAAAGAGTATCAGGGTGTCATCCCCGAACACCCACGCGTGGTCTGGAAACCATGCGTTCAGAGCTGGTCGGAGTGTCATCCGTTCTGGGAGTTCGAAACAACGACCGGAAAGACCGTCTATGTCGGCTACAACCGGACCGGGATTCAGGTCTATGATGAGTTAACCCAGCCAACACGGGGGGGAGGGAGTTAATACCCTCTGATTATTTTTTGAGGTGGGGCCATGACCGAAAAAAAAGTTTTTTATGCCCTTGCGACCGTGTTCATCGCTGTGCTGTGCACGGTTGGGGGAGCGACGCTGTTTCTCCTCCCATACCCTCAGGCCGGAGAGGGACTTGACGTTTCCTTCGAGACCCTCCCCTCCGAAGAGATTCCCGCGGTCGTCGATGCGGCTCTCACACCGCCGGACCCACCCGTCCCTCCAGACCGGGCCCCCGACCTTTCAGGTGCCGTCGCGGGGGACGTGGCGACCGTCCGGTCCCTGACCGACGGCGCCCCGCGCTATTACCTTGTCCCGCTCACCCGGGACGGCGGTGCCGTTGCGATCGCGCGGGTGTATCTCCGGGACGACGGGGGTCCGAAGATCGGGTCCTGGACGCTGGGTGCCGACGACCTGACGGCATGGCGGCGCCCGTCCCTTGCCGATGCAGAGGACGCCCTCCGCAGTGCGGGGTACCGCGACGGGAACTGGACCGCCCGCTGGGTGGAGATGAACTCTGAGCAACCGATCGGGCCGTACTTCTGGGAGTTCGGGAAAGAGACGGGGGAGACAGTGTACGTCGGCTATGACCGCTACGACGACTGGGTCAGGGTGTACACGACAGTCACGCCGAAGACGAAAGCAGGGGGGTGAATGCCAGTTGTACGTGAACAATACAACAGCGCATGCCTATCAGGTATGGCATCTCTGGGGATGATCGTGACAGATTTCTATTATAATGGCTCTGTCGAAATTCTCTGGATAGCCATCTCTGCGGGGGGCTGGCCGCTCGAAGACCTGCGGTCAACGGCACATCAGAGATTTGCCAGAACAAGAAAATCTTCGATTTTCCGTTCATGGCAAATGAAACATTTGCCTGCTCAGAGAATCTTTGATTCTCTGTGTTCTCAAGCTCGCTTCGCTCGCATCCCCCGAACCCTCGAAAGCCTCTGGCTTTATCATGCTCACTTCGTTCGCACCCTGCATCAGGATAGAACCGGGGATGGCAACTCTCCCTTCATGCTCATAGATTTTGCCTTCCGGACCCTATCGCAATTCTGGGGGGCGACCGGAGGGAGCTCGATAAGGTCGAAGACCTTCGCTGTCCGGGGGATGCGACTGCAAGGAGCTTGAGAAAATCTATGATTTTCGAGGGAGACCCCGGCGCGAGCGTGGGGGAAGGCACGTCGATCAGAAAATGCCCTGGAACAATTTTTCATGGGGTATGCTTGAACCGGGGGTTCCTGTGCGATTCTACAAAGTCATTATCCAAGAAGAGTGCCTGTCGTCGGGGACGTCTTGCTGGTGAGTGTCCCCCGGGAGGCCGGGCATGTTCGTTCTGCACGCAACCCGGCCTCCCGTCTGCCCGGAGACGATCGGAATGTTCGGTGCCGCCAGATATAACTGTTGCGATCCTTTTGCCTTCTCTCCAGGGCGGGGGGATACATCGACCTGTGTATGGATGAACGTCGTCACCTCACCTCTTCGTCTTATCTCTTCCTATGCCTGTGTCCGCTTCCTGAGGTTCGATCCGCCGTGAAAAGAGTCCCGCGTGTCGACAGATAGACGATCTGCACAGAAGACTTTTATAATCCCATGCCGATGTCTCGCGTATGCGTGGCAGATCGGCAATTGAGAAGGTTTTGACCGTCTATTGCCCCGGTAGGAGGCGCTGAGTGGAGCGGACGGTCCCTGCATGGGCCCCCGGTGCCGTCCTCGCCCTCGCCGCTCTCGGCTACCTCCTCTTTTTCGCGGGCGCTCTCCCTGCCGCCGCACAATTCTCCCTCCTCTGCGGGAGCGGTGCGGCGGCGGTCCTTGCCGTGCTCGCATACAGGCAGGGACAACCGGTGCGTCTGATCGCTGTCTCCCTTTTCGTCGGTGTCGTTCTCTGCGTCGCCGCATACTCAGGCGTCCTCCTCCTCGCCGCATGGCCCGAGGTGCACCCCGGTTCTCTCGCCTACACCGTCGCCATCACCGGGCTTGCAGGCCACACCGGCACCGTGGCCACGACAGTCCTCGTCCCCCTGCCAGTGACCGACGAGGAACTCCTCTACCCCGCGTCCTCTCTTGAAAACCAGACCTTCGGCGCCTGGACGACGGCGATCACCGGGACAGACCGCGGCGACATGCTCGCCTTCACCACGAACGAGGAGAACCTCACAGACATCGACGCCGGGTTTTACCGTTTCGAGACGGAGATCAACGGGACGCACCGCCCGCTGCGGGAACACCTCTCGCCGGTCGTTGGGGAGGTCGACAGCGGTTACCTGACGGTGGTGGCGGTCGACGGCCTTGCGGCGCCGGCGCAGGTCTCCTTCGACCTCAGACTCTCCACCGGCGGTGGCCTCTACCATGGCATACCCGAAGACTATTACCTGACCGGAGTCGACGAGACCGTGCCGGCAGGGGCCGGGCCAGTAACGGTGACGGCGACTGTCAGCAGATACCAACCCGGAGATCCGGGCGAGAGCGGGGAGTGGGTGCCTGTATGATGAGGCCCGCGGCATTCGCGGTTGCCGTGGTCGTCGTGCTGGTCTATGGCGCTCTCCTCCTTCTCTTTGCCATTGCATCGGGGATCGGGCCCTCGGAGGAGGCTGCATCGCCCGGCGTCTCCCTCTCCTCCCTCTGGGAGGAGGCGATGGGCCGCCTCGACTGCGTGAACGAGACGACCGTCCTCTCCGGCCTGGAGATCAGGACGGACCGTGGCGTTCCCGAGACGGTCACCCTCAGGTTCCAGGGGCGCGACAGGGAAGGGACGCCGATGAGTTATGCGGTCGCATGGCAACAGAACCCCGGCATGGAGACGTCTCTCTCTCCTGCCGCTCCCGCAGGCCCCGGTCTCCATCCTCTCCTTCTCCTCAGCGCCCTGGACAAACTCAACGCTGTCGATGACTCACTCCTGATCCGGGCCGGACCGGCGCGGAAAGAGAAGACCTATGACCGCGAGGTCGCCCTGCTGGAGAATGGGTCTTTTCGAGCCTTTGATTCTGTCGCCTTTCCTGCGGAGACGACTGTCTGTCCGGTCACGTTCCTGAGACCGGGCGACGTCCGCCCCTTCCTCACCGCCTTCCTCCGCGACGACCTCCTGAAGGCGACGGCATACGCCTTCCCGGGAGGTGACGGCCATGCGGCCTGAGTATCTGTTTCTCCTCCTCCTGCCGACAGTCCTTGCCGCAGGATGCGTCGGGGATGCCGCGCCCCCGGTCGTCCCGGAGAACTGGTCTGCAAACGTCACGGTCGAGAGTGAGGGCGCCATCGTCACCATCGCCATGGTCGTCGCCGGGGACGGACGTTTCCGTGCCACATTCCCCGACGGCACCCTTTTCACCGACGACGGTCGTCGCTTCTGGACCTCCGACCCGGTCGAGGGAGAGATCTCGGTGGTCCCATCAGAATACAGGGGCACCGTCCTGGACGAGCGTACCTGGTTGATCTGGAATGTCTTCGAGGCACGGAGAGTGCTCGAAGGTGCCTATGAAAAGGGGGACCTCACGTACGAGGGCATGGAAACAGAAGACGGCCGCACCGTCAGGGTCGTCGGGATCGCAGGGAACGAGTCCCTCGGCGAGGCTCCGACCCGCTTCAGGGACCCTGTGTACCGGATCAGGGCGTCGGCCGATGCAAAAACCGGCGTCCTTGTCGGTGCGACCTTCTATGGCCGGGACGGGCGGGAACTGGTGCGGTTCACCTTCAAGGACATGGTCGCCGACCCTGAGGTCCCGCCCGGCACTTTCTCCTTCGTCCCGCCGCCAGGGACGGACGTGACGCTGGCGCAGACCGTTGCTGTCACGCCGATGGTCTTCTTCGAGCGTGCCGAGATCCCCGAAGAGGTGCCAGTCCCCTCGTACCTCCCTCCGGGCTATGCCTTCCGCGAGGGGGCTCTCCTGCCCGGCAGGTATGCGGTGCTCACCTTCACGGACATCGCCGGGGACACCCTCACCCTCGTTGCCCGTCCCGCCGACCTCCCTGACCCTGCCCCTCCCCGCGGCACGCCTGAAGAGGTGCCTGCCGGGAATTTTTCCGGACGACTGTACCGGGACAATGGGTCCGACATCCTCGTCTGGACGGAGGGAGAGACCAGGTTCACGCTCACCGGCGTCGCCGGGGAGGACGAAATGGTGCGGGTCTCGGCGTCGGTCGAAACCTTCTCATGACCCTCTATCAGTGTCGAACTATTTCCCTGTCGAGGACCTCCGCAACCGCAACGAGTTCGTCGAAGATCCGGTCGGCATCCTTCTTCATCTCCACGACCGCGGCCGCAAGACTCCCGCCCCGCAGGTAAATGAGTTTTTTTCTGCGGTACAGGAGGCCGGTGGCGACGAGGTTTCGCACGTGGTGGTTCACCCGCGCCGGCGTGACCGCAAGTTTCTCCGCGATCCTCGCCGACGAGACGCCGGGTTCCTCCGCGACCTCCTCCAGGATCTGGAGGACGACCCTCTCTGCCGTCGTGTCGAGGTCGCGCCCGTGGGTGAGGCCGAGACTCTCGCAGAACCACGAAAATTTCTCTTCTGTCCCCGGTACCTGCGGCCTTTCGACGGCCCTGAGGGAGATGCGCTGGTCGATCATGGTAACACCCTGAAGAACATGTACCATCCCGTTTGAACCGATATCATATATAGTAAATTGATATCATTTCAACGTAAATGCGACACATATATATAGAACTGCAAACCACAGTATTAATCGATCCTTCAACACGGATCCCTGAAGTGATAGAATGACAAAAATTCAGCCTATCGGTGAGAGAGTTCTCATGAAACAGGAGAGGTCCGAGGAAAAGACGATAACCGGGATATATCTCCCTGACTCTGCACGGGAGAAGCGGAAAGAAGGGACAGTCGTTGCTGTCGGTACCTTTGAAGACGGACGCCCTCTCCCCGTCGCCGCCGGGGACCATGTCATCTACGGAGGCTATTCGGCCGAAGAGATTGAGATCGACGGCGAGAAGCACCTCTTTGTCGGGTGGAAAGACATTCTTGCGAAGGTGGAGTGAGCGTCTATGACATCATCAAGCAAACAGATCATGTTCAGGGAAGATGCGAGGAAGGCCCTCCTCGCCGGCGTCAACAAGGTCGCTGACACCGTCAAGATCACACTCGGCCCGAAGGGGCGCAACGTCGTCCTCGACCGGGGCAGCAGGCCCCTCGTCACCAACGACGGCGTGACCATCGCGAAGGAGATCACCCTCCGCGACCGCTTCGAGAATATGGGGGCGAAACTCGTGAAGGAAGTCGCCTCGAAGACCCAGGACACCACCGGCGACGGCACCACCACCGCGACGATCCTCGCGCAGGCGATGCTCGCCGAGGGGATGAAAAACATCGCCGCCGGCGCGAACCCCGTCGATGTGAAGCGCGGCATCGACCGTGCGGTCTCCTCTGTCGTCGACGGACTCAAGAAGCAGAGCATCCCGGTGAACGATAAGGAGAAGATCGTCCAGGTCGCCACAGTCTCCGCCAACAACGACGAGGAGATCGGCGCCCTCATCGCCGACGCCATGGAGAAGGTCG
The DNA here is from genome assembly GCF_001571385.1 of Methanofollis ethanolicus. Lineage (NCBI taxonomy): Archaea > Methanobacteriati > Methanobacteriota > Methanomicrobia > Methanomicrobiales > Methanomicrobiaceae > Methanofollis > Methanofollis ethanolicus. The sequence goes on along the minus strand of NZ_BCNW01000001.1, from coordinate 1,338,172 downwards.
GTTACAACGGCGTCATCTCCGTCGAGAACTCAAAGACGATGGAGACCACCCTCACTGTCGAGGAGGGCATGCAGTTCGCCCGCGGCTACATCTCGCCGTACATGGTCACCGACCAGGAACAGATGGTCTGCGAGTTCGAAGACCCGGCCGTCCTCATCACCGACCGGAAGATCTCGACTGTCAAGCAGATCGTCCCGGCCCTGGAGATGGCGGCGTCCGAGGGCAAGCCCCTCCTGATCATCGCCGACGACGTTGACGGCGACGCCCAGGCCGCCCTGATCCTCAATATCATCCGCGGCGCCCTGAAAGTCTGCGCCGTGAAGGCCCCGGGGTTCGGCGAGGAGAAGAACGCTGTCCTCGACGATATCGCCGTGCTTACCGGTGCGACGGTCATCTCCGAGGCGAAGGGGCTGAAACTCGAAGACTTCACCGACGATATGCTCGGCCATGCCCGGAACGTCAGGATCGACCACGACAAGACCGTGATCGTCGGCGGGAAGGGTGCGAAGTCTGCGATCGAGGAGAGGGAGGCGCTCCTTGAGTCCAGGATCAAGATCGCCGACACCGAATACCGCAAGAAGAACCTCCAGAAGCGTCTCGCCAAACTCGGCGGCGGCGTGGCCGTGATCAGGGTCGGGGCCGCAACCGAGACCGAGCAGAAGGAGACGAAGATGCGGATCGACGACGCCCTCAACGCCACCAGGGCGGCAGTCGAGGAAGGCGTCGTTGCGGGCGGCGGTGTCACCCTCTTCAGGGCGCAGAAAGCACTCGACGGTCTGAACCTTGAAGGCGACCAGACGATCGGTGCGAGCATCGTCAGGCGTGCCCTGGAAGAACCCCTCAGGCAGATCGCGGCGAACGCCGGTGTCGAAGGCGCCGAGGTCGTCGCACGGGTCCGGGCCGAGGCAAATCCGAATGTCGGCTACAACGCCAAGAAGGACTGCTTCGAAGACCTCGTCGCCGCCGGTGTCCTCGACCCGACGAAGGTCGTGCGGAGCGGTCTGCAGAACGCCGCATCCATCGCGGGGATGCTCCTCACCACCGAAGCGGCCGTCACCGACTTCGACGACGAGAAGGACGAGAAGACTCCGGCCATCATCATCTGAAGGCCGGGTATTTCAGTCCTCAGCCCCTCTTTTTTTTCTCCCGACCGCCGGTGCATTCTCTCCACGGCGTGGAAAAACTAATGTCGACGGCGTGTCCAGAGTGATGTGATCAAAAACTGCGTACAGGCGATGAAGTCCGCCGTCAACCGCCCCACCAGGGCTGATGACTTCTGCATGGACTCTGCCGTATGACCGAGAACGCTATCACCGAACCCTACATCCGTTATATCGCCGACCGGCGCTGCCCGGACGGTGGCTACTGTTTCTACCGCCTGAACGAACCAAATGTTGCGGACACCTTCTTTGCACTCGACACCCTCCGTACCCTCGGTGCCGGGACCGGCGACCCGGCGACCGCCCGATGGTTGCGCACCCGCCAGCAGGAAGACGGGTCGTACCAGTTCTTTGGGACCGGGTATTATGCTCTCCTCGCCCTTGCGGCCCTTGGCACCCCGCCCCGGCATGACCCCCTTCCCTGGATACGGTCGGCCGCACCTGCGCTATCTGGAGCGGAGAAACCGGTGGAGTCGGAGAGCGCGCTCACCCGCCAGTACCTCTATGCGCACCTCTGCCGGAGCCTCGGGATCGCTGTCCCGCCGCAGGTCAGGTCCGGCCTTCTCGCGGCTGTCCGCGCGTCGCGCACGCCGGATGGCGGATACCCCACACTTGTCGAGGCATTTCACGCCATGGCCATCTGCACCGCCCTCGGTGCTTTTCCCGACGGCAAAGAGGCGGCGGCCTTCCTTCAGAGGTGTACGCACCCGGAGTACGGCTACGTGAACGTGCCCGGCACCTCGCCCGCCTACTTGGAGCACGTCGCCGCCGGCGTCGCCGCCGCACGGGTCCTGGGCATCTCACCCTCCCCTGCGGCCGGAACTTTCGTCCTCAGGTGCCTGACGCCCTCCGGCGGGTTCTCCCGCTCGGTCTTCGGGGGCACGGCGACCCTGGAGACGACATGGATGGCGGTCAGGACTCTCCTGCTCGCCGACGGCCGGGAGGAGATGCAATGACCTCGATGATCGTTGCCCTGAAAGGCGAGATCCTTGCCCGGATCGACGAGACCCGCTGGAAGATCGCCGCAGGTTTCGACGCGGAGGAAGAACTCGCCGCCCTCACCGAGGAGGTCACACGCCTGTGCGACGAAACCGACGCCCTGTACTGCGACGCCATGTGGGGCATGTGGTAAATGGCGGTTCTGCGATGAGGTCTGCCATGCCTCCTGAACGCCTCCCTCTGAACAAAGATCAGGCACGCCGCCTCCGTGTCACCTGCCGCCATATCGACAGCCTTCTCTGCGATATCGAGAGTGTCCTGCACGCCACGGAGTCCGGGGCGGCGTTTCCCCGGTACGTATCCGACATCACCCCCTCAGAGCGCCGCACCATTGAGGACTCCGTCGTGCAGGTCAGGAAAGAACTTCTCCGGGTGCTGGACACCTGCGGGGTCCCCGGCGATGCGGCGGTGGCCATACCTGCCTCCCGCGCCGTCCACACCGCACTTGTCGCCGCAGATATCGCCGCCGCCGGGCTGGACGGCATCGCCGGCGAACTGCACCGCATGATCACGGCACTCGACAGGTGCGTCGTCGGGGAGGCGGGGCAGGCGGGGCAGGCGTCTGCACCCCATTCCCCGCCGCTGGTGCGTCGGGGGATTTCTCCGGGTCCCTCCTCACCTGCCCCGGTCGAAACTCTCATCCCCCCTCCCCTCCCATTCTTCTCCATGATTTCGGATCGTGAACAGGCGGTCTTCGAGGCCGGGATCAAACTCGGCGCCCTGTACCACCAGTGGGTCGGCACCCCGATCTCGCGAGCGACGGCGTCGAGCGTCGAGACAGCGATCGAAGGGGCTGTCGGCCTCCAGCCGTATGTGACGGCGATCAGGGTGCGGCTGAACCGCGACCTCATGACCGAGAACCCCTTCGGCTACTCGGAACTCACCGGTGCGATGTTCTCCGCGGAGATCACCACCGTCTACGGGAAGGCCCGGTGCGTCGCCGCCCTCGCATACACCGGCGAGTACCCCCTCATGTCCATCAGGTCCATCGATGAAACTCCCTGAAACCCCGATCACCGACGACCACATCCACTTCAATCCCCACCGGGGCCGGGGCGTGGAGGCGGCGAAGGACTTCAAGAGGGCCGGCGGGACGCACGTCTTCTACGTCTCCCTGCCCGCCTACTCCCTCGGCATCTGCCCGACGACCGCCGACGACTTCGCCGCCTCCTTCGAGGAGACCCTGCGGATCGCCGACCTCGTCAGGACAGGCGCCGGGATCACCGTCTTCCCCATCCTCGGCGTCCATCCGATCGAGGTACTGAAGTACGCCGACCGCCTCGGCCTTCCGGCCGCGGAGGCGCTCGCCTGCGCCGGCCTCGACGTCGCCTCCCGCCTCGTCGCCGGAGGCCGGGCCGTCGGCCTGAAGAGCGGCCGCCCCCACTTCCCTGTCACCGGGGACGTCGCCGCCGCCTCGGAGCGGGTGCTCGTCCATGCCCTCGAACTCGCGGCCGACCTCGGGTGCGCCCTCCAGGTCCACGCCGAGAGCGGGCCGTGCGCCGACATCGTCGACCTCGCGAAGAAGGCAGGCATGGACCCCGGCCGGGTCGTCAAGCACTATGCCACCCCCGACACACCTCTCATGCCCTCTTTCCTTGCAAAGCAGGAAGGGCTCGCGGATATGGCAAGGGCAGGCCGGCGCTTCACCCTGGAGACAGACTATATGGACGAGAACAGCAGGCCCGGTGCCGTCCTCGGCCCGAAATCCGTGCCGAGGGTCACACGCCACCTCCTTGAGACCGGTGCGATCACTGAAGACGACGCCTGGCGGATCCACGCCGAAACACCCGCCGCCGTGTATGGCGTCGAGATCACCCTCTGACTCCAGCCTCCCTTTTTTATCCGACCCCGCCAATACAGTACACAATGTACCTCAAGATCCACCGGACACCCAGTGGCGAGGTGGTGGCGGTCTGCGACGACGACCTGCTCAACACCACCCTCCGCGACGGTGATCTCTGCATCTGCATCAACGGGGATTTCTACGGAACGACGCACGCCACCGGGGATGATGTGCGTGCCGCCCTCAGCCACACCGCCAACGCAAACCTGATCGGAAAGGAATCGGTCGGCATCGCCGTCGCGATGGGACTGGTTTCCGAGAACACCTTTATGACCATCTGCGGCGTCCCGCACGCCCTTATCATTGCGGTCTAGAACAATGGTCGACATACTGCCAAGTGTCTGCCCCCGCTGCGGAAAGCCCTCTGTCGGGCTCTGCAGGGAGTGCCGTGCCGCGGAAACCGCGTGGCTCATCTGCGACCCCCGGGTGGAGAGCATCTACTGCCCGGTCTGCGACTCGCAGAAGCACGGGAAGACCTGGAGCGACACGATGGTCGATCGCGAGACCCTCATCCGGGAACTCGCGGTCTCGGCCCTCCACCTCCACGCCGACGTGCGGGGATCGGAGATTGTCATCTCCTCCTATGACCCGAGCCCGAACCGGACGATCGCCCGTATGGATGTCTCAGGCACCCTGTACGGCGTCCCGGTCTCGGGAGAGTGCACGACGAAAATTGTCTGGCGCAAGGAGCAGTGCGACCGGTGCAACCGGATCAGCGGCGGGTACTACGAGGGGATCATCCAGGTGCGGGCGACCGACCGGAAGTTGAGCGGCCGTGAAATGGAGACTGCGGCACGGATCGCCGAGCAGACCGAGGACGTCCTCCAGGAAGGCGGGGCCCGCCTCTCCTTTGTCTCGAAGATCGACGAGACGAAGGACGGCCTCGACATCGTCGTCGGCTCCAACCAGATGGGGCAGGCAATTGCGAGCGACATCACCGCGGCCCTCGGCGGGCGCCTCACCACCCACCCGAAACTCGTCGGCGAGAAGGAGGGGAAGAGGCTCTTTCGGATCACGTTCCTTGTCCGCCTGCCGAGGTACCAGAAAGGAGACGTGGTCGTCCAGAGGGGCCGGTACGTCGAAGTGCGCCAGACCGGGCACGGTCAGCTCCAGGTCTTCGACCTCCAGGACGGCACGAACAGGTTCATCGCCGAAGATGAAGCGGAAAGGCTTGTCGGCAATGTCGGCGAGGCCGAGACTGCTCTTGTCGCGTACCTGTACGACGACATCGTCGGTATCCTGGACCCGAAGACGCAGGGCGCGGTGGAGTGCCGGGTCGTCCCCTGGCTGCACCCCGAAGAAGGCGGGACGGTCCTGGTGCTCCGCGACCCCGAGACCAGACTGTTCGTCCTTGTCGGATGAGCATGCGGGTGCGGAAGGTCTCCCCTGGCGACCTCGCCGCGGCAGTGCGGGAGGCGTGGGCCGACCCCTGTCGCCGCCCCTATGTCGAGGGAGGCGTCGCGTATGTGCCGGTGCGTGACGGCTGGCCCGCCGACCTCGACCTTCCTGAGCGACAGCCATACCGCGGCCGCCCCTTCCAGATGATCGGCGACACCGCCGTCCTCCATGGTGCCCGCCCGACGCCGGCAGAGGTGGAGGAGATCCTCGCATGGCGTCGCCCTGCCTGCGTCCTGTACCTGCGAACGATCGACGGAGTGAAACGGCTCCCCGGCGTCGAGGTGCTCCATGGCGAGCCCCATCCCGTCCGTAACCACGAGAACGGCCTCTGCTACTGGCTCAACCCCGCGGAGGTGATGTTCGCGCAGGGAAACCTGGAGGAACGCGCCCGCATGGGGAGGGCGGTGCGTCCCGGCGAGAGGGTGGCAGACATGTTTGCGGGGATCGGCTACTTCACCCTCCCGATGGCCGCAGCCGGAGCGTCGGTGCATGCACTGGAGATCAACCCGGTCTCTTTCGGCTACCTGAGGCGGAACGTGGAGGAAAATGGTCTGGATGGGCGGGTCGGGCCCGAGTGTGGCGACTGCCGCGACCTCCTCTTCGGCACCTACGACCGGATCGTGATGGGTCATTTCGAGGCCCCGTCCTTCCTCCCCGACGCCCTGGCCCATGCAGGGCCGGGCACTGTCCTCCATCTCCACGCCCTCGGTGACGCCGGGGCCGCGATCGACACGGCAACTGCTGCGGCAGGATTCTCCGCATCGGTCGCCACCCGCAAAGTAAAGAAATATGGGCCGCATATATGGCATGTCGTACATGACGTGGTGCTCGATGAGCGGCGGACAAAGGCTTGAAGGAAAAACGGTTGTTCTGGCGGTAACAGGCAGCATCGCCGTTGTCGAGACGGTGCGGCTCGCCCACGAACTCCGGCGGCGGGGTGCCGTCGTGCAGGCCGTCATGAGCGCGGCCGCCTGCGGGATCGTCCACCCCGACGCCCTCACCTATGCCACGGGCCGGGAAGCGATCACCCGGTGCACCGGCATGGTCGAGCACGTCCTCTACTGCGGGGAGGGGGGGTGCGCCGACCTCCTCCTCGTCGCCCCGTGCACCGCGAACACGATCGGGAAGATCGCCCACGGCATCGACGACACGCCTGTCACCACCTTTGCGACGACCGCCCTTGGTCGGGGTATGCCGGTGGTCGTCGTGCCCGCGATGCACGAGTCGATGTACCGCCACCCCGGCGTCGTCGAGAACCTGGCAAAACTGGAGTCCTGGGGAATCGACGTCGTCCCCCCGCGGATCGAGGAGGAGAAGGCGAAGATCGCCGGTATCGAAGAGATCGCCCTCCACGTCGAGCGCGCCCTCCTTGGCCGTCCCCTTGCGGGAAAACGTGTCGTAATTACGAGCGGCGCCTGCGCTGAACCCGTCGACGACGTGCGGGTGCTCACCACCCGCTCCACCGGGCAGATGGGCCGGGCCCTGGCCCTTGAAGCCTACCGCCTCGGGGCCTCGGTGACGGTCGTCCATGCGGGACACGTCCCCTGCGTCGAGAATGTGCATGTGGAGACGGCAGGCGAGATGATGGAGGCGGTGCTCGCCGGGGTCGGAAAGGGGGCCGACTACTATCTCTCGGCGGCGGCGGTCTCCGACTTCGCCCCCGCACGGGCGGCGGGGAAGATACCGAGCGGTGCGCCTGTGGAGATCGCACTCCGCCCCCTCCCCAAGGTGCTCGACGCTGTCCTCCGGATTTTTTCCGGGACGGTCGTCGCCTTCAAACTCGGGTGGGACGAGGAGGCCAGGGCCGCGGCAATGCTCGACGCCGGCGTCGCCATGGTCGTTGTGAATACACCGCCGGCGATGGGGGCCGCGGGCGGGGAGTTTGTGCTTATGAGAAAGGATTCGAGGAGAACTGTTACAGGAACGAAGGAAGAGGTGGCAGAGGCGATATGGTCCGCACTGCTGTAGCCTTCTCGCCCGGACACATCTCGGGATATTTCAGAAAGGTTGCCGGGACAACGCCGGAGACGACAGGCAGTCTCGGCGCTGGCCTTGTCATCGACGAGGGTGTGAGAGCCGAGGCCTCGGCCGCCGGTACGTCGGCGGTGGTGGTCAGGTGCCTCGGCGCCCACGGAGAGGTCATATCCGAATCCGCGGGTTCTGCCCCGCTTGAATATGTGATGCACGAACTCGGGGTGACGGCGAGAGTGGAGACGGCCTGCCGTCTCCCTATCGGCGCCGGCTTCGGCCTCTCCGCAGCCGCTCTTCTCTCCTCGATCACCGCCCTCAACGCTCTCTTCGACCTCGGCATGGACAGGCCTGCGATCGCCGCCCTTGCCCACCGTGCGGAGGTCGTTCACAACACCGGCCTTGGCGACGTCGCCGCGTGTCAGGGGGGTGGGCTTGTCTGCAGGCAGACGCCGGGTACGACCGGGACGATCACGCGGGTTCCTCTCGACGAGACTGTCTGGGCCCTCTCCTTCGGCCCCCTGCCGACGCCCGAGGTGCTTGGCTCGGCCGAAAGGCTGGCGCAGGTCGCCGCGGCCTGTCCGGACACCTGCCCGACCGACCTCCATGATTTTTTCCGTCTTTCGCGTTCTTTTGCCGAGAAAAGCGGTCTTGTCAGGCCTGAAGTCCGGGCGGCCCTTGCAGCGTGCGACGCTGCGGGCGTTCCCGCGAGCATGACGATGCTCGGCCTCGGCGTCTTTGCCACCGGGGAGGGGGCAGACGAGGTGCTCGCCGCATTCGGCGACCCGATCCCCCTCAGGGTGGCACGCGAGGGCTTCCGCCTTCTTGAGGTGCGGCCATGACGACCATACCGAAGGACCACCCCAGGTACGCCGCCCTTCTCCTCCGCGACCGCCTTGCCGCGGCTATGCGGGAGGGCGTCCTCGCCCCGGAGGGCCTGATCGCCCAGGGCCGCGGCGAGGCCTTCGACTATCTCCTCGGGGAGAAGACGACGGAGAGCGCCGCCCGTGCCGAGAGGGTCGCCGCGGCGATGCTCCTCTCTGCCAGACGGCCGGTCATCTCGGTGAACGGGAACACGGCCGCTCTCTGTGCCCACCAGATCGCCGCCCTCCAGGAGGCGAGCGGTGCGGCCGTCGAGGTGAACCTCTTCCACAGGACAGAGGAGAGGATGGAAAAGATCACGGCCCTTCTCCGCGCCAACGGCGTGGACGTCCTCACCGGCGAGTCCGAACGTCTCATCCCCCTCGCCCACGACCGGGCGCTCTGCCTCCGGGACGGCATCGGGGTCGCGGATCTCGTCCTCGTCCCCCTTGAAGATGGCGACCGGTGCGAGGCCCTGAGGGCGATGGGCAAGGACGTCATCGCCATCGACCTGAACCCCCTCTCCCGGACTGCGCGGACCGCGACCCTCGCGGTCGTGGACGAGGTGACGCGGGCAGTCCCCGCGATCACCGGTCACTGCCGCGTTCTCTCGGCTGGCGAAGCGAGGCAGATCGCCTCGTCTGTTGATAACACTCCCTTCCTGAAGGAGGCGCTTGCCGCGATGATGCGGCACCTTGAGGTGATCAACGATGCTCTGGAGTGAAAAATATCGACCGACCGATTTCTCCGGGATCCTGGGGCAGGAGAGCGTGGTGCAGACCCTCAGGTCGGCTGCCGACGATGGGAACGTCCCTCACCTCCTCGTCGTCGGCAGGCCCGGCACGGGGAAAAGCATCGCCGTTGAAGCCCTAGCACGGAGGCTGTACGGCACGCACTGGCAGGAGAACACCACGGTCTTTCCCACTGCCGACATCTTCGAGCAGGGGAGGAAGTACCTGGAGGCCGAAGAGCGCTTTGCGCATCTCTACCGGAAGGATGAGAGCGTCCTCTCGAACTTCAAGCATATCGTGAAGTGGTATGCCGGGATCAGGCCACTCGACGCGGTATTCAGGCTGGTGGTCTTCGAAGGGGCGGCTGCACTGACCAGGGAAGCCCAGCAGGGGCTCCGCCGGCTCATGGAGCGCTACTCGGGGACGTGCCGGTTTGTCTTCCTCACGACGAACGGGAGCGCGATCATCCCCGCGATCGCTTCAAGGTGTCTCCCTCTCACCTTCGGCCCTGTCCCCGACCCCCTGGTCAGGCGGCGTCTCGAAGAGATCCTGAAGGCCGAAGGCGTCCCTGCCGGAAAAGTATCGGCCGACGACCTCGACCTCATCGTCCCGGCGGCAGCCGGCGACCTGCGACGTGCGATCCTCCTCCTCCAGCTCTCCGCTGAGTCTGAGGGACACATCGACCTCGCCGATACGGCTGCGTCCGAGACAGAGAACGTGGCAGCCTCGGCCTTCGGGGCCCTGATGAAGGGCGACCTTGCCGGGGCAAAGGCGCGCACCGAGGCACTGCTCATTGACTATGGTCTGACCGGCGAAGAAGTGGTCAGGGAACTTGCACGGGCGGCCGACCGCACCTATAATGACCCGCGGATCGCCGTCGCCCTTGCCGATGCCGATCTCCTGATACGGAGGGGCGGCAATGAATTTATCCAGATAAATGCCCTTCTTGCACGAATTTCACAGGAGGTGTTTTCCTGAAGCGCGATTATGAGAAGATTCAGAAACACTACGACGGTGTGGCCGAGATCTATGACAGCCGCTATGGTGGCGACGTCGGGAACCGGTACCACGGCCATATCAGGGACCACGTGATGAACTGCCTTCCGAAGGGGGGCGCCCTCCTCGACCTCGGTTGCGGGACGGGCCTGTTCATGCAGCACTATCTCAACGCCGGCGGCGGGACGGCGGTAGGGCTCGACCTCTCGCCTGAGATGGTAAAGGCGGCCCGTCACCAGAACCACCTCGACGATGTCGTGGCAGGGACGGCCGACCGTCTTCCTTTCAGGGACGCGTCCTTCGATGCGGTATCGAGCATCCTTGCCTTCAGTTATGTCCCCGACCCGGAGGCGATGCTCTCCGAGGCGTACCGCGTCCTCCGTCCCGGCGGCCGCATCGCTATCTGCACCCTCGGCCACAATGTCTTCACGTCGATCCTTCCCGCGATCTACCGTCTCGGCGAGAAAGCGCACTGGAGTCGGATCGGGGTCGGGAGCTTTGGCGAGCACTACTACTCGGATCAGCAGATGCGTGAACTCCTTTCGGCGGCCGGGTTTACCGATCTGAAGGTCCACCGCTGCTCCTTCGCCCACGTCAACATGAAAAAGCCCATCTTCGATGCCGTCAGGAAGGCGGAGCCTTTCGTCGAGAAGAAACTCTCGTACCTTGCCTTCAATGTCTGCGCGAGCGGGAAGAAGGAGAGATGATTTTTTTATTCATGGGGTCATCCCAAAACTGATCCGAACCTTCATGCACGCCGATGAAAGGACTCACATTCGGTTCTGAAAAATTCTGTTCTGGCGTCTTGTCCGGGGGGTTTCACCCCCCGATCCCCCCTCATTGCGAGAGGGGGTGGAGGGCAATCTCCTTCGTCAGGATCTCTGGTTTCTCTTCCATGACCCTATCCTGTTTCGGGGGTCCGGGGGCGTCAGTCCCCCGGCAGAGAGGTAGGGGAAGGCGGGGGTTTCGCACTATGCTTCAGGGAATTCAAGAAGATATCAACCCGAACATGATATTCTCTCCCGATCCCTGCATGGTATGACGGAGGGTTCGGGGATGATCCCTCATCCCCGTACCAAAAATGGAGGATTTTTGCGATTTTTTGAGAAATGGATTGTGTTTTTTCCCCTGCTCACTTCTTGTCCTTGCCCGACTTCGTGGCCTTGTTGTTCGGGTTGAGTTGATTCGCCCTGTTGTCCGCTGCCGCTTTCTGCGCCGGGTTGTTGGGGTTCTTTGCATCTGCACACTGGTTCTTCGCCATACAATTCCCTGCATGTCAGGATTGTATATATTTCTTCGGAAATGATATCCAGAATAACGCTCATAATAGCGCCATTTCCGGAGTGGCGCAAAGATCAGGGCGTCGATGGCCCTGGAAAAACCCTCCTGCCCGGCGAGGGATGCGCGGGCCCTCTGGGGTGATCAGGGCTTCTGCTCTCCATGAGTGATACCTGCGTAGGATCGTGGTAGGATGAAGGATCTGTGCTTACTCTTCTGGACCTGAATACTTCTCCTCTGAATAACGCAGGATGATAAGCAGAGCCAATTTTTAAGTGATATGAGTTTTCTCAACTGGTTAAGGGCAGGACACCCAGTTCTGTTTCCACTCCGGATACCGGTGAAAAATACTCTTCGCCACAAAAACTACCAGAAAGAATTCCCACAATTATCCTATCGTGGTCGGACTCAACGTGATAAACCGGTGATCCGCTGTCTCCAGGCTCAGCAGTGTATGAAGCAAAGTACTGATCATACAAGTAACGCTGTGTAGATGGATAGAATACAATATCCTTTCTTTGGACTGATCCAGAGGTCGTGCCCGTTGTTCTTCCGGATTTGAAAACAGTTAGGCCAGGCCAAGGGTCATAATGTCCTTTTACACTCTGATCCACACCCTGCGAGTGAATTTTTGCTGCAACGTTGCTGTATGGCACCCAGGCTGCATCAGCGTAAGAAGATGAATATGGCCATCCTGGATCAGCGCCTACAGACCCACAGGCATTTGAAGAACCGGTCGTCGGTTGATAGACAGTTTCTCCACTCCCATCCGAACAATGCGCTGAAATAACATAACCCCGCGTGCCAGAAGAGGTCTGTGCAGCCCACCCGAGTGTTGAACTTGCTATATCACTCCCTAAGAGTGTCTGAATCTGCATACCTCCAATTAATGGTCGAATTCTGTCTAAGATTGTCTGAATCTGTATATCCCCAGTTATCGGTCGAGATTTGTTACTCGCACTGTAGAGGACAAGACTGTCCGGACGGACAGAGACACTCCTGAATTTTACGGGGATACTCTCGAAGCCTGCATCTTTCCCCTTTTTGTCGAGGATTTCGTACAGTTCCTCCATGGTGGCCGTAATGTTATCTTCGGGCCAGTCTTCCGGAATACCTACATCGATGTATCCTTCAACGTCATATCCATAGCCGATAACCGGTCCCTTGGGATACAGGCGAGGTTTTGCAAAAGAATCAAAGTTATCGTCAGTAAAGTGATCCAACTGACTATACCATGAGATCCAGGGGTGTGAGGTCTTTGTATCGCTAAAGTCCGGAAGACTTCCATAAATACCCAGAATTTTTTCATGGGATCTCAGTTCCTCAATGACATCAGCACGTTCTTCAGGTGTCAGATCTGTACGTTCATCTACGTAGTTCTGTTCACTGTCATTCTGTTTCGCTGCGGCAGGTCCCACAAATGCCGAGGCCAGCAAGGCCAGGATAAACAGGACCGACAGAATTCCGGTTAATCTTTTCATTTTCTTCACCTCTGCAATTTTTGTTCCGGGATGCCAAACTCAAAAAGGATGATTTCCCTTTAGAGTGGGGAAATACTCCCTATGGGGGGGTTTAGTGCCGGGAACATCTCATCGATAATTCCCGGCATCGCATCGAGGCAAGCCCCTGAATTTTGCATCACCACCACTAAATATGGTGCATAATATATTTGTGGTTTCTGAGCAGATCGTTTATCTGTCAGGGGGTGGAGGTGCGAACTCTTGCGGGAGATTTCAGGAGAATGATCAGGGGGCCGTCGCCATCGAACATTCAACATCTCTCCAGAGTTGATTTTTCAATGTCGTTGTTGCAGCCTTTTGCCAATCAAGGGACAAAGGATAATAATTCTGGAGAGTTCCTCGATCACAATTTTGAACTGCTTTCATAGTATTGGCCGGATCTGTTCTTGATTCTCCAGAGACCTCTGGGTGCGGTCCTGTGTGCAAACCCTATCCCCGTCTTCCTAATCACCGATCGGGATAAAGTCAGACCGTGACATCAAAAGGAACACGGCAAGAACAAAGAGCAACGATCCTGTCGCAAGGAGCATGAGACCTGTCGTAAAGAGAGATGAAGCGGCAAGAGATCCCAGAGCGACACCGGCCTCAGGAGACGGAAGATTGCTGAGAATATCGACACCCAGTACGGCGAGTCCACACGCCCCTATCCCGAGTGCGGTGGTGAGGATGATCTTCACCTGCTGTATTTTCGATGGATGCAGGAGCGCATACCCTTTATACGATATCTCATAATAAACCCACTTGTGATCGTTTTCTTTGCGCCTTACGAGGTTTGATGCAAGCATTTTTGCAAGGTGGGTGTAGGCAGAGGACTTCGGGATATTGAGGATTTTTGAAATCTCGGAGACCGTCATAGGGCGTGCTTCGAGATTTTTCAGGATAGATATGCGAGTCTCGGACGATAGTGCTTCAAATGTGGTGATGTCCAGGAGAATCTCATCTGACAATAGTATGCCTCGATCTGTTCGATTAAACCTGCTCTGCATATACATTTTGCGAAATAATCCCTAATGTCTGAAAAAATATCTGTCATGGGTGTCTGCCCGAGAAGATATCGAGAACGAGACCTGCGATACCGCCGATGAACGCACCTATGACGGGGTAGAGAATGTTGTTCATGATGAACGGGATATGCATTCCCGGCATGAACAGGTCTACAGATGCATAGAAGATCTCGACAGAGCGTGTGATAGGTAGCGCGAGGAAGTACCCCCCTTCCGAAAATGGCGACGGATCCATAATAAAGAAGTCAAGCCATATGACTCCCAGAAAACCCCAAAGGGCACCCAGAAGCACCCCTGCCTGCGGGAGCGTCATTTCCCGCAGTTCAAAAAGAAGAGAGAGGAGTTTATCCATCGATGGCACTCACACAGAGAACTTCGGAGGCATTTGCACCATCTGTTCCGTAGAATATCCATGCCGGGGTGAGATACTCCTGGGTTATGTCTGGTTCTTCAGCATAATAGCCCAGCGTGACCCGGTTGATCTCGATAGTTCCTGTCAGCGATAGTGGTCTGTTGATGGTTTCTCCCTTCCTGAGTTTTTCGAGCGCAGCACCCGCAGTGATGAGCGGGACATTTTCAGCCTTTTCTACCGTCCGCCATATCTTCTGGACATGGAGCACCTTGCCATTTTCACCGAGATCGACGATGATCTCTGCCCCGGGCCCGACAACAGGCATACCGTCCAGTTCCTGCCCGAAGATTATGTGCACCCACATGGGTGTTTTTCTGGTCTCTTCAAGACTCGTCGTGTTATACTCTCGAAGATATATCGTTTCCGCGTGGGTAACGACGGCATCGTCGGGGATGCCGCTGTATGCACCAAGAATTTTCTCTGCAATGGTCAGACCCTCCTGCTCAGTTGGCAGGTTTTCTCTTGCTGCCATGATGTTGGGTTCCTTGATCTCCTGGAAGGTCTCGCAGTCGATCACCCTGTAATTCGGCGCAGTTTCGGGGCCGGAGGGGAGGGCACTCGCCATAACAATATTCAGATCCTGTCCCTGAAGTGACTCTGCAGGATGCAAACTCGAATGGGCTACCTCCGCAAAGAGACCGAGGCCCACGCTGCATACAATGATTCCAAAAATTAAAACTCCCAGATACTTCATGTTTCATCTCCTCCCTAGCATGCCCAGGAACTGTAATACCCATTGTTGTCATCCGGATCCTCGTCAGGCTCAAGATGACCCTGCCCCGGCAACTGATCGCTTGTCATTTGCAGCTGGGTGTCGGCGATGGCAACTGCCGTCACAGAAGATCCGAACGAGTTAAGCGTGCTGTAATACCACGCGCTTGACATGCAGTAATCGTTATCAATCGCGTATGAAAAGAAACTGGTCGGAAGTGACGTTGTCCCCGTGACGGTTGTTTCAAAACCCAGTATCCCGTGCGCTGTCTTGAGAGCGTTGCCCCATTGGCGATCCTTGAGGACCAGACACGAATATATGACCGTCCATTTATTGGCATTATCCCATTTCTTGTACACATGATCTCGATTCACATATCCGTAGGGATAGTTCGAGAGGCAGATGCTTGACATGGTGCCTGGCATAACTCCATGCCCATAATGCCAGTGGAAATGTGCACCGTCTAGACCCTGATATCCTCCACTATCTGTTCCAAAATCGGCCCGTACGGCGCTTGCATCACTATGCGAGAAAAACTCTGTCCATCCCGCCCCCTGCAGGCGTTGACTGACAATGCCACAGACGGCGTTTCCGTTCGTAAGATCCGTTGTCCCGGGATCATCATAGTTCATGATGTTGGTTATGCTGTAACTCCACGCAGATGCTGGCAAACATAAACTGCTTACTAACAGCAGAGTCGCCATGAAAATTTTCATTCTCGTATGATCCATTCACATCACCATTTGCTGATATTTCCCACCACTCATCCTATTCCGGAAGATATTACGACAAATATCGGGCACAATCGCAACTTGAATGGCGTGTTCCCAATTTTGGCTTCTTAGTGGGCAAATAGAGAGTATCCACACACGCAGAAAACCATACTTAAAATGTTCGCTTATTTCGAACAAAAGAGATCGAGTTATATCCTCCTTCGGCCCTGGAGAATCCCTCTGGTGGATGTGTCCTCCAAGTTCTCTGAGAGGATGTGCGGACCCTTGCCTTCCCCTCTGGCCCGCCGCGGGACTACTCGGGGAAGCCTAATGGCTCTCTCCTGCTCACTTCGTTCGCACAGCGAAGACCTGAAGAACCTCTTAAGTTAGTTAGTGCTCGTTGCTCCCAATGGAGCCGAAGAAGAGTGAACGGGAAACTCCGAAGAGGAAGGGGGTACCCTTCACTCGCTCTTCCGGAGCCGGGCGATGACCCGCATCTTCTTTTCTATCGCCGCGTCCGCGGCGGCCCTGACCTTCTCCTTCATCTCGTCGAAGTCGCGGGGTTCCGTGTCCACGACCTTCTTCACTGGGGTGTAGGCCGATTCCCTGAACCGCGGCTGGAAGTCGCGCTCTTCACCGCCAGATATGAGGACCGAGGTGGCCGGCCCCTCCTCGACGTGGCCGATCGGCTCGATCGGGACGCCGGCCGAGCGGACGACGGCCATGACCTCCTCCGCGTGCTCCGGCGGCACGACGATGAGGAGGGCGTCCAGGGAGACGCCGAGGTAGTCGATCTGGAGGGCGTCGAGCATGGCGAGCACCTTCGGCTCGACAAGTTTCCTGAGGTTTTCCTCGTCGACGACGATCCGGCAGTCTGCGGTCTCGGCCATCTCATAGACGTCGCCCCGCAGTCCGCCGTTGGTGACGTCGGTCATGGTGTGGATGTGGGCGAGGACGGGGCTCTTCAGGAGGGCCTCACAGGCCTTGAGGAAGTGGAGGTTGATCGTCTCCTCGACGACCTCGTGGTAGCCGAAGTAGAGCGCCGTCGTTGCGATGGTGCCGCCGCCCGCGCCCGCGGTCATGAGGAGGACGTCGCCGGGCCGCGTCTCTTTCCTGGCGGTGAGGTGGTCGGCGACGCCGACGGCCCCGACGCACCCGGTCATGCGGTCGCCGAGGACCATGTCCCCGCCGATGCGGAGGGTCGACCCGGTGACCAGGGGAACGTTCATCGCCTCGGCGACGGCGGCGATCCCGGCGGTGTAGTCGAAGATCTTGGCGACGTCGCCGTCGTCCGCGACATGGATGTCGGAGAGGAGGGCGACGGGTTTTGCCCCCATCACGTAGGCGTCACGCAGGGTCGCCCGCGTCACATGGAAACCGGCGAGGAAGGGGAAGTCGGAGAGGCGGGAGTGCATGCCGTCGACGGTGGTGATGATATATTTCCCGTTCGCCGCAACGGCCCCCGCGTCGTCCATCTCGTCGACGCCGACCGTGGCTGCGGCCTTCCCGATGATCCGCGGGAACTGCCTGTGGGCGAAAAAGTCGCCCTTCCCGCGGGACCCGACGCCGAACTCTCCCATGGTGACACCGGCATGTTCGAAGGCGAAGAGATCGCCGGTAAGGCCGGTGGTATTTTTCACCTCTTCGAGGACGGCTTTTGCGAATGTCTCGACATATTCAGGGGAAGCGTCTGTCTTGATCCTGAGGATCTCACATTTGAGGGCTGCGACGACGTCGTCTTCGCCCCTGCCCGCAGAGAGTTCCCTGCGGACAAATCCCTCGATATCCATAGAAAAGGATCGACGGGAAGGGTGTTAAAGGCAGTGATGGGTGTCCTCCCCGGCCTGCACGAGGATTCATATTTCTGGAGCGCAAGGGTGGGGTGGGCGGTCAGCGTCGCCCGGCACGGGGGAGTACGAAGTATGAGAAAATATACCCTGACTGCAGCGCTCTGGGAGGAAGAGAGGAGTTATGTTTCGAAATGCCCGGAGATCGGTGTCGCGAGTTGCGGGGACACGCCTGACGAGGCCCTGGTCCACCTCAAGGAGGCGGTCGAGCTCTATCTGGAGAATGCGAGGGCGCTTGGCATGATGGAGGACATCGCCCCGGCACTGCGGTCGCCGCGCAAGTTTGCGGCGACTTTCGAGGTGATCGAGTGAGTCGTCTCCCTGTCCTCTCCTCCGACACGGTCTTCAGGGCGCTGAAGAGGGCGGGCTTCGACTATGCGCCGCGGCGGAGCAAGGGGAGGCAGGTCGCCCTGTACCGTGTCGACGAGGTCGGGCGGCGTCTCCTTGTGATCCTGCCGAAGAGGAGCGTTCTACCGGTGGGAACGCTCCTCTGCATCCTGCAGCAGGCGAACATCCAGAAAGAGCGTTTTGTCCTCCTCGTCAGCGAGGCCGCGCCGGTCTCGTGAGCGGGAAGGTATTCGTGGGATGTCGTCTCCATAGATGGTGATGGATCTTCCCGTCTGTGCATGCACGATCGCCGGTTCCGACTCGGGGGGAGGTGCCGGTATCCAGGCCGATCTCAAGACTTTCGCCGCGTACGGCGTCTGGGGGACGTCGGCGATCGCGGCGGTGACGGCGCAGAACCCCGGTGGCGTGGCCGGGGTGTGGCCCCTCTCTCCCGACGCCGTTGCCGCCCAGGTGAGGGCGGTCTTCGAGGCGTTCCCTGTCGGCGCCGTGAAGACCGGGATTCTCGCGGATGCCGGGGTCATTCACGCGGTGGCCGCCGCCCTCCCCTTCGGTGTCCCGCTCGTCATCGACCCGGTGATGGTGGCGACGTCCGGTTCACGTCTCCTTGAAGAGGACGCGGTCGCCGCCCTGGTCGCCGCCCTGATCCCCCGCGCGGCGGTGGTGACGCCGAACCTCCCCGAGGCTGAGGTGCTGGCGGGTTTCCCGGTCGAGGGACCGGACGGGATGCGAGAGGCGGGGCGGGCGATCCTCGCGATGGGTGCCGGGGCCGTGGTCGTGAAGGGCGGCCACCTCCCGGGCGACCCGACCGACATCTTCATCGATGCGACAGGGGAGGTCGTCCTCTCCGGTCTCCGTCACCCCTATGCCGTCCACGGTACGGGGTGCTCTTTCTCCGCGGCCCTTGCGGCGGGACTCGCCCGCGGCATGCCTCTCCGGGACGCCTTTGTCGCGGCAAAGACTTTCATCGACGGTGCCATCGCCCATGCCGTCCCCGACCTCCGGGGTCGCCGGTCGGTGAACCCCCTGTGGGAGTGCGGCAAGGGAGACTTCCCGTATGTGTGACAATAACCTTTGAAAAACATAATTTGATTATAATTATATCTTTTTTCGATTTCTGGATATTATAGTGTCCACACGGAAATACATACCATTATATATCGTGGTGCAATGATGATGCCGTCTCCCCCCTTCCCTTCACCCGGATTTTGCGAGAGCGATCGATCCGCCGCAGGATCGGGTCTGCCCTGTATCCCGCATATCTATCCCTGATCCGGAAATGGAGCCAGGTTTTTCTCCCCCCGTCCTGCCCGGCCCAGGGGAGCCGATATGCCCGTGCCCTCCCGGGAATTCTGGCCCAATATCCCGGTATTTATCGCCTGAATATCAATATAACCGGTCCATGTCTCTAGATAAGAATCGGAATGTTTATATCCTCAATCCTGACACCTTATGATATCCAGCCTCAGATGAGGTCTGGAGGTGAAAACGATGAAACAGTTCGCACAGAATGAAGAAGCAGTGTCGCCGGTCATCGGCGTCATCCTCATGGTCGCCATCACGGTGATCCTCGCGGCCGTCATCGCCGCATTCGTCTTCGGTATGGCCGGCAACATGTCGTCCTCCAAGAGTGTTGCCGCCACGGCAACTCACACCGTTGATGGAGACAAGCAGGTGATCTCCGTCACATACCAGGGTGGCAAGGATTCAGGCCTTGTCGAGAACGTCAGTGTAAACGTCAATGACGGTAAGAAAAAGGCTGTGTTCCCCGGTAATGTTACCGTTGGTGACTCTTTGAAGATTAATTCGAGTGTCGATACCGGCAACAGGAACCACGTCGTTGTCACGGCAACGTTCACCGACGGCGGTTCTCAGGTCATCCTGGACACCTACGTCTGAACCCCAATCTCCTTTTTCTTTTTGAGGACGGAGACCTATGGTCCAATCCAATGAGCACGAAGATGCGGTCTCCGCGACCGTCGCCACCGTTCTCATGGTCGCCGTCACCGTGATCCTCGCCGCCCTTGTCGCTTCCTTCTCCCTCGGCACCATGGGGGGCATCCCCGACAACGGTATCGTCGGGGCGAAGGCCGTCAGGATGGATGACGGTGCGGTCCTGGTCACCTATGTCGGCGGCGACGGTGCCGACGCAGTCGACCACCTGAACTGGACGATCGACGGCACGGAACAGACCGACCGTCTCGACGCCACTGTCGGGTCGTCGGCCGTCAATACAACGGTATCCGCGGATCCCGGGAAGAAACACCGGGTCATGGTCGTCGCGACATACAGCGACGGGTCGTCGCAGGTCGTCCTGGACGCCATGGTCTGAGCAGGGGATATGGGGCCGGTATCCTCCCCTGCGCATTTCTCCCCTCAAAAAAATGATTGGATGATTGTTTCAGTGAACAGCGTGAAACCTATGCCTCGAACCATGTGGAGATGTGATATGTACAGGATCAACCGGCCCTTTCTCGCCTCCCTCCTCGCCCTTACCCTCGTCCTGCCTGTAAACATTTATTGTATCGGGAACGTCCTGGGTGCAGGCCTCCAGTTCCCCCTCTTCCGGTACCAGCAGACCTACCTCGGGACAAGCCTCATCTTCCTCACCCGCGACCTCGACTATGTGACCACAGGCATCCTCGCAGGTCGCACCGCCCTCTCCATCTGTCTCGGGGTCGTCGGCACCCTCCTCCTCATCGCCGCTATCACCTTTCTCATCATCAGGTGGCAGGAGGAGTATGAAGCCGCCAGAAAAATTCTTTCCCTTCTCCTCGCCGGCGCCGGCGTTGCGTACCTCGCGTCATGCGTCGCCCAGTACGGCCCCCTCTTCCACGGCCCCGCAGGGTTCTGCATCCCGATCGGTGTGCCCCTGATCTTCGGGGTCGCATGGTGGGCATACAATGCCGGGGAAGACGATGAATCCGGCGGGGCCGGCGATCTTCCGGAACCTGAAAGTGATGAAGTCCCATCTGGAGATTCCAGATAACCCGTGGCGGCGGCGAGGAGGCGGACCCGGTGTTCGCCACTCTCTGCCCGGACACTCTCTCCTGGTCAGGTGCTTCCAAACTATTATCAGACGATACGGCGATAATAATAATCGTCCGATTATGATATTCAAAGTCGTCGTTACTCCCGATCCTGAAGACGGCGGGTTTATCGTCAGTTGCCCCGCGCTTCCCGGTTGCCACTCGGAAGGGGAAACCCTGGAAGAGGCGCTGGAAAATATCAGGGACGCCATTCGGGGATGTGTCGCCGCGCTCAACGACCGTGCCCGGAGACAGCAGGGCAGCAGAGTTATCGATGTGTCTGTGTAACAGACCATGGCGAAACTCCCTGTCATATCCGGTTCAGCGGCAGTCAAGACCTTTCATAAATTCGGTTTCACCACGTCCCGGCAGACGGGAAGCCACATGATCCTGGAGAAGGCCGGGCTGGACGTCACCCTCTCCGTCCCTCTCCATACCGAATTAAAAAGAGGGACACTACGAAACCTCATCAAAGATGCAGGTCTCACCGCCGATGAATTTGTGGCGATGCTCTGAACCGCCCGGAGATCAGGCTGTAAGGGCCCGCAGGAGACTTCTCTCATGTGTCGCTGTCCTCATTGCGTGCCCCTGATCTTCGGGGTCGCATGGTGGGCGTACAATTGCCGGGGAAGACGATGAATCTGAAGAGGACAGGTAACTGGTGTGACACCGACCCCGGTCCCCTCTTCTTTCGTCACCTGCATCAGAACTCAAATCGTATCTTTTCTTATAGTCACTAATCCCATCCTCCTGCCATGGGGAATTGCAGGGACTGTATCCTCCTGTTTGCAGTATTGTTCGTTCTTGCAACTCTGATCTCCTATCCCTCCATCTATCTGAACGACGAGTTCATCTCGGCAAACCAGCTCAACCACCTTGTCGAGGGCACCTCCCCCCTCCACACCTATGAACCGTACGGCTACAGCGCCTATGCCGAGTCCCACCACAACGTCCTCTGCTACACCCTCGCCCTCCCCGTCGTCTCTCTCCCGGCGTACTACCTCTTCTCTTTCTTTGGCGACTCATTCCGCCTCGCCGTGCTCCTCCTCTGGTCTGCCCTCCTCCTTTCTATCCCCGTGATGGTCGAGGTGTGGTACCCGCACTACGCCCGCTGGCGGGGCATCCCCTGGACCTATGCGGCGATCATCTCGTGGGGCGTCCTCTTCGTCCTGAACATGGCGCTGTACCGACCGTTCTGGTTCGTGCGGGGCGTGCAGCCCGGCGACCTCCAGGTCTACCCCGAGGTCGCCGCCATCGTCTTCACCGGCGGGGTGGCCTTCGCCCTCTTCGGCGTCGTAGCCTACCTGATCTTCAGGGAGATCTTCGAGAGCGAGCGCTGGGGCCTCTTCGGTCTTGTCGCCGTCGTCACCTCCTCGTCCTACCTCTTCTGGGCAGGGAACGCGAAGGACCACATGCTCGTCGCCCTCTTCTTTGCGGCGGCCCTCTACCTCTTCACCCTCTACCTCTCCCGCGACGACCCCCTCTGGCTCTTCGCCTCCTTCATCGCCGTCGGGTGGACGGCCTGGGCCCGCCCGGAACTCGGGCCAGCCCTCGCCGCCGGGTTCTTCCTCTTCGCCCTCGCGGTCTCGGTGCGGCAGGGGTGGCGCAGGACCGGGACGGCGGCCCTCGCCGTCCTCGGCGTCCCTTTCGGCGCCCTTCCCCTCTTCGTGAACAACCTGGGCCTCTCCGGCAACCCTCTCGTCCTCCCCTGGGTGGCCGGGTACTCGTCGCAGGTATATTCCAACATCTCCGCCGGGACAGAGACACTTCAGGCCACGATCGTCAGGCAGTTCGCCCTTCCCGCAGGAGACCTCCTCTCCGGCCTCTACGGTACCTTCGTCAATCCGGTGTACGCCCGTGCCGCCGGCATTCTCCAGGTCTCTCCCCTCTCTCTCTTTGTCCTGCTTCTTCTCTTTGCCGTCGGCTATGCCATCTATAAACGCGGGACGCCCGGCATCTCTCTCAGGGACGCCAGGTTCCTTGCCTTCTTCGCCATGGCGACCCTCCTCGTCATGGCGACCCTCCTCGTCATGGCGACGTACCTCCGGTCCCTCCCCTGGATACCGGCGAGTCCGGGCATCGTCCCTGACATGCGCTACCTCTCGCCGGCGTACCTCCCGATGCTCGTCCTCGGCGTCTACGCCCTGAAGTATGCCGGTTTCGGCGCTGCCGAGGTGCGGGAGTCGCTGCGGACCCTCTTCTGGCTCGTCCTCGCCGACCTCCCCCTCATCTACGTCGTCCTGCAGGCCCTCTCCGGCAGGGGGGAGGCCGGGCAGGTCTCCTTCATGATGTACCTCACCTACCTCTTCCTCGCCTGTGCGGCGGCGCTCTACCTCGCCGTCGTCCTCGGGAAGGTCAGGCCCTCCGCCCTCGCCCATGCCGTCCCCGTGCTCATGCTCTGCACCCTCGCCTGGGAACTCGTGGTGGACTTCAGGTTTGCCACCCTCTGCTGGGACGGGTATCACTTCTGGATCCCCGCGGTGCAGTATGTGTGGTACATCCAGTACTGGATCTTCCCGCTCTGAGAGTGGACACCGGCACCACGTCCTTTCCCGGAGAACACTTATCAGGAGATACTGCAAAGGGAAACACGAGGGATGAAACATGGTCGGCACGCCGCACGTTCTCGTTCCGTACGACGCCATCAGGGTGATATGCAGAAAGCATCATATCAGAAAACTCTCTCTCTTCGGGTCGGTGCTGCGGGACGACTTCGGGCCAGAGAGCGACATAGATCTCCTTGTCGAGTTCGACGAAGGTCATATTCCCGGATTTTTCCGTCTCCATGAGATCGCCGAGGAACTCTCCCGTGCGTTCGGAGGAAAGACGATCGACCTCCTCACCCCGCAGGATCTGAGCCGATATTTCAGGGACGATGTCGTTGCCGCCGCCGAGGTCTGCTATGCAGAAGCAGACGGATGAAACCGTTCCTCTCAGACATGCCCTTGATGCCGCGAAAAAAGCAGTGTTTTTCCTCGATGACCGAACCCGTACGGATCTGGAAACGGATGAGATGCTCGGTTTTGCCGTCGTCCGCCTCCTTGAGATCATTGGAGAAGCTGCGAAACTCGTCTCACCGGAACTTCGAGAGAAGCACCCCGAAATACCATGGAGTGCAATGGTCGGCATGAGAAACCGTCTGATCCATGGATATTTTGACGTGAACTACGATGTTGTCTGGGACACCGTGAAATCCGACCTCCCACCTATGATAGACGATCTGGAACGTCTGCTGGCCACCATGATATCTGAGAGTGATAGGAATCTGGCGCCGTGACCAGAGCGTATATCGCCTGTTTTGATATGGCAATGAAACCGACAGGGGAAGGCAATGACGAAAGTGATCGACGCAGTGTATGAATCCGGCGTCCTCAAACCCCCTCGAAAAGATCGACCTGAAGGAGGGAACGCAGGTCAAGATCACTATCGAAGAACCATCCGCCGTCATCGAAGATGCATTCGGTCTTCTGAAAGGAAAGGACACAACAGAAGCGCTGAAAAAGATGGACGATGAATGGGATCTTTATTGATTCGAATGTCTTCCTCAAAATCCTTGAGGGCGCCGAGGAGATCCATAGACATTTTTTCGCGCTCAGCCAGAAGAAACTCCTCTATCGAAATGCGATTGTTGGGAGCGAGGTCATTCATGTCTTCATACGATTTATATGCCGGCAAGAAACCCGGGGAAATAAAAATAAACCCCGGTATTATTGCCGGGATCAAAACCGAACTCCAGAAAATCGAGAAACTTCTTGACCTTGCCCGGACCATTCCAATCACCTATTCTGAAGAGGAAACCGCGCGAGAACTGATGAAAGATTACGGCCTTTTGCCAAACGACGCCGAGAAAAAAGCCAGGATCTCCAGCCCGATCAGAGGCCATAACATAATTCCGTTCATGTGGTCCCGCCATTTCTGTCATCGCCATTGTCAATGCCTGTCATAGGGAGGAGAAGTCGGCACCCTGAAGGATATACTGCTTGGTATGAAAATGGGCGGCCCATATCCAATATATTTTCACAAGGAGGATTCATGAGACCATATTTAAAAAATGCGGTGAATATACCAGATTAATAGGGAAAAGCCTATTTTTACGTCTGTAATATTTCATAACGTCTTTTGGTGATACAAATGTCAAAATTCTGTCAAGAATGTGGAAAAGAACAGATCAGCCAGAACGCGGAGATCTGTCCGAACTGTGGGGTCAGGATCAAGAAAAACCCTGAGAAAAGTTCAGGTATTGCAGCAATCTCTTCCTTTGTCTTTGCCGGTCTGGGGCAGGTTTATAACGGAGATTTTGGTCGAGGATTTCTGATCCTTGTAGGAACCGTGATTGGTTCTATGTTCTACTTTATCCCGGGCCTGATCGTGTGGGCCTATGGTATCTATGATGCATACACAACGGCAAAACGGATGAATGCCAGGGAGATCCCCTATCAGGAGACGAACGCTCTCCATATGATCCTGTTCGTGGTCCTCTGGTTTGTGGGAATAGTAGTATTCTTCATTCTGGCCGCTATCGTGGCTGCATTTGTCTTTGGAATGAGCGGGTCAACATACTACTGATCTTTTCCTTTTTTTTATCAACGGTGGTATCACTTCTCCGAGATTGGATCTCCTCTTCTGCCCGCATCTCGCCCTATCCCTATTATCGTGATCCGCAACGGTCTCGATGCAGGGTTCCCCTTCCCTCCTGTCCTGTCAGTGTCAGAACCCCGCCACCGGCACGCCCCTGGTCCCCCGTGCCTGCGGCAACAGCACGGTGACAACGAAAAAAGAAAAGTCCTACCTGATGTATTCCTCAAGCACCGCCGCCGCCTCGCGCTCCCGCGGCCCGCCGCACTTCCGCACGATCGCAAGGTGGTGATCGATGAGGGCCTTCAGCGCGGGGTCGCGGCTCAGCACATAGCGCGTGCCATGGACCGCCGCCTCGACGATCCCGGCGAAGCCCCGGTTGTGGGCCCTGAGAACCTGCCCGACGACCCCTTCCCCGAGGGGCGAGAGCGTCACAAAGGCCGTCTCCGCCGTCTCGTGCTCCACCGTCGCGGCAAAGGCCGCCCACGCCTCGCACTCTTTCAGGCGCTCCACCCGCCGCCCGCCCGCCTCCAGAGGCGTGAAGGCGTCGAGGGGAAGGTCGTCGAAGGCCGTCCGCACCCAGACGACAGGATCGTGGGTGAGGTTTGCAACCACCCACCCGTTCGTCCTGATATTCGCCTCCGTGTGCGAACCCCTGAAGAGGACCATTGAAAGGGTGCCGTTCCGGCAGATGATCCCCATCGGCGCGGCATTCCCGCCTGTCGTCGCGATCACCTCGTTAATCCCCTCGTTCAGGAATCCCATGACCACCCCTCCAGCAGGGCGAGGAAGATCCCCGCGATCATGATGTCGGCAAGAGACCCCGGGTTCACCCCCGCGGCAAGGCACTCCTCGTCGAAGGCGTCGAGGGAGACCTTCCCGGCCTTCACCTCGCGGGCGCGGCGCATCGTCTCCTCCGCCCTCGCCTGGCCGAACTTCTTTGCGACAAAGGTGTCGGGATAGGTGCAGAGCAGGTCGAGGAACGCGGCAACGATCGCCGCCTTCCCTGCGCCGTGGGAGACGAGGAGGTTCTTCGTCTCCCGGCAGAGAGCGAAACCGTTCGTCCACTCCCGCGCCACCATGTCCCTCTCCGCCGAGTAGGCCATCACGTCGTACAGGGTCATGCCCCTTTCCCTGAGCGTCGCCGCGGCCGACGGGTCTTTCACGTCGATCTCGTCCTTCGCAAGCACCCGCACCTCTGTCGCCCCGAAGGCCCGGTAGAAGGCGACGGCGTCCTCCACCGTCGTCTCCCGCACCACCTGCGCCGCCCCGTCCGCGCCGCCCGCGGCGACGAGGGGCATCAGCAGGATGAAGGCGCCAAAATGGGTGTTCCCGCCGGTATGGCAGTTCGTATCCACCACCGCCTCCTCGATGAGGGCGCCGAGCTCTGTACCTCCTCTCTCGGCCCTCTCCAGGGCCGGGCGGGCAAAGATCGTCGAGGCCAGGAAGTGCTCCAGGCGGGTGTCGGGATAATCATGCCCGCGATCCACATTCCCCGGCTTCGGGGATGCGGAGACCTCGAGCATCATCGCCATCTGCGCGAGGTCAGATCTCGTCTTCGTCCGGCACTCCATCAAAGACCCTCTCCATGATATCTCCGGCAAGCCGGCGCTTCTGCCGCATGTACTCCGCGCTGGAAAGTCCTGCCTCCTTCATGGAGAGTTCCCTGAGCATGCAGGGGGAGCTCGACTTGCAGCAGAAGGCAAGGGAACCGAAACACGTTGTCTTCCCCCCTGCGATCGGCGTCCCTGCCACCGCCTCTGTCTTGATCTGCATGTAGTCCTCGCGGGAGAGCCCTATACTCTCCAGGAAGGGGATCAGGGGACAGTGCTTCACCGGCATGCAGCAGAAAGCAAGGGACCGCACATCCCCGCCGCGGCAGAGTTGTTTCGGGGCGTTGTACCACCCGCTCTCCTCGGCCTTCCTCTGGATCGCGGCATCGATCCCGGCAAGGGTCCGCTCGTCGGACCGCCTGGCCATAGAGACCATATCGGCCCCGTGGGCGAACATCTCCATCGCACGGTCGAAGGAGGTGATCGAGTTGTTCGCAATGAGCGTAAGGGGACAGGCATTCCTGATCTGCCGCAGTCGGGCGTAGCCGAAGTCCATCAGGTCGGCGTGGATGATGTCGGCCCCGGCCTTCCAGAGGAGGCGGGCAAGACGGCGGTCGTCGGCGGCGACCCCGGCCCTGACCTTCACCGAGACCGTCACGTCCCGCGCCTTGAGCGCCCTGATAATCTCCGCGAGGCGCCGGGGCTCCCTGAGCAGTGCTTCACCGCACCCGAGCGCCGTCATCGGAGGCTGGCGGCAGTGTGCGTCGACCTCGTACACGACCGCATCGCCGATCTCATCGGCGATGGCCGCATAAGAGGCGGGACTGCTCCCCCGCAGGTTCAGGCCGGTGACGACCCCGCTTCCCTGCAGGGCGGCGACCTGTGCCTTCAACTCTGCCACGGGGTCGTCGTACAGGAACTCGGGCCGTCCGTCGGCCGCCATCGCCCTGCTCGCCTCCATCGTCTCTTCGTCGATAGAGTAGCCGCCGATGAACGCGGCGCCGATATGCTCCTTTCTGGCCAGCACATAGGCGGCGTCGGTCACCCCGGCCATTGATGCGATGACCACCGGCGTCTTCATCACCTGGTCGTTGATGATCAGTCCGCAGCGCTCGTAACACTCGATCATGCTTCCCTCAATATTTGCCCTCACATCTCAAAGCCCTTTTGTTAAAGACTATTGAGAATATAGGCATCACTCTGGCGTTCCAGCTGTATCCCTGAGGAAAAATCGCCGATGGCGATCCCGGCCTCCGACCCCCATTACGTGAGGAGGGTCTCCCAGGGCATCAGGTAGGCCTCGTTCTTCCGGCCGCTCCCGCCCCGAAACTCCACCGCGAGGTAACCCCGTCGCCCTTCCGCCCGAGGAAGCCGGTGATCGCATCGACCTGGTGGACGCCGCATCTGTCCTCGTGGAAGTGCCGGGAGAAGTAGATCTTCTTCCCTTTGAGGAACTTGCACTCGATGGCGCAGTAATACCGCGGGTCGAGGGAGTCGACGAGGACGTCGACGTACTGCGTCGAGTACTTGTGCTGTTTGAGGCGGTAGGCAAAACCCTGGAGGGCATGGCCCTCGAAAAATGCGTTGACGCAGTGGACAATGTCCCGCTCGAAATCACCCATCTGTATTCAATGTGGACATGGCAGCGAAAAACCAATCGGTAATACTTTTAAAGAGTAAAGGTAGTACACAGTACCATATGAAGAGAACCGGATTGTTACTTGTCGGCCACGGCAGCAAACTCCCCTACAACAAAGAACTCATCGAGAGCACAGCAGCGATCATCGCGGAAAAACACCCTGAGTTCCTCGTCCGCCCCGGTTTCATGAGCATGAACCAGCCCTCGGTCGAGGAGACCCTCGCCCTCTTCAAGGAGGACGAAATCGACCGTCTCGTCGTCGTCCCCCTCTTCCTCGCAAAGGGCGTCCACATCCTCCAGGACATTCCCGAACTCCTCGGCCTCCCTGAAGGCGGGAAGAAGGGCAGCTTCGCTCACGCCTCCGGCGCCATCCCCCTCCTCTATGCCGACCCGATCGGCGGCGACCCCCTCCTCGCCGACCTGATGGTCAAGAACGCCGAGGTGGCGCTCAACGCGAAAGCCTGAGATGGCATGAAGATACTCGTCCTCGACACCATCCACGGTGGCGCCGTCCTTGCGGAGGCGCTTGCTGTTGCAGGCCACGAGGTCGATGCGGTGGACGTCTACCGGGGGATCGAGGGGATACCCGCGGAGGAGGCCGCGCGGAGGCGCTACGACCTCGTCGTCGCTCCGGTCCACCTCGACCCGGCCCACCCCCTTCTCAGGGCGGCGCCGCGGGCCGTTACCCATCACGAGGCGGTGGCCATGCTCCTTGCAGGGAAGAGGCCGTCGCCCTTCGTTGAGATCACCGGCACGCGCGGTAAGACGACGACGGCAACCGCCCTCGCCCACGTCCTCCCGGGCCCCGGCGTCCTCCACACCTCGATGGGTACCTTTGTCTATCCTGAGCGGCGCCCCCTCGGGAAACGCTCGATCACCCCTGCCTCGACGCTCGCCGCCGCCGCGGAGGCAAAAAAGATCGGCGGATGGTGCGTCGCCGAGGAGTCGCTCGGCGTCTCCGGGGCGGGCGACCTTGCAGTCCTCACCTCAGGGGACGACTACCTCTTCGCCGCCGGGACGAAACACGCCCTTGCTGAGAAGGTGCGCTCCCTTGCGATGGCGCCGCAGGCGCTCGTCCCGCCGGGAGTGAGCGTTCCGTCCGCCCGCAACGCCGGCGAGATCGCCGCGGTCGAAGGAACGGTATGCACCTACAGATACGGCGACATCGAAGGGTCGTTCGAAAATCCCCTCCTCGCTCTCCGGGGTTACCGGACGCCCCTCCAGATCGCCGCGGCGGCGGCCTGCCTCCTCGACGCGGATCCGGCAGGGCTTGCGTCCTTCCGGCCGCTGCCCGGCAGGATGGCAGTCTCGTGGAAGGGCGGCACCCTGGTCGTCGACGTCGCGAGCAGCGGCGCGTGCCGGGAAGTCGCCGTCGACGCCGCCGCCTATGCCCGCTCCCTCGGTGGTCGGGCCCCGTTCGTCCTGGTCATCGGGACAGAGGGGCAGACCATCTGCGAGGGTTTTCCCGAGAAGGAGGTGGCGGCGGCGATCCGTGCGATCAGTCCCGACGAGGTTGTGCTTGTCGGGGACTACCCCGACCTTGCCGGCACCCCTGCCCTGAACCTGGACGAGGGGTATGCAATTGCAGAAACACGCGCAGACGGAGGGACCATCATCCTCGCCGTCAAGACATGGAGGTAAGATGCACTATATTCAACCACGGCCCAGTTCGATTGTAGCGGCCCTGTACACCGCCCGCGACCTGGAGGTGGACGTCGCCATTCTCCACGGCCCCTCCGGGTGCTCGTTCAAGCACGCCCGCCTCCTCGAAGAGGACGGGATGCGGGTCCTGACCACCTCGCTCGCCGACAACGAGTTCATCTTCGGCGGCCAGACCGTTCTCGAACGGGTGCTGAGAGAGGCGGAGAAGGAGTTTCACCCGAAGAGGATGGCGGTCGTCGGCACCTGCGTCTCGATGATCATCGGCGAAGACCTGAAGGCGGCGATCGACTCCTCCGGCGTCACGACGCCGACGATCGGGATCGACGTTCACGCCGGGTTCAGGGAGAACATCCAGGGGGTGATCGCCGCCCTCGAACCGGCCGCGGAGGCCGGGTGGATCAGCGCCGACGAACTTGAGAGGCAGAAGCAGTTGCTTGCGGCCGCAAACGAGGTCGAACGCCTGCGGGGCGCCGCCTCGAAACCGTACATCGAACCCTCGCGCGGCGACCTCAAACACCTCGCCGCCCGCCGCCTCGTCGCCCTCGCCCGGAGCGGGAAGAAGGGCGTCGCCGTCATGAACGCCAAGAAGGAGACGGCGTACATGTTTGCCGACGAACTCATCGCCCTCCACGACGCCTGCCCTGAGGCAGAGATCACTTACGTCGCAAACCTCGAAGACCGCGGCCTCCCGAAGGTGCGGACAGACGCCGCCAACGTCCTCGCGGGCATGCGGGACCGCGGCCTCGACCCCGCCCTCCTCGGCGCCCTCGACGAGTACGGGGCGAACGGAGACACCGTCGGCGAACGCCTCCGGGAGATCAGACCCGACTTCGCCTTTCTGGTCGGCGTGCCCCATGCCGTGCCGCAGGAGTACACCGCCGGCATCGAGACGATCTCTGTCACCAACGGCCCGCGGCAGGTGGCGCCCCTGAAAGACCTCGGCCACGCCATGGTCGTCGTCGAGGTGGACCTCCACCCGAAGACCCTCGGCGTCAGGTCGATCGTCGAGAGCGAGTTCGGCGCCGTCCTGCGGAGCGTCGCCGGGGGTGAGTGAACGTGAAGGCCCTCCTCGTCACCGGCGACCGCTCGGGTAGCGGGAAGACGAGCATCACCCTCGCTCTTGCCGCCCTCCTCTCGAAGGACGCCGTCGTCCAGACCTGCAAGGTGGCGATGGACTACATCGACCCGTCGTACCTCACCGCAGTCACCGGTCGCCCCTGCCGGAACATGGACAGTTTCGTCATGACGCCGGGACAGATGCGTGCCGTCTTCGAGCACGGGGCGAAGGGTGCCGATATCGCCCTGGTCGAGGGAGTGCGTGGCCTGTACGAGGGCGCGGAGGCGATCGGCGACGCCGGGAGCACGGCCTCGGTCGCAAAGGCCCTCGACCTCCCTGTCGTCCTGGTCGTGGACGCCCGGAGCATCACCCGGAGTGCCGCCGCGATCGTGAAAGGCTTTGCCGCCTTCGACCCCGGCGTGCGGATCAGGGGCGTGATCCTCAACAACATATCGAGTCCCGGCCACAGGGAGAAGACGGTCAGGGCGGTGGAGCACTTCTGCGGCGTCCCTGTCGTCGGGGCGATCCCGAAGAGCGAGGGTATGCGCCTGACGATGCGCCACCTCGGCCTCGTCCCCTACCGCGAGGGGCAGGAGACCGGCGACTTCCTCGACCGCATCGAGGCGGTGAAGGAGGTGATCGGCGGTTACGTCGACCTTGACGCCCTCAAGGGGCTGATGGAGGACTATCGCTTCACCGGCGAGGCCGGGCCGTTTGCACGGACCCACGAGACCGACGTGCGTGTGGCCGTCGCCTACGACGAGGCCTTCACCTTCTACTACAACGACCTCTTCGACGTCCTGCGGGCCGAGGGCGCCGAGGTCGTCACCTTCAGCCCCATTCACGACCCCCTTCCCGAGGCCGATGGCTATATCCTGGGCGGCGGCTATCCTGAGATGCATGCCGCGGCCCTGGAGGCGAACGCCCGGACGCGGGAGGCCCTTGCCGAAGTGTCAAGGAACGGCGTCCCCATCTATGCCGAGTGCGGCGGGCTGATGTACCTCACCGATAGCCTGGTCCTCAAGAAGGGCTGGCAGGAGAGTGACCGCGAGGAGTCGTACGAGATGTGCGGGGTCTTCTCCGGGGAAAGCCTGATGCCGTCCCGTCGCACCCTCGGCTATGTCGAGGGGGTCGCGGGCCAGGCCTCGCCCTTCGGTGCCGGGCCTTTCAAGGGACATGAGTTCCACTACTCGGAGGTCGTCCTGGACCTCGATACCCGCTACGCCTACGCACTCTCGCGGGGCACCGGCATCGCGGGACAGAAGGACGGGGCAACGAAGGCCCGGACCCTTGCCAGTTACACGCATCTCCACCCGGTCGCCAGCGCCGGTTTCATCAGAGGATTTGTCAGGCAGTGCCGGGACAGGGAGGAAGGACCGTAAAAGACTATACCTTCCCGGCCCAATAGAAATTTATGATCATTTATCTTGACGGGAAGTTTGTCCCCGAGTCTGAGGCGAAGGTTTCGGTCTTCGACCACGGCCTCCTGTACGGGGACGGTGTCTTCGAGGGTATCCGCGCCTACAACGGCCGGGTCTTCAGGCTGGATGAGCACATCGACCGTCTCTACGATTCGGCAAAGACGATCGACCTGAAGGTTCCCATCACGAAGGAGGAGTTCAAGGAGGCGCTCCTTGAAGTCCTGCGGCGGAACAACCTGAAGGACGCCTATATCAGACCGATCGTCACCCGCGGCAAGGGTGACCTCGGCCTCGACCCGCGCAAGTGCGCCGTGCCGACCGTGATCATCATCGCTACCGGATGGGGTGCGATGTACGGCGACCTCTACGAGAAGGGCCTGACGGCGATCACCGTCTCGGTCCGGAGGAACGCCTGCGACGCTCTCCCGCCCAATGTCAAGAGCCTCAACTACCTGAACAATATCCTCGCCAAGATCGAGGCCAACTACAAGGGCGGGGACGAAGCAATCTTCCTCGACCCCCAGGGCCACATCACCGAGGGCTCGGGCGACAACCTCTTCCTGATTAAGGACGGCGCCCTCATCACCCCGCACACCCTGAACAACCTGCGTGGCGTCACCAGGCATGTCGTCCTCGAAGTCGCCGCCTCCCTCGGCCTCACCGTCGTGGAGCGCGACCTCGGTTACTTCGATGTCTACACGGCCGACGAGGTCTTCGTCACCGGCACGGCCGCCGAGATCGGCCCGATCACCCGGATCGACGGCAGGGTCATCGGGAACGGCATCCCCGGTCCGGTCACGAAGCAGTTGATGGCCGGGTTCTCCACGGTCACCGGAAAGGAAGGCACCCCCATCTACTGAGGGTGTCTCGGCCTCTCTTTTTTTTCTCTCTGTCTTCACGGGTTTTTGCTGTCTTCGTGGGGTGAGGGTGCCCTCTCCTCGCCCATACCTGGACGGCGACGGCCCTCCCTATCGGCGGCGGGCCGGCAGGCGTTCCACCGCGTGCGAGGGTGAGGACCTGGAAGAGCGCACCGATGGCAAGGAGGTCAAGGCCGAGGCCGAAGAACGGGTCTGACTGGAGGATGAGAATTTTGTCCGGGGTGGCGGTGAGGCTGTAGATGAGGGCGACGAAGGCCATTATCGCCGTGCCCCGCCACATCCAGAGCGCCCTGACCGGGGCGAGGACGCCACCCTCTCCCCCTCCTGTTCCGAGGACATATGAACCCGCGACAATGAGGACGATGCCGGCGACACCCCCCGCGCCCGGCACCTCGCCGAGGAGGAGATACGACGTCCCGATCAGGAAGATGGGGGTGAGGGAGAGCATGGGGACGGCAAGGAAGATATCGGTCTCGGCAAGCGCGCGGTAGGTGAGCCAGACCGCCGCCGCGTTGAGCATCGCGGAGGCGGTGAGGGCCGGGAGGAAGAGGGGGCCGGTCTCGGGCAGGCCCCGAACGCAGGCGAGAGCGAGGAGGATCAGTCCCCCTGCAAGGAAGGCCCGACCGGCGAGATGGACGGGCCGGTAGTCCTGGAGGTAGCGCTTGACGGCGATGGAGTAGAGCGCATGCGCGAGGGCCCTGAGGAGAGCGAGAGCGATCCAGATCATCGGCAGTGCCCGGTGGGCCGGCCGCGATATAAATATGGAGAGGCCGGGCCCTGCCGAAGGTTTAAGTACCATTATCTGGATATAGAGTATGGCACTTCTGCTGCCATAGTGTAGTGGCCAATCATGTCGGCCTTTCACGCCGACGACTGGGGTTCGAATCCCCATGGCAGCATCCGATTTTTGGTACGAATTTTCTATATTTTTCTTTCTCTTGCCAGAGGCACACCCGCCCTGCGCGACGCCGACCGGACCTGCAGAAAAGGGGAGGAACCCCTCCCCCAGTATCCGGGCAATCTGGCCTTTATTCTTCGTTTCCCCGCCCTCGATCCAGGCGGAGTGGGCTTCATTCTGAAATCTGTTATTTCTCGGGTATTGTGTGCATTCAATGAGAAATGGTGACGCTCCATCTGAACCTGGAGGGCGTTTCCGGCAGGATGAGGGGTAAGGGGGGGTAGTGCCGGGAGGAGAGGAAATATGGCCCGGGAAAGGGGGCGGAAATCGGCGCGAATCGTGGGGGTTTCAGGCGGCCGATCGCCTGTTCGCCCCCGGCGCCGGGGCGGCGAGGCCCGGGGGTTCGCTGCCGTCGCACCGGCCGGGAAGACCCGTTACTGCTGCACCACCCGCTGTCCCCCCTCTTTTCTCACCCCGGGAAATTCTTTTTGTGATCAGGAGAAAAAAGGCAGATATATTCATCTGCACGCCCAGATTACCAGGAACAACGAAATATCAGAGGAGTTGACGACGCGGATGGCAGAAACTGACTGGCAGGAGATCCCGGGAACTGAGGGAGCACACATCCTTCCCCTGACGAGGAGACCGGACGTTTGCTGCTCAAACGCCTATCTGATAGCGACAGAGCACGAGATCGTCATCATCGACACCGGGGCCGATGAGGCGCAGATGGAGACCATCGTCTCGACGGTCGAGGCACTCACCGCAGAAAGGCCCCGTCCGATCTGCCTCTTCCTCACCCACTGCCATCTCGACCATTGTCTCCAGGCGATCAGGCGGCGGTCCTGGATCAAGGAAAAGGGCGTGCGTGTCTTCGCCCATGCCGAGGGGGCGGAAGCACTCGAATCGGGAGATGAAATGCTGACACTCGCCAATATCTTCAGGTGGGAGATCGAGCCCCTCCCGGTCGATGGACACCTCCATGCACAGGACGAACGCGAGGTGGCCCTCGGAAACAGTGAGACGATCACCTGTGAACACGACGAGCATGCCGCCATTCCGGTTGACCGCCTCACCTTTCCGTCGGGAAACCGGATCTCGGTCTACGCCACCCCCGGGCACAGCCCTGACTCCATCTGCATAAAGGTCGGTGAACACCTCTTCATCGGCGACCTTCTCTTCTCGGCAAACCCGGGTATCGCAGGTCTCCACCGCTGGAACCCCGATGCCCTGCTCACCTCTATCCAGGGGGTCCGCCAGGTCCTGACCGACGGCGGGATCACCCTCTGCTGGAACGGCCATGGGCGGGAGATCGCGGCGCCCGCCGCCTTGCGTGCCCTCGGGAAACTTGAGGACGACCTTGGGCGCATGAAGGCGATCGGGAACTTCGATAGCGAGCGACTGCGTGAATCGGTCGATTACGCGCAGGACATGCTCGCCGAGGCAAACCGGTTGTTTCCGGTCATCGCAGGCAGGATCTATTATCTCTCCTATTATCTCGAAATCCTCGGCGAGGTCGAAGAGGCGGCGAGGTATCAGGATCTCATCGAGTCCGACCAGATCGACAGATTCCTCACCGACTTCGACGCTTTCTCGACAGAGTTCAGGGAGGGCAGGAAGATCGACATCCAGTTCGTCCTCAAAGCGGTGCAGGTCTCGGCAAAGATCGAAGGGGCCTTCGGTCAGGGGTGCAGTGACCCGGCCGTGGACACGTCCCTGGTGCGCCGGGCCAGTCGCCTGCTCACCGATTGCCTGCATACGGTCTGCGCCTTCGACCCCCCTGACCCCGCAGTGCCGGTCGACCTCGTCCCTCTGATGACCGAGTTCGTCGGGCGCCTCTCCGACTCCTCCCATCTTGAGGAGGGACTCGTCGCCGCGGCCGAGGATGAAAAGGCGTTCAGGTCCGCTCTTGCACAGAGAATCGCCCATCTTCCCCTCTTCGAAGGGGTTCGCATCACCTTTGTCCGTGACGCCGACTCCCTGATGGTGTTGGCTCGCCCGGAAAGACTCTGTGACGGAATCACCGGGGTGATCGAGGACCTTGCTGCCGCGGGAGCGGACGAGATCACCATCTCGGCCTTCAGGACCGACGGGACCGTCTCCCTCGCCGTTCAGTCCGGGGCCCTGCATACCGATCTGCCGCACATCAGGGTCTGGCGCAGGCGTTTTGCCCGCTGTGGCGGTCGGTGCGACCTCAGGACAGTTCAGGAGATGCCGACCCTTGTTCTGGACTTCACGAAACCCCAGTAGGCCGTTACAGAGAACTTTCACGAGAAAAGGTAGTGCACACAGAAAGAGCCGATGATTTTTTTCCCTGGCGTTCCTCACAGGTCAGGACAGGATCTGACCCGTACCTCTCTTTTCCCGGTCGGGGGGAGTGTGCTGAAGAAACAGAGTCCCTGTTTTCGCCACCCCATCCTTATATATCCTCCCCCGCACAGGGAAGATCCGACCTCATAAATGACACCATACGATCCCGTCACCGTCAGAGAGTCCCTGCGGTTCGTCCTCGTCGCCGTCATCCTCGCCGTGGCCGCCGGAGGAGCGATGGTGATTTTCCTCGCGGTGCAGAGCGTGGGAACGACACTGGTCTGGCAGGACCAGCCGCCTCTCCCCTTCTTCACCCTCATCGTCGCCACCGCCGGAGGGCTGGCTGTCGGTCTCTGCCTCCACCTCTTCGGGGACCACGTGGGCCTCCTCCAGGAGACGATCGCGGAGTTCCGGAAGTCCGGGAGGTTCGAGCCCGCCCACCTTCCCGTTGCCCTCCTCGCCGTCTACCTCTCCCTCATCGCCGGCGCAAGCCTCGGGCCCGAGGTTGCCGCCATCGACCTCGGCGGCGGCATGGGCACCGCGGCCGGCGAGCGCATGCGGGGCATGGCAACGCGGGTGCGTGACCTCTCGACGGCCGGCATTCTCGGGAGCCTCGTGGGGTTCGGCGTCTACGTCATCCTCACCGGCCCTGCCGGCGCCCTCTACCCCGTCCCGCCGTACGCGTTCGCCCTCCTCGACCTCGTCGCCGCCGCCGCCCTCGGCATCGTCGGCGGCGCCGCCGGCGTCGCCTTCATCGCCGCCTACCACGTCTTCCACCGTCTTTTCTCCCCCCTCGCCGGCCGCCACCTCCTCAGGGGCGTGATCGGGGGCGTCGGCCTCGGCATCCTCGGGACCATCACCCCCGTCGTCCTCTTCTCCGGCCAGACCGAGTTCAGGGAAGTCCTCGCCAGCGGTGCGGCGCTGGGCGGCCTCATGCTACTCGCCCTCGTCGGCGTCAAGATCCTCGCCAGCACCTGGTGCATGGCCACCGTCTTCAAGGGCGGCCCTGTCTTCCCCCTCTTCTTCGCCGGCGGCACCCTTGGCATGGCCGTAAACCTCCTCGTCCCCGCCGTCCCCCTCGCCATCACCGTCCCCGCCGCCATGGCCGGCATGACCGTCGCGGTGCTGAAGGCCCCCTGGGTGGTCGTCCTCCTCGTGGTGATGGTCATCATGCAGTGGACCGTCGTGCCGGCCGTCGCCGTCGCTACCATCGCCGGGTACCTCACGACACGGTGGGCGGTGCTCTGCTCTGGTGAGGGAGAATGACGGAGCAAAGGATCTCCACGCCAGTCGAACCGTCCACCGGATACCGGCCTTCAGAGGGACACCTTTCTCTCCCCTGAATCTTTTCGAGTCTGGTCCGGGAATGGGATCTGCTGCTGCACCTCCCTGACCACCCGGCGGAGGGGTATGTCAAGGGTGAGAGCGATCTCCTTCATGTCCTCATATTCGGGTTTGACCGCCACCACCCGCCCATGGATGCGGGAGGTCTTCACCCGCACCGCGAAAGTCCGCTCCCCCACCCTGACGTCCACCGGGCGGCGTGACCGCTCGGCGACAAGCCGCGGCTCTTCACGGATCCTCACGCCGAGGGTGCCGGTCTCTTCCATGAGTATCCTGGTCAGGTCTCGATACCTGGCATAGTCGGTGATCACCGAGATCACCTGTACAGGCCTGTTCTTCTTGCCGAGTGCCGATGTCACGAAGACGTCCACCGCACCGGCCGCAAAGAGACGTTCGACCGTATAGCCGATCACCTCCCCGGTGACGTCGTCGATGTTCGTCT
Organism: Methanofollis ethanolicus; assembly: GCF_001571385.1. Taxonomy (NCBI): domain Archaea; kingdom Methanobacteriati; phylum Methanobacteriota; class Methanomicrobia; order Methanomicrobiales; family Methanomicrobiaceae; genus Methanofollis; species Methanofollis ethanolicus. The sequence continues at coordinate 1,299,577 of NZ_BCNW01000001.1, read as the reverse complement.
CCAGAATGACGATCCGCTCCTCCACCAGGTCGTCGACCTCTCCCTCGACAACCCACAGGAGAGTCGGCTGCCCGTTGTTTTCCGGGAGACCCCTACCATATCCGACGCGGATGGGGACCATCGCGGGGAAGCGGTCCACGACGTCTGTCATATGTGCAAGCAGAGCGGCGCCGATTGGGGTGGTGAGTTCTCCGGTGAAAGGACTTTCAGAGACCGGGATCCGGTGCCTGACACAGATTTCGAGGGTTGCCGGTGCCGGGCTCCCCAGGGCCGGCGGGGTCGCATACACCGGACAACCTGAGAGGCTGGCGTCTTCCAGAAGGAGAAAGGGGCCGAGAATGGTGAATATCGTGTCGGCAGGGGAGGACCTGCCTGAGAACCTGACCTGCCGTTCGGCCAGGATGAGATCCTCCAGGACGGCCCTTGCCGTCGTCGCCGCGCCGTCGGAGAGACCGATGACAGCGATCACCTCGTTCATCGCCGCCGCAAGGCCGTCATCAAAGATTGTTCTCTTTTCCGGAACCTGGATCGCGATCCTCTTCGCCTTGATGCCGGTTTCTGTCTCCGTGATGTCGACGTCGAACCCCGAACACCCGGGCAGTGCAGCGATCGCCCTGGCAAGGGAAAAAAGGGGGAGGACCGAACCGGTGAGGTCCGCAAGGGCGGCGATAAACCGGTCCCCCGACATCCCCCCGGCACGGGGATCGATGAAGAGCACCTTCATGCTTCGGGCGGGAACGGTTCGTTGATCTTTGTATACACCTGCTGTGCGAGTTTTGCCACCTCGAAAGCCTTCTCGCCGGCGCCCGGGATGGCGCGGGTCAGGAAAGCCCCGTCTTCAGCGCCGACGGCGGCGTCCTTCGCATCCATCCCGACGAGACTCGCGACCGCCGCGGGCACGGTGATGTTGATGATCGTGTGCCCGATGTACTGGAGTTCCTGCGTCAGCACGGCGCCACAGAAGAGGGCAATCGGCCAGTCAGGATTGTCGCGGTTCTTCCCCTTCAGGGCGAAGTCGGGCACCTCTTTTCCGCTGAGGTTCTCGACGTGGTACGTCTTTCCGTCGATGGCAACGTCGTACGAGACATTGGAGTCAAAACCCCAGTATCGTGCTGTGAACTTGTCGGTCCGGCGGCCGTGAGCCTTGATCTCGGTGAACTTCAAGACGATCTTTCGGCCGGTGAATGCCGAAAGTATCGCAGAACCCCGCTTTTCGACATAGGCCTGTCTTTCCTCGTCGAGGATGCGGGTGGCGTCGGCGACGGTCTTTCCTCCTGTTATGATATCGTAGGTGTGGGCGGCCCGACGATAGATCGCCCTGTCCCGCACTCCCTCGGAGGCGAGGATACAGGCCTTCGTGACCTTGCCGCGGGTCACCTGTTCGGCCTTCCTGGCAATGGTGTTGAGGCCGCAGAGGGCCATCTCTGGATCGATGAAGGAATTCATCTTGTAGTCGCGGATCGCCTCCGCAACGGCAAAGACATCGCCGTTGTGCTGGAAGAGGAGCCTGAGGGCCGGGACACAGTCGCCCTCGAGGTGACCGAGGGGTGGGTTCACCGGGCCGCCAGAGAATCCGGCTCCTATCGATGCCGACTCTTCGAAGGCGGCAAAGATCTCTGATAATGCCATCGACCCGATGACCGAGGGGCCGCCGATGTCCTTGAGGATCAGCCCGAAGTCGCCGATCACCTTGGCGGTGTCGTACTCCTCGTGCGTCCCCCTGATATGGAGTTTTTCAGGCAGGTGCGCCGCGTCCCTGGCGCCTTTGCCCGCGAGATAGGACGAGTCGACGCGGCCGAATTTTCCGAACTCTTCACCGAGGATGGCGTCCGGGTGGACGATCTCCATGGTGACCGCAGCACCGATGAGGGCCGGCCAGAGGGCGAGCGGGGTGATGCCGGCACCGGCCATGCTCTTCATCATCGCCTCGGTGCCAACTTTTGCGGCGTTGTAAGCAAGTTCAGGGATGTTGTAGTCCTCACCCAGGGCCGAGTGGCCGTAGATCGTCCCTCCCGATATGAAGGGCGGGAGGATGGAGCCGTCGACACGGGTGAGTTTTTTGTCCATCAATGCCTGATAGATCGCCTGATAGGCCGGAAACGCCTGGATCCTGTGGGTGGACTTGCCGGTGACGAGGGCGATCGCGCTTGTCCGTGCCGCACCCGCGTGGATCCGCGCGATTGCCCCGAGTTTCCTGTTGCCGAGCGGCACACCCGACCTGGCGCAGGAACCCGAGAAGTATGCCAGAGATGCCACGATGAGAGCGGCGTTGGCCGGTTCGGCCCCGGCGTTCATCGCCGCCCTGACCGCTTTTTCGACGACCATGTCCAGAGGCAGTTCCCCGGCCGAGGCGTCGACGACGGTCATGCGTCCCATCAGGGACATCTCTGGCCCGGCGACCGAACAGAACAGATCCTCGGCAATCGAGTTTGCGGCTGCAAAGACCGGAATGACAAGAGAGCCATGCCCTTTCGTCGCAGCCTCAAGTTTGTCGTTGGTCATCGAGTCAGGTTCGAAGGTCGCGGCCATTGTCGCTGCAAAGACCACTTTGTCCTTTTCGTGCGTATCTGTCATTTTTAGCACTCCCTTTTTACCACAATGGAGTGATCGGGTCGCCCCCCTACATATACCTTGAGAATAGTGCAGGAATCAGGATCCGTCTTGGTTTGTCTTCATTGTGGTTTCTGGAAATCTCAGGTCTGAAAAGGCGGGAATCCACGATTCTATCGGCAGAAAGGAAAGATAAATCGGCTCTGTAGAAATCCTCCTCCATCGGTTGATAGTACGTGCCGATCCTCTGCCTTCCCGTTCGCCGGGGGACTTTTGCCCCCGGACCCCCGCGCGAGGATTGGTTCCGGGAAGAAAGGGTCGGAGTCCTGGAGGAGGAGGCCATCCCTGCCCCGATCTTAATGGCAGGGGGTCTGGGAGGAGGGAGCGATAGCGACCGTGAGAAGACCATGAGGTCTTCGAGCGGCAGCCCCCCTGGACCAGGCACGTCTGAACAGAATTTTTCCCCCTATCACTTCAGGAAGTACTTTCCCGCAAGGGTTTCTACAGAGCCGATAAATCATTTTTCTCTTCCGAGGGTCTTCGATCCCTTCTGATCCCTGCAGGGGGATAGATTTTAATATCGCTTCCAGTATCTTCTCCCCATGACAGGGGGTATCGCGGCCGACCTGAGGGCCATACGCAGTATCATTTTCTGCCTTGCCGCGGTCCTTGCTCTTCTGACAGTCCCCCCAGCCATGGGCGCCCCTGCAGATGGCAGCGGCGAGATCCAGGTCCTCACCGGCACGATCGAGAACGACGCGATCGCCATCTACACCCTCCCCGACCTTGAGGCCGGCGACACCCTCACGGTGGTGATGAACGGCACCTCCGGGAATCTCGACCCCTTCGTTGCCATCGGCGGGCCTGAAGTGCTGGAGGAAGGATTCAGGGAGAGGTACAACCGGACGGTCGAGACGGCCCTCGCCGGTGCGACAGACCCCCTGGTCGCCATTCCCGCGATCGCCGACGAACTCTTCTATGCCTGGGACGACGACAGAGGCACCGGGTATGCCGCCTCCCTCACCTGGGATGTGCCGGAGAGCGGCGACTACGTCCTCCTCGCCGCCGGCACACCAACGGCGGACACCTTCGGGGATTATACCCTCACCGTCGGAATCAACGCCCAGCCCGGCACACCGCCCACGGAAGGGGCCGAGATCGCCGTTCCCGACAGACTGACTGGCCGCGTCGGGGTGGCCGAGGTGACGGGCACCCTCTCGGAGAATAAGACCTCCACCTTCTACATCCTCACCGACCTCCTCCCCGGCGACACCATCTATGCCTACATCGAGACACCCGCTGACGACATCGCCCCCATTCTCGTCCTCTCCGACTATGGCGACAAACCCGTCAGGAGCGCCAACCTCCTCGCACCAGGGAAAAACGCCTCTCTCCAGTACACCGCCGACTCGGAGACCGGCGGCAGCAGACTGACCGTCCTTCGCCATCCTGCGGCCGACCCCGCGGCAAACAGCACCTACCGCCTCCTCGTCGGCCTCAACGAACCTGCCGTCCTCACCGGAACGGCCGAGCCCGGCGGCAGGACCGTCATAAAACAGCCCATCATCGTGAAGGCCGCCGTCGAACTGGACCAGATCACTGGCGTCGACCAGAAGAGTGAGAACTACGGCGTCGTTGCGAACATCATGTTCACATGGAAAGACCCGGCCCTCGCCTTCAGCCCGGACACCTGCAACTGTTCATCCAAGATCTACCGGAGCATCGAAGACTTCGTAAAAGCCGAAGGGACGCGGTGGCCCGAGTTCACCATCAACAACCAGCAGGGGAACCGCTGGACTCAGAACAGGCTTATCCAGGTCCGCCCCGACGGCACGGCCACCTACTTCGAGCGCTTCTGGGTGACCCTCCAGGCGCCTGACTTCAATTTCCGGAACTTCCCCTTCGACACCCAGCACTTCTTCCTCAGAATCGATGCCCTGTATCCCGAGGAGTACTTCCTCTATGCCGACTGGGAGGGGCGGACCGTCGTCGGTACCCAGCTCGGCGAGGAGGAGTGGTACATCACACGGTACTGGACCAATGTCACCTCCACGCGGATCGAGAACACTTTCTCCCGTTTTTCCTTCGACTTCGAGGCACAACGTCACCTCACCTACTATCTCCTCAGGATCTTCGCCCCGATCTTCATCCTGATCCTCCTTGCCTGGGTTACCTTCCTTCTCAAGGACTACGGGAAGAGGGCCGACGTGGCGAGCGCTAACCTCCTCCTCTTCATCGCCTTCAACTTCACGATCGCAGGCGACCTGCCGCGCCTCGGCTATCGCACCTTCCTGGACTCCGTCCTGATCACCACCTTCATCGTCAGCGGCCTTGTCGTGATCTACAACCTGTACCTGAAATGGCTCGCCACTATCGAGCAGAAGGAGGTCGCTGAAAGAATCGACCGGGTGATGGTATGGTTTTACCCGTTCGCCTACCTCATCGGTCTCGGCGTCACGATCCTGCTTTTCCCGTGAGGGCCGAAAAAAGGGCTCTGTAGAAACCCTCACCTTTTCCGTGTATGAACGTGACCCAACCGCCTTCCTCCATCTTTGCACCGGGGGACTTTTGCCCCCCACCCCCCTATCCTCATGGCGGGGGGGCCGGGGGGTGGCAGCCCCCCGGACGAGACACTCCAGAATAGGATTTCTACAGAGCCGAAAAAAGGAAGAATATCAGAAGGGCAGAGGGGTGCTCATGCCCCCCGCCCCTCAGGACGGTTTACATAACTTTGGTCTCCCAGGCCGGTTCAACCCCGTAGAAGTGATACACCCGTTCGAACCACGCAAGGTCGTCGGACTTCGGCCAGTGGCCCTTGTCGAAACTCGGCGCCGTCTCGAAGGTCTCTTTCCTGACCTTCAGGGTGAACTCGTCCTCTTTCGGGTCGCGGGAGAGCGCCTGCCAGGGCACGGGGTAGAGTTTCTCCCCGAGGCCCATGATCCCGCCCGAAGAGAGGACACCGAAGGTGACCAGCCCCGAGGCCGTATCGATCATCAGGGAATGGATCACGCCGAGATGATCTCCTGTCGCATTTTTTACCGAACTCCCGAGAATCCTGTCGAGCGACTCCATCCTCGGATAGACAACCGTTACCGGGCTTGCAAAAGCCATACTCTCTTCCCCCCCTCTGCGGTCGACCTTGGCCGTCCGTAGGATGATGCCCCTGTTGTCATGGGGAGATAAGAAGATTGTGTCAGATCGGGTGGCACCTGCATAGTATTATCTACCCGGGTGCCGTGATCGGTCGGTCAAGGTGCATGTCGATGCCAGGGAATGACGGGACAAAATGGGGCGTCCTTGCCATCGTCTGTATGGCTATTTTCATCATGGTCATCGACACGACCATCATGAACGTCTCCATCTCGGCCCTCGTCGTCGACCTGGACACCACGGTCCCGGCGATCCAGGCGGTCATCGCCATATACGCCCTGGTCATGGCCTCCTTCATGATCATCGGCGGCAAACTCCAGGACGTCATGGGGAGGAAGAAGGTCTTTCTGGTGGGACTCGCCCTGTACGGCGTCGGCACGTTCACCGCCTCGATAAGTCAGAACGTCTTCACCCTCCTCCTCGGGTGGGCGATCCTGGAGGGCCTCGGCGCCGCCCTCATGCTCCCGGCGACGACGACCTTTATCACGGCCACCTACGAAGGGGCGAAGAGGGCCTTCGCCTTCGGCATGTGGGGTGGTGTCGGCGCCGCCGGCATGGCCTTCGGGCCGATCATCGGTGGCTACCTCACCGCGTTCTACAGCTGGCGCTGGGCCTTCCGCCTGGAACTCGTGGTCGTCTTCATCGTCCTCATCTTCTCGTACCTCCTCACCGAGGCGAAACCGACCGCCGCATGGCGTGACCTCGACATTGCAGGGACGCTCCTCTCCTTCGGGGGGCTCGGGTCGATTGTCCTCGGCATCCTGATCATCCGCGTCCCCGAGTTCTGGGGAGTCGTCCCCATCATCCTCGGCATCGGGATACTCTGCCTTGCCGTCTTCTATCTCAGGCAGAAGCACAGGAAAGAGCAGGGGGAGATGCCCCTCATCGACGTCGTCATCTTCGGGAACAGGACCTTTACGGCGGGCAACGGCGTGAGCATCGTCCAGAACGTCGCCATTGCAGGCTTTCTCTTCATCATCCCGATCTTTCTCCAGAGCGTCACCGGCATCGACGCCTTCACCACCGGCCTCACCATCCTGCCCATGTCCCTCGCTATGTTCGCCCTCTCGGTGGCGGCGTCGCGGCTCGCCGCCGTGGTGGCGCCGAGGACGCTCATCCTCATCGGTTTTGCCGTCGCCATTCTCGGAACGGTGATGCTCCGCGGCATCTTCTCCGCGGTGATGGTGCCCGGCGAGGTGATACCGGGCTCGGTGGTCTTCGGGATCGGTATGGGCATCGTCTTCTCCCAGGTGACCAACCTCACCCTCTCCTCGACGTCGAAGGAGCAGGAGAGCGACGCCTCGGGCATCCTGAACACGGCCAAGCAGATGGGGACGTCTTTCGGGACGGCCATCGTCGGCGTCGTCCTCCTCCTCTCCCTGGTCTCCGGCATGGTCTCGGGCATTGCCGGGTCGACGTTCGCGACCGGGGCGTCGGAGGAGGAGATCACGGAAGAACTGGTGGCATGGGCCGAGAAGATGAAGACAGGGGCACCGCCGCCCGACGTCCCGGAGGAAGACATGCCCGAGGCGACCGCGGTCGTCGATGCGTCGGTCAGCGGAGCGATGCAGTTCTCCTTCGACGCCATATCAGTCCTCCTGGCCCTCGGCCTGATCGCGACTTTCTTCATCCCCTCCTCCCGGCGGAAGGAGGAGGGGGCCTGACCCCCTGAAAGACCGTGGAGACGACCATGCCGTCGTCCCTTTTTGAAACCGTTCTCGTCCCGACCGATTTTTCCCGGCCTGCCAACGAAACCCTGCACCTCCTGGCAGGGATGCCGGGCATCGGCGAGGTCGTCCTCCTCCATGTCATCAGGAAGGTCGAGGGGGATCAGGCGGCACGGGAGAGGACTGTCAGCGAGGTCGAGACAGGGCTTGACCGGGCCCTTTCCCCCCTCGAACGCGCCGGTGTCCCTGTGCAGACACTCATTCATTTCGGCAGGCCATGCCGGGAGATCTGTGGTGCCGCGACAGATGAGCAGGTCGGCATGATCATGATGTCGCGGTATGGAAAGATGGAGGTCATCCCAAAACTGATCATACCCTCTGTCCTGTCGATGGAATGATCGGTATGTGGTTCTGAAAAATCCTGTTCTGGTGTCTTGTCCGGGGGGTTTCACCCCCCGGTCCCCCCCCCTCATTGCGATAGGGAGGGGATGGCAGTCTTCTTCGATATACAGGGATTATCCTTCCCCCGTCCTATCCTATTTTCGGGGGTCAGGGGGCGTCAGTCCCCTGGCAGAGAGGTAGGGGACGGCGGGGGTTTCGCACTATGCTTCAGGGAATTCAAGAAGATATCGACCCGAACATGATATTCTCTCCCGATCCCTGCATGCAGAGATGGGGGGAATGAACAAGAGTTTTGGGATGACCTCATGGACTATCTCAGGCAGGTGCCGCTCGGTGCCACCACGTCTGAGGTGACACTTCATACGAGAGTCCCGGTCCTCGTCGCCTGCACGGAGATCCACCTGACCGTCTCGGTGAGGGAACTCGGCGTCGACGAGTTCTACCTCGCAGAAAAGATCTGGCTCGACTACCATGCGACAAAGTCAGACCCGGCGACGGACCCGGATCTTCTGTGTCTTCGTCGAGGACACGCCGGTGAGCGTCGCACGGTGCAAACGCCACCCCGACGGGTGCGAGGTCGATGGTGTCTTCACCTGGGAAGAATTCCGCGGGAAGGAGTATGCCCGGAATGCGATGGAGGGACTGGTCGCCGCCTGCGGGTCAGATGACCTGTATATGTATGCGGTCGTGCCCCTCGTTGCCTTCTACGCCTCGCTCGGTTTCGTGCCCATCAAAGAAAAAGAATTGCATGCGTCGGTCAGGCAGAGGTACGCGTGGGCGCTGGGGAACCTGAAGGGCACGAACGTCTGCCCGATGAAGAGGATGAGTGGGTAAAGTTCTGCCCTATTTCGCCCGTCCATGTGCCTGGTACAGGGTGCCCTGGGACTCTTTCCCTCCTGTCCCGGCGCGGGGGCAAATATATCGTGCATGACCGATATATGCTGGCCGGGGTGGGAGCATGGAGGCGAAAGAGGAGCAGGACACGGCGTCCCGCATCCTGAGGACGCTGAGGCTCAGGCCTCGGGGGATGACGATCACAGAGGTCGCAAAAAAGACCCGGATCAACCGGAACTCGGTCTCGAAACACCTTGAGGTGCTGCGGGTTGCGGGGCAGGTCGATGCGGCGGTCATCGGCAATGCGAAGGTCTACGCGATCGCCCAGCGCGTCCCCCTCTCCTCCTTCCTCTGTTTCACCAGGAACATGATCCTGGTCCTCGACAGTGCCTTCCGGATCGTCCAGGTCAACGACCGCTTCCTCGACCTTGCCGGCGTGGAGAAGAGGGCAGTTATCGGGCTGTATATCGAGGACGCTCCCCTCCCGATCATCTCTGACAGAGGGGTGCTGGGGACCATCCGGGATGTCAGGCGTGAGCAGGTCCACACTGATGTTTCCTGCAGGCTGGATGACGGGGAGTTCTTCTTCAGCATGCAGGTGATCCCGACCGTCTTCGACGATGGCGAGCGGGGGTGCACCGTCGTCCTCGAGGACATCACCGCGAGAAAACAGTATGAACGGGCGTTGCAGCTCAGCGAGGCGAAGTTCCGGGCCATCGTACAGGACCAGGCAGAACCTCTCTGCCGCTTCCTGCCGGGCGGCAGGATCACCTTCGTGAACCGTGCCTTCTGCGAGACCTTCGACGTCAGCGAGGAGGACCTCGCCGGCACGACCCTGTGGCAGTTCGTCCCCCCGTCCATGCATGCCTGGATCGTGAAAAAACTCCGCAGACTCGGCCCGGGCAATGCGGTCTGCACCCTCGATATCCCGGTCGCCCTGCCGGACTCTGCGGAGACCCGCTGGTTCTCCTGGACGATCCGTGCAATCGTCAACGGCGACGCCATGCTCAGGGAGTACCAGGGCACAGGGACCGACATCACCGCGGCCCGGCACCTGGAGGAGAAAAAACACCATTACATCGAAAAGATGGAGTTCCTGGCACGGACGGCGATGGAGTTCGTTAACCTCGCGCATGACGCCGACATCTACGCGCTCATCGCCAGGCGGATCGCCGAACTCGTGCCGGGCGCGGGCATTACGGTCCTCTCCTACGACGAGGACGACGGCCAGTTTCTGGTGCGGGCGATGATGGACGAGAACTTCAGGGACGGGGTAAAAGACATCGTGGGGCGGGAAGTGGTCGGCGTGGCCATCCCCTTGATCGGTGCCCTTTCGTCCCCGTATTTCAACGACATCAAGACCCTGCTGGAGAACGGGACGGCCGACTATCGTCTTTCCCGCGAACCCGGCGACGGAGGCATCCCGATGTCCGCCATCACGGTGGGGCGGTTCTCCGAGGAGGTCTGCCGGGATATCCTCAAACGCTGGGACTTCATCAGGGCGTGCATGTTCGCCCTCCTCTGGGAGGGGCAGGTCTTCGGGAACATCATGGTCCTCCTCCCCCGCGGCCGTGACCTCACGGAGAGGGAGGTGGTCTATTCATTCGTCAAACAGGCGTCCATCGCTCTCAGTCGGCAGTTCACGGGGGAGCGTCTCCAGAGGAGCGAGAGGCGGTTGCGGGACATCATCGACCTTCTGCCCTACCCGGTCGCCGTCATCGACAGGGAGGGGTATATCCTCTTCCTGAACAGGAAGTTCACCGCAGTCTTCGGGTACACCCTCGATGATATCCCTGACTGCGACACCTGGTTCAGGACCGCCTTCCCTGACCCTGCGGAGCGGCAAAAGGCTGTCAGGGCCTGGACATCAGACCTCGACACTGCCGGCACCGGCGAGGTCAGACCGCGGTTCTTCAGGGTGCGGTGCCGGGACGGCAGGACAAAGGCCGTCCTCTTCAGGCCGGTGATGCTCAGCGACAGCACCCGCTATGTCGCCTGCGAGGACGTCTCCGAGGCCGAACGCATCCACGGCGTCCTCCTCGCCGAGATTGCCAGCCTCAGAAGGAGGCAGGGGCCGAAAAAATTCTCCGGATAAATCTATGCCATGCACAACGGGTTCGTAAATCTCTATGTGTTCCGGGGGCGAAGGGTCTGCCGTGGCATAGGGGGGTGCCGCAATGGAACACAACACAGAAGGAAAGACCAGAATGGATCTGGCCGGACTGCTGGATGTCGTGCAGAACGGTGATATCGCCAGCAGTCTCCGGGCGATGAACGACCTCCGGGCGGTTGGCGATGAGGCCGTCGGCCCGCTGGTTGCGTCCCTCAGGGAGGGAACGGGCGCCGGACGCTGGAGGGCGGCGATGGCGCTTGCCCGCATGGGACAAAACGCCGTGGACCCGCTGATCACAGTCGCCACCGGCAGCGGCGGCGACGGTGTCACGGACCCTGCCATCTGGGCCCTTGCCAATATCGGAGATCAGAAAGCCGTGCCGCACCTGATCGACCTCCTTCGCCGGGAACAGTCGGTCTGCTGCCGCGTCCTGACAGCGGCGGCGCTGCTTAAACTTGGCGACCCTGTGGGGATCGCCGAGGTGAACCGCCATTACGCGGAGCACGGCGAGGACTACCAGGGAATGGTGATGGAGGCCTTCGAGGGGACCTGAACCCCTCCTGCCTCTGTCAGACGTGTTGTTTTCCCGGCCCTGTTGAATGGGCATGAGTCCTCCGGGACTCAAGCATACGCGATGAAAATTGTTTTTTTGTGGAGCATATCCCAAAACTCTCGTTCATTCCCCTTTCCCCGCATGCTGACCTCGGGAGAAAATCTCATGATCGGGTCGATGTCTTCCCGAATTCCCTGAAGCATAGTGCGAAACCACCGCCTTCCCCGACCTCTCTGCCGGGGGACTGACGCCCCCGGACCCCCGAAACAGGATAGGGTCGGGGAAGAGAGACCAGAGATCCTGATGAAGGAGATTGCCATCCACCCCCTATCGCAATGATGGGGGGATCGGAGGGTGAAACCCCCCGGACAAGACACCAGAACAGGATTTTCAGAACCGAATTGAGTCCTTTCATCGGCGTGCATGAGGGTTCGGATCAGTTTTGGGATGACCTCATGGTAATACCTCGGTCTCAGATCGATCTCTTCCCCGATCGCATGACGAACTGCAGGACCCCACCGCTTTCCGCCGGATCTTCAGCCCGCGTATTATCTTTCCACAAGGGGGCATGCCCTGATGCACATGCCGCACCGCAACCCGCCGAGATCGCCGAACATATACGCGGCACACGCCTGACGGTCTATGCCATCGGGGGTGATCGCCCCCACAGGACAGGCTTCGATGCACCGCGTGCACCCTGCACACCGGTCTGAAAGGAGGCCGCCTTTCGGATGACCGGGATCGAGAGGTGCGTCGGTGAGGACCGCGGCCAGTCTCACCCTGGGCCCGAACCTGTCCGTGATCAGAAGGTGGTTCTTTCCGAAAGATCCGAGGCCGGCACGCCATGCAGCATATTTTATCGACAGGTCGGCCATCAGCGTCTTCCTGTCGGCATACCAGTACCCGAACTCGCTCCCCTCGCACGGGACGATCGCCGCATCATATCCCTCATCTTCGAGGCTCCGGGCCAGAGCGAAGGCAGCGACGCGGAGGGTTGCAGTCCCGGCCATCAGGGTGTTTGTGTATTGTGCCCTGCCCCGGGGAAGGGGTTTGAAAGCCCCCTTAGGCACTGTCACGCCGATGACAACGACGGAGGCGAGGCCGGGAAAAACATCCTGCGGGCGCTTCCCGAGATATGCCGGGTCTAAAAATCCTTCGGCCGCCGCCACGCCGAAGAGGTCGATACCCATTTTTTTTGCATCGGCGGCAAGGCGGGATGTAGGTAAAGTCTGCTTCATACTCTTCCCTTTTCTTTCTGGTGCCAATCTATAAAAAAAATAGATGAATTTGAGGTGATATTGTCTATCGAATCAGGCCACAAACCCGGCGTACGTGAATGGCGCTTCACGCACGGTATGTGCGGAAGAGTGTATGGCACAGATCACAATTGTGTATTTTGCAGAGGGACGTGCAAAAAAAAGGCAGGGTAAGGATCTTACCTGGCCGGGATGATCAGGGAGCGCTCGCCCGCGGGCATGAACTCGCGGATCGCACCCTTTGCAAACTCGCGCCTGGGTTCGGCGAAGTCGAACTTCAGGGACGGGTCGGCGAAGGTGATCTTGATCAGGGGCTCGAGGCAGAACGCATCGCCGCGGCCGTAGTGGGAACCGGCGACGATAGCGGAGTACTCGCCCTGGTGACCGACGTTCATGGCGTAGTTCGGGTAGTTCGGGCCACGGAGTTCGCCCATCAGACCGCGGTCGGGCTCCATGGAGAGGGAGTTTGCCGAGCCGCACTGGTCCTGCAAGTCGTAGCCGAAGAAGCCGAGCCTGGACCATGCATCCTTGTGGATGATCATGGAAAGGTACCAGCCATTGAGACCGGCGTTGGAGTTGCCGGTTGCAATCGAGGTGGAGAGACCGGAGGCTGCTGCCATGACACCGGCGCGCTGGGAACCGCCGAAGTGGTCTTCCATCATGGTCGGGAACTGCTCGTACTGCTCGAGGGCGTTGAGGGTGACCTCGGTAGCGATGTCGTTGACGACGTCCTGAGTCGGCTTGACCTTGTCATCTGCGGACGGGTTTCTCCAGTCGACGTTGTACTTGTCCTTGATGTAGTCCATGCCGTAGTAGGTGAACTCATCGAGGATGTTGTCGGTGTACGCGGCGGTCGCGTACTGGGTGAAACCGACACCGCCGGACATGTAGGACCCGAGCCAGATCTGGTCGAAGAGCATGCAGCCTGCACCGACGACTTCGAGGGATGCCTTGGCCGGGTCGTTCGGGTACTTGCGGTCGGTCTGGATCATATCGGCGAAGTGGCCGAACTTGATGCCGCCGGGCTCGTTCGGACCGCGTGCACGGCGGGCCGGGAGGATGGATGCCATCTGGATGACGCCGGCGTGCTTTGCAGCGAAGGAGAGGTCGGCGACTGCCGCTTCACCGGCGCACATGCGGTATGCAGCGATGAAGGACATACCGATCTGCATTGCAGACCAGCGGGAGGTCGTACCGCCGTCGCACGTCCTGGAGACGATGGACGGGATGTGGATTGCCTGGAACATCGACTTGCCGACCTCGGCCTTGAGGTCCTCGGCCTGCTTCTTCGGGAAGAGCTTCTCGATGTTGATGAGGAACTGGGGCTCGATGTCGTCGGCGAGTTCGTCGTCGCCGGTGAAGACCTTCACGTAGCAGTCGTCGGTGAGGGCCGGGTGAGTCTCGACCATGTGTTCCTGGACGACTGCGCCGCCGGGCATCGCGTGGTTGAGGATGTGGAGGTACTCGTTGATCGTCTCAGGGGTGACTTCCTTGCCCAGACGCTTCTGCAGGGTGGCGTGGGCCATGTCCATGCCGACGATAACAGTCCGGCGGATCTCGTCCCACATCTGCTGCATGGCAGCGTTGTTGACGAAGTGCAGGTCGTCGCCCTCGACGAAGACGCCGGTGCCGGAGACCTCGTAGGTCATCAGCTGGCGCTGGCCCATCGGGATACCGCCAAGGTGGCAGCGCTCGGGGTCGTACATGGAGATACCACGCTGCATCTCGACGGCGCGGGACTCCTTCATGAACTCGCACTTTCTCGGGGACTGGCGAACGCCATTGAAGTTATAGAACTCAGTCTTCTCAGACTGCACATCCTGTCCCTGGAACTTCTCCTTGAGTGCCTTCAGGAACAGTTTCTGTGCTCTCTCAATCTTTGCCATCGCTATTCACTCCTCCTTGGGCATGAAACCGTATTTGGTCCTCAGCGTGTGGATGCGCTGGAGGTATTCGATGTACTCGGGGTCTTCACGGAGCGCAGTTCCGACAAGGGAGTGGAAGATCGTGCTGTGCTCCTTGAGCCACTTTGCGTCCATCGGCTTGCCGACCTCGACCGCACGGTCAAGGGGAACGCCGACCTGGTCCTTCACGTACCGGACAACGCCGTCCTCACCAAGAACGCAGCGCTGAAGGGCGTCGAACATCATGCCGTCCTCTGCAAGACGGAGGGAGTGGCCGTGCACGGTCGCACCACGCATGCTGACGAGGGCGGGGTCGAACATCTCGGTCTCGATCAGGGTCTTTGCGTACTGGTCGAGGTCGCGCTCGCGGCACTCGACGATCTGGCGACCAGAGAGGGTGCCGGGGTCGATGGCGCGGAAGCGGTACATTTCTGCGTAGGTCCGCTGGTACGGCTGGGACGGGGCGTTGAACATCGAGTCCGCAAACTGGACGTACCTGACACGGTCGCCGGCCTTTGCGCCCTCAGTGGGCTTGACAAGCTTGCGCATCGGGTCTGCGGGTTCCTGCTGTTCGGCCAGGGGCGGGTGGGCGCTCGGGTAAGCCGCACCGGGTGCGCGGTGGCCGAGGACCAGGACGACGTCCTCGTCAGTGACCTCACGGAGTTTTTCGAGTTTGTAGTTGGGATTCATCTGGTTGCGCCTGTTCTGGGCAACGATAGAAGTTCCCGGACCATACTGTGGAGTGTATGCCATTTTGTCACCTCAATCGGTTAAATCTGGTGTATATTCTGTCTGGAGATATCCTGACAGTCTTCCCCCTGCTCCGGGCGGGTGGGAATCGGGATGATGATCGGTTCGTCTTTCTTTCTGGGATCGACGAGTCCGATGACGAGTTCGTTTGTCTCGGGACCATATTTTGCATAGTCCACAAGGGTCGGAGTGCTCTTCATGAACCGGCCTTTCTGGAGGGTGTACGGGATTTCAGTGAAGAACTCGTCGCACATCGCCTGCACTGCTGCGATCACCTCGTCGTCTTCGACTTCAAGGGTGACCGTGCCGGTCTGGATCTTCATCTCGAATTCGGCGCCACAGACCTGGATCGTCCGCCTGTTGGTATTGGGATTGGCCTGACCACGGGCCGGGCCGTACGGGATAATGGCCGGGAGGCCGGGACCGTTGATCACGATCCGGCGGATTCCCGGAACCCTCGCGACCTGGCTCAGCAGGCCTTCTGTCGTCTGGGGCGACAGGAGACGGAGGGGAACGATCCTGCACTGGGGGAAGGCTGACTCAGGCAATCAGATCCACGCCCTTGGCGATCTGGTCTATTGGCTTGTTGAAGACGTCGATCTTGCCGTAGGTCTCGCCCATCATCTTGGACGTGCCTTCAGGTGCGAACATCTGGGTGCCCGCATCGAGGGAGGCTGCGGCGACCACACACGGGATCGCAACGCCGTTGGCGTGGCGGGTCACGACGTGGTTGCCGTTGAAGATGCCCGGACCGCCGCCACCGTAGATCGAGTGGCTGAAGAAGGAGAAACCAACGGCGGTACCCATCATGCGGCCGAAGTCGGAGGACGGCAGGCCGGTCTCGTGTTCGATGAGGTCGTTGAAGTACAGCAGGGTCGAGGAGACTGCCTGGGCGAACCGGCCTGCACCACAGTTGACGATGGTGGCTGCAAGGGTGCCGGCAGAGACGTAGGCGTTCCAGAGCATCGGATCCTTGGTGTCGTAGAACTGGAAGTACCCGCCCTTCTTGCCCGGTGCAATGACCTTGTCCTCGATCGCACGCTCGACGAGGGACTGGACGACGGAACCGACTGTGCCAGTCTCGCCGTTTGCCTTGACAAGGTCGTAGACCATGTTGTTGGCGTTGAGGCCCTGGTAGGCGTAGCAGAGGAGCTGGTTGCGCTCGAATGCGCCGATTGCCTGGCCCATCTCGAACTCACCGGCGGTCTCGAGGGTCGACGCAAGGGCGGCGCCCTGGAGGGAGTTTCTGCCGGTCATCATGACGAAGTGGTTGACCGGGACGTTACGGAGAGCAAAGCCGATGCCTTCGTTGTTCTGCGGAATGGACAGGATGGAGGTGACAAGAGCACCCTGCATGTCCATGGTGTGCGGGTAGGCGCCCCAGCAGGCGGCCTTGACCGTGGAGGCGTTGAAGGCGTCGATGTTGAACTGGTCGACGATCGCGTAGGTGGTCGCTGCGGCAACGGCGGTGATCGCTGCGTCGTACGTGGCGGCGTTCACGAGACGCTTCTTCGGAACCTCGACGAGAAGGAGGTTGCCCTTGTTGAACTCGAGGATGTTGGTGTCGTCACCCTCCTCGACCTGGACCATTTCCTTGATCCTGGCAACGATGGCGTCCTTGTTCTCCATAATCGGGAGGTTCAGTTCGCGTCCCCTGATCTTGCCCTTACCGAGCTTTCCAATCTTGAGAGCCTGCTCTATGCCCCCAAGGTTGACATTAATCGTTCTCTTAGTCAGGTCGATGATCTTGCTGGTCGCCGGGTTCACCAGCGGGCTGATCTTGTCGAGGGTAACGCCGCTTTTCAGCAGCTTACCGTCATCTGAATAGAGATCGATTGTTTCTGAATATGCTGCCATATCAGTTCATCCTTTTACCCTTTGTGCAGGAATGTTTCTTCATGGAGAATTTCACCCGGTTTTTCAGATGCAACTCTCCAGAGTCTCTACTGCAAGCCCCGAATAGGGACATTATATCTTTTCTGGAAGGCGCATATAAACGTTCCTAATTTTTTTTAGTAAATTAACATTGTGTCATACATTAAAATAGAATATTATAATTAAGTAATATTAATTTGAGGTCATCTTGGTGGCCAATATAGATATACATCAAATATATCCGATTTCAATCTAGATAGGCTTTTTCATAGGTTCATTTTTAGATACAAAATAGGAATAAAAGTAAATTAATTATCATAGGATAATATTTATCTATAATATTACGCGATCCCGGAGATTGCCATCATGATCGGAACCGGGTCATTCGGGAGGCGGGCGGGCGTTTAAATGGGCTCAATCCTATCAAGGGAGAAGAACTGCCTTTAAAATGGGACGATATGATATAATGACCTTTCGGAGGTGTGGCGCCGGATTGCCGGGGCCATGAGGGAGATAGCGTGGACTCCTAGACTGTGATCCAGAACAGGCACCTGACGATACAAACGATCCTGACGATGGCGGTGGACGATGCAGAAAAAATGAAAGGAAAAAATGTTTAAAATGTTTAGAATCTGGGCTTTCTGTGCTTGGGGAGGCAATCCCGGCAGTACACAGGTCTTCCTTCAGTCGGCTTGAAGGGTACTTCGCATTCCTTACCGCAGTCTGAACAGACTGCCTTGAACATCTCACGGGGACCGCGGGAGAAGTTGTCCCTCGGGCCACCTACTCTGTTGCCGTACATTATGTTACCTATGCAGTTTTGACGCTGCATGCATATGTTAGGGCCGGCAGTATAAATATCCATGCATCGTTCTCAAATTATGTAACTGAGTGTGGAATCCCAAAATATGTCTCATAACATTGACCAATTCATAATAGTGGCAGGCAGATAAAATCCGGCACCGTACATGCGAAATGCTCAAGGGCTTCGGGTACGATCTTTTGCTGAGAGAAGTATGAAAATACTGGGAATCAATGGGAGCCCTCGCGGGCAGGAGAGCATGACCGGACGCCTTGTCGATGCCGTGCTCTGCGGTGCGCGAGAGGCCGGGGCAGAGATCGAGTTCATCGACGCCGCAGCCCTCAGGATCAGGCCATGCAGTGCATGCACCCTCTGCTATCAGACGGGCGAGTGCCCGAAGCAGGACGACTTTGCAGCCCTCTACGAAAAGATGCTCGAAGCCGACGGGATAGTCTTCGGTTCGCCAAACTATATCGACAACGTCTCCGCGCAGATGAAGGCGGTCTTCGACCGGATGGCCGACGCCGTCCACTGCCAGTTCTTTGCCGGGAAGTATGGGTGCGCCGTTGCGACCGCCGGGGGGGCCGGTGCCGACGATATTGCGACGTACCTGAACCACGTCCTCCAGATCCTCGGGGCCGACACGGTCGGCGCGGTGGCCGCGGTGATGGTCGCAGGCCCTGAGGCCTTTGCCGCTACCGAGAAAGAGGCCTTTGCGCTCGGGAAGAACCTTGCCGCGGCGATCACGGACTGCCGCACGTACCCTGAACAGGAGGCACTCCACGCCGAGATGGCGGCAGGGATGAAAGCACTGGTCTTCGCCAACAAAGATGTCTGGAAGCACCAGTATGATCATTGGGTTGCACAGGACAGGAATTAAATATCGTAGTGTTTAAGTGACCTCGGGCAGGATATGTGTACCATGCGTATCCTCCCCGTCCTCCTTCTCATCGCCCTTGCACTGGCCGCGTTCGCGGCAGGGTGTACGTCATCGCCGGTAGTAACGCCCGATGTGACGCCTGTGGTTACCGCGGCCCTCCCGCAGACAGGCGACGATCAGCCCGCGATAACTGTCGGCGTGCTCGGCCTCACCCCGCAATATAGTGTCGACAAACCCTTTTCCTATCTGGCGCGAGTACGGGCCACCAGCCCGGGCACAGTCGAGGCCACCGGCGTCGTGGTCGTGGTCACGCTCGTCGACACAGAACTCAACACAGTCAACGACACAAAAAACATTGCCATCGAGCGTTTTGTCCCTGGCGATACGAAGATCTATGACGTGCGCCTGACCGGGAAATCTGACCGTGAGTACCACGTCGAAACCGAAGTCCTCTTCAACCAGGCCTAGAACTCTCCTCTTTTTTCCCGACCTCTCGCCGCATCCTCGCCGTGTGCGACCCCTCCCAGTAGAGGCGCCGACAGATCGGGCACCAGAAAAAAGAAAGCCCTTCCGGCTTTCGTGGCGCATAGGCCGCACCGAGTACCTCCTTTTTCTGCGCCGGACGGAGGGGCGTGTTGCAGACCGAACAGCGGTCGAAGGTGAACTCCTGCCTGATCAGGCCCCTGTCCACGAGTTGCCTCTCCTGCTCCATGACGTCTGCCGACCTGATGTACACACCCCGCCCCCCTGCCCGGCGCGCCAGTTCGGCGTCCCGCGTCAGGAGGATCCGCCCGTCAGTCTCGGCGATGGCAAGGAGCACCGTGTCCTCTCGCGGGTTTCCCGGCGTGAGGGCGTTCGCCGAGAGGGTGTCGTACCCCATCAACCGCAGGTGCCGTGTCAGCACGCCGAGCATCCTGTCGGCGAGGAAGCGGGGCCGCTTCCCCTCAGACCGACCTGACAACCGGGATCCTCTCCCCGCACCGGCCGCACCGGTCCCCGTCGAGGTCGACGAACCTGCTCGAAAAACCGGCCCTCTCGATGAGCAGCGCCCCGCAAGAGGGACAGTACGTGTTCTCGTACGGCCCGGGCGGGACATTGCCGAGGTACGGGTAGCGCACGCCGAGGTCCTTTGCCTGCCTGTAGATCCGCTCAAGAGTCCTGAAGGGCGTCGCCTCCAGGTCGCGCATCTTGTAATCAGGGTGAAACCTGGTGAAGTGCATCGGCGTGTCTGGCCCCAGGTTGTCGAGGACCCAGGTGATCAGGGCCTTCATCTCGTCTTCCGAGTCATTGAGGCCGGGGATAACGAGAGTCACCGTCTCGATGTGCATCCCATGCTCGCGGGCGGCGAGTGCGGCGTCGAGCACGGGCTGGAGTTTTGCCCGGCAGACTTTCTTGTAGAAATCCTCGGTGAAGGCCTTGATGTCCACCCTGAAGGCATTGAGCATCGGCGCAAGTTCGTCGAGCGCCTCCTCCGTGATGTAGCCGTTCGTGACATAGACCGTGCCAAGGCCGCGCGCCCGCGCCTGTGTTCCCATGTCCAGGGCGTACTCGTGCCAGATCGTCGGTTCGTTGTATGTCCAGGCAATGCTCGCGGACGCCGAAGCGAGCGCCCTCTCCACCCCGGTCGCGGGCGGGATCTCCATCAGCCGGAGGTCGGCGAGGGACGCCTGCGAGATGTGCCAGTTCTGGCAGTGCTGGCACCTAAAATTGCAACCGACACCGCCGAGGGAGTACGAGAGGGTACCGGGCAGGAAGTGGAAGAGCGGCTTTTTCTCGATCGGGTCCACCGCCTCTGCGGCGACCAGGCCATAATTTGCCGCATACAGGGTGCCGCCCTCGTTGACCCGCACCCCGCAGATTCCATGTTTGCCCGCGGCGATCGTACAGCGATGAGCGCAGAGTGAACATCTGACTGTGTCCCCCTCGACCCGTGCGTATTGGTGCGCCTCATGCATGCCCCCGCATGGGAGTTTTCCTCCATTAAAAGGTATGGGCCTCCGGGCGACCGATCTCAACAAGATATATGGGCGTAATTCCTAAACATATAAGGTTAGATCACCATGACGAAGATCGTGCTCTCCCTGGGAGGTTCGATACTGGTGCCCTCCCTCGAATCTCATACTATCTCCCGGTACGTCGAGGTATTGAAGAAAATGGCCTCCCGCAGTCAGGTGTTTGTCGTGGTCGGCGGCGGAGGCGAAGCCCGGCGCTATATCAGGGTCACGCGCACCCTCGGCATCAACGAGGCTGCATCGGACGAGATCGGGATCATGATCACCCGGATCAATGCCTCTCTCCTGATGTATGCTCTCGGTGACGCCGCATACCCCGCGGTTGCCACCTCCTATCAGGAGGCCAGAGTCTTTGCCGAGTCTGGCAAGATCGTGGTCATGGGTGGCGTTACCCCCGGTCAGACAACCGATGCGGTCTCTGCCGTGCTTGCCGAGACGGTGAGTGCCGACGTGGTCATCAACGGCACGTCCGTCGACGGCATCTACAGTGCCGACCCGAAGAAGGACGCCCACGCACGCCGGTACGACCGGATGACCCCGCAGGAACTCCTCGAGATCATCTCGGCAGCCCGCCTGGACGCCGGGTCGAACACGGTCATCGATATCGTGGCCGCCAAGATCATCGAGCGCTGCGGGATCCCCCTTGTCGTCATCGACGGCAGGAGGCCGGAAAACCTTTCCGAAGCGGTCTGCGAGGGCACCTTTACGGGTACCGTCGTCAGCGACACCGCATGCACCCTGTTTCCCTTCTAATCCCCCACCACCATAATTATTTTAGGAAAGACGCCGATAGTATTTCCTGCATCCGGGGTAGTAGGGTAGCCTGGTCCATCCTAGAGCGTTTGGGACGCTTTGACGGCAGTTCGAATCTGCCCTACCCCACTTTTATGGACCGATCACGTGCTTGTTTGATATATCATGCCCTCCGCGGGCGCTATCCTCCGACAATCGAGAACGGGATCAGTTACGGCGATCCCTTTGAAGTGCTTGTCCTGACAATCCTCTCGGCCCAGACCACCGACCGCTCGGTCGAGGCGGTGCGCCCCCTCCTCCTCGCCCGGTATCCGACGCCCGCCGCCCTTGCCGCCGCGGACGAGGCGGAGGTCGCCGCCATCGTGAGGCCGACCGGTTTTTACCGGGTGAAGGCACGCCACATCATCGGCGCCGCCCGGCAGATCACCGACACCTTCGGGGGCGAGGTGCCGGCGACCCTCGACGGCCTCCTCTCCCTCCCCGGCGTCGGGAAAAAGACGGCGAACATCGTCCTCTCCAATGCCTTCGGCATTGACAAGGGGATCGCGGTGGATACCCATGTGCGCCGGATCTCCCGTCTTCTCGGCCTCACCGACGAGAGCGACCCGGAAAAAATTGAAAAAGACCTGACCGCGCTCTTCCCGCAGGAAGTCTGGGGCGAGGTCAATGCCCTGTTTGTCCAGCACGGGCGTGCGGTCTGCATTGCGGGCAGGCCGCGCTGCGACGTCTGTCCGCTCGTCCCCTGGTGCCGGTTCTTCAAAAATGAGGGTCAGGGGAAGAAGATATCGACAACGACATAACATCCCCAGGCGACCGCCGCAGAGGCCGGGACGGTCATGACCCAGGCGGCCACGATGTCTCGCACAATCCCCCACTTCACGGCCGAGTAACCCTTCGTCGCCCCGACGCCCATGATCGCCCCGCTCATTGCATGGGTTGTGGAGACCGGGACACCGAAGGCGGTGACGAGGGAGAGGACCGCCCCTCCCGCAGTCGATGCGCAGAAACCCTGGTACGGGCGCATCCGCGTGATCTTGTTTGCCATCATGTCCACAACCCGCCACCCGCCAAGGAGGGTGCCGAGGGAGATCGCGGTGCAGGAGATGAGGATGACCCAGAGGGGGACGGCGAACTCGGTGAGGATACCCCCGGCAACGAGCATCGCCGTGATGATGCCCATCGCGTTCTGGGCGTCGTTGCTTCCGTGACCTATCGACTGGAAGGCCGCGGCCACGATCTGGAGCTTCTTAAAGCCATGGTTGAGGATGAGCGGGTTTGAATGAGCGAGGCGCCTGATGATGACGACGCCGAAGGCATAGGCGACCATGAACCCGAGCATCGGGGAGACAACCATGAAGACAACGACGCTGACGATCCCGGAGATGGGGAGGAGGCCTGTGGCCACCAGAATCGGGATCAGGATGGTGATGCCGGAGAGGGCGCCGATAGCCAGGTACCGGTTCCATGCCTCGCCGGTGGCGAGGGCAAGATAAACTGCGGCCGCCATACCGCCGATCGCCCCGATCACGACCATGACGACCAGTTCGACGAAGAGCATCTCCGATGGCCAGAGGATCGACTCGATCCCTGCCCGCGCCGTTGCGGCGCCGAGGATGCCGCCGATCAGGGCGTGACTGCTCGATACCGGGATCCCGAAATATGAACACCCGAAGACCCAGAGCACCGCTCCGATCAGGGCCATGAGGATCAGATGAGGAGTGAAAACGGCGGGATCGACGATGCCCCGCCCGATCGTCTGTGCGATCGCGGTCGTGAAGAGGAGCGGACCAACAAGATTGAAAAATGACGCAAGGAGCACGGCCTTGAAGGGGGAGAGCACCTTGGTCGCCACGACCGTGGCTATGGAGTTTGCGGCATCATTGAGGCCGTTGACGAAGTTGAACATCAGGGCCAGCATGATGCCGAGAATTATGACGACTTCCATGATCACTCTTCAGGAATGTCTGATTGCGATGTCTGAGAGTACGTTCGCCACGTCCTCGCACTTGTCGGTGGCGACCTCAAGGTTCTCGTAGATATCCTTGAGTTTGATGATCGTGATGGCGTCGTTGGTGGCGAAGAGGTCCTTGATCGCGTTCCCGAGCACGACGTCGGCAAGGTTCTCAAGCCGGTTGATCTCGATGCAGTGCTTCTCGACGGTGCGGGGGTCGTCCATCTTCCGGATCAGCCGTACCGCCGTCTGGACCTCCTGTGTTGAGAGGAGAATGAGCCGCGCCAGTTCTTTCATGACATCGTCGGCCTCGGTGACGCCGTAACCGTACATCTGCTGCGTCGTCCCGTCGATGTAGTCGAGGATGTCGTCGAGGGCGGTGGCGAGCCGCGAGATCTCCTCGGGTTCCAGGGGGGTGATGAAGGTGAGGTTGAGTTGCTCGTAGACCTGGTGCGCAATCTCGTCGCCTTTGTGTTCGATCTGCTTCATCTTGTGGCACTGGTTCTGCACGTCGACGTAGTTGTTGACGAGCGCGTTGAGGAGCAGCGCCCCATCATTGACTGTATCTGCCAGTTTCTCGAACAGGTCGAAAAATGCCTTGTCCTGTGGCACAATCCATTCCTTTAGACCCACAATACACCCATCTTCTATCAGTTGCCTTCTGGCAAAAAACCATCCTTCTGTAGGGGGATGTCGGCGGTGCAAGACGCGGGGTATGTTCCTGGCTTTCCCGGGTTTATCATGCGGTAAAACACGAATCATTACCATCCGGGCCGGTGCCGCAGGGCGCCTCAGCCGCGGCGGGGGTACGCGGTGCCACGCAGTATGCGCTGGCACTGGAATTTTTCCGTCATAAACCCGTTTTAGGCCTGAAGTCCCGATATTCTCAGCGATCGGGAGAAAAAATGTCATGAACAGTATTCTTGAGGTAGCACGACCCCTCCGGGGTGACATCTCCCTGACCGTGTGACCGAAAATGGCCTTGAAAACCTGAGTGCCTACGGCCTCCTCGCGACCATCGGGGAGCAGGAGATGGAGGGCCAGATCGGGCTCAGGACTGTGGCGTACATCGGCGACATGCGTGAAGAGGGATGTGGACTGGAGGAACCTTGTGTAAACTGGAGATATCTCTTCAACCAGTTGTCTTTAAGAGACTATTGCCCAACAGCGTTCTCTATAGAACCGACGTCCTCTGGAAAGAGTTCCTTTCCTTTTTCCGTGTATTGGATCACACCCAGTTGTCTGAGGAAATCCAGATCGCTATCGACTTCCCATCCCTCTGCAAGTTTGCCGTTCGCGATCCGCCAGATGAACACCATCTGCATTGTTACCCTGTTGCCGGTAGGAGGCAATGTGACGCCGAACAGATTCCATTTGCCCGTATGGGTCCCGGTAACTCTCACACAGACCCATACCCTGTCCCCTTCGGCAATCATATCTTCGATCTTCTCATACCAGTCAGGGAAACCTTCGAAGGCGAGTTGAAAAAGTTGTCTGAAACTTTCCAGACCTCGCTGCTGATGAGTGTGGTCGATATAATCCAGTGCCACCAGATCCTCGAACAGATCCAGATTTCGCGTATTATAGGCATCGATAAACCTTCGGACAAGCGCCTTATTCTCTTCCGACGACATGGAACATTGCCTCTCCTTGAATATTTATTTCCTATTTAAAAGGTGCCGTCTTTTCGAGCGTCTATTTTTTCCGTCCGCCGGCCATGCTCCTTCGCTCTCTCACCTTTTCGAACTTGAGATCTGCCTCAAAAACCCGCATCCGGCGACGCCTGCACATCGCCGTCTCCCCGGAAGTCCACGACCACTTGAAAAACCGCGTCGGCAATATCAGCAGATTCCTCGATGCATTAACACGAGAGACTATTCCAGATTCGATCTGCAATAGTTATTTTCACAAAAACAGAGATGGACCGAGCGGGAATTGAACCCGCGGCCTCTTCCATGCCAAGGAAGCGATCTTCCCCTGATCTATCGGCCCAGTGCTACCTCATATTGTTGAACGTGATCCCATAATAAAGATTGGGCCAGGCTACTCCCCTAACCCTCCCTCATACAGTCCTGGAGGCGGGAGAGCACGCGGTCCCGCGCATCATCCCTGTCCGGTGCCCACCCCCTCCCGACCATACCTTCAATTGCGCACAATGAAAAACTCTACCTATGCCGATTTCCGGCCCTTTTCGAGGGCACCCTGCGGTTGATGAAGAGGAACCCGTCCATGAGACCGGTGCAGGAGGCGAGGTCTACAGAAGGCTGAACCGGAAGTGCATGGTCTCGATGTACATCGGGCATGCCATCTCATACGCCGTACTCCTGGCGGGTTATCTCCTCCTGACGACCTTTTCGCAGGAATTCCTGGGCTCGTACTACGGTCTAGTTCAATACGCCGCTCTGGCGGTCCTGGCGATCGCCCTGGTCTATAGCGCGGCGGCCCCGCCGGTCTACTACGCCCGGTACAGGTACCAGATCACCGAGGACAGAGTGGATGTCCGCTGCGGAGTCCTCGTGATACGGCACATCCTGGTGCCGATCGAACGGGTGCACCAGGTGGAAGTCTCCCGCGGCCCGATCAACACCATGCTCGGTCTTGCGGATGTCACCATCACCACCGCAGGCGGGGATGCGACCATCGAATACCTGGAGATCGAGGAGGCGGAGAAGGTCGCAGACCTGCTCAACAAACTGATCGGTCGCATGCTCCTGGACAGGATCAAAACGGCCCCAGCCGCTACCGCCACCGCCGGGCCTGCGGATGAGTGAGTGGAGAGCAGATCTGGAGGAAAATAGAGTGGAGAATCAAAACGGGCTACACCCGACCGCAACAGACGCGGAATCATCCTCTATCGACCAGACCGCCAACGGTCGGCAGTGCGAAAAGGACTTCCCCGACGCGGATGAGGAACGCGCCGTCCCACAGGCACCTCCGTGTTCAGAGGAAAGGAGCATGGCCGGCGAAAAATTCAGGTGTCACCCCAGCATTATCGTGGAAAATTCGGCCAGGACGTTCTTCTCAATAGTGATCTTGCTGATTTTCCTCGGTGCATGGATCGACAGCACCGCCGTCCGGGGTATACTCGCGCTCTCTCCTATCGCCCTCCTGCTCTTCTACTCCAGGCAGTGGAAGAGGACGACCATCCAGTTTAATGAGACAGATGTCGTGGTCGAGAGGGACACCCTCTTTCAGATGAAAAAGACCCTCCCCTACACAAAGATGGCATCGGTCAACGTGAACCGGGACATCGCAAACAGGGTGTTTGGGACATCGAAGGTGCTGATCAACATCAACTCCGGGGCCAGCGCCACGACCCCGGAAGCAGTCCTGACGTTCAGGCAGGACGTGGCTGAGAGGCTGAGGTCCGAGATGTCGCAGCGCCTCTACGACCATGCGATCTCCCCGGACGAGGAGGAGACGATCGAGTCCCTGGCAACGTTCACTCCGCTGGACGTAATTATACATGGACTCTTCAGCGTCTCGACCTACCAGACCATACTGGGCTCGATGTTCCTGGCCTACTCGGTCTTTGAACTCTACCTCTCCATGGTAACTGAGGTCGAGTTGGGTGCGGGGGCGATGGTCTCTCTCGTGATGTTCATCACAGTCCAGATCATGCCATCGGTCTCGCTGATGTTCCGGTACTACAACTACAAGGTCTACCGCCGGGGCGACACGGTCTATCTCCAGCATGGTCTGATCAGGACCTACAGGACCTCTTTCAGTGTCTCACGGATCAACGCCGTCCGCGTCAAGAGCACGCTCGCCGCCAGGATTCTGGGGCGGTCGTGTATCGAAGCCGAGGTGGTGGGACTGGCCTCGGAGAGTGACGACAGTTCGCGCCCTGTCCTCTGCCTGCTCAAAGACGATGCGACCCAGCAGAGGGTCTTCCGGGAACTGGTGCCGGAGTTCGTCTATGAACGCGATCCAGAGAGACAGCCGGAAGGCGCAAAGAGTGTGCTCCAGATACGGGCGGTCGTCGCGGCCCTGGTGCTGGCGGCGGTGATGTGCATCCCATCACTCTACGTCTCCCGCGAGGCCGCCGCCCTCTCCGGGATCACCGGCATCCCGGGCGTGGTCGTGCAGTGCATGCTGCCCCTGGGTACGGCGCTGGCAGTCCTTGCGACACTCTATGCCGCGCACGTCTCCTTCAGGGTCACGGAGTTTGACGCCGGTGAAAACCTCTTCACGTTCGTGAACGGCGCCGTCGACCGCGAGACCGCGGTCATGAACTACGATAAGGTGCAGATGGTCTGGATCGCAAAGGGCCCGATCGCCAGAGTGTTCGGTGTCTCCCGGGGGAGCGTGTATATGCTCTCTTCTACCGGGAGTTCGAGCATCACTTCAGGGTATTTTCCCGAGGGCCACCTCAACAGGCTAAACGAGATCGTGATGGACCGTATCGCCAGCGGAAGGTATGATTACCGGCTGAACAGTGTCTGACCTGACCGTAAGCCTCCTCCCCCCAATGAGTGCCTGCGGGCGGAAATCCGTGTCCGGACATGGGGGAAGAGGACTCTTTTTCTTTTTTACCCGAATTACCGAAACATTACCGCGCAAGGGCGCGTGAAACGGATAAATGTCCGGACCCAGAAATGCATTCCAACGATGAATCCCACAATGGTGTTCTTTTTAAAAGCGAGTGGACCGAGCGGGAATTGAACCCGCGGCCTCTTCCATGCCAAGGAAGCGATCTTCCCCTGATCTATCGGCCCGATGCTACCCTACGATATTGAATGCCATCAGATAAATGGATTTGGGCCGGGGCCCCCGCTGCTCATGCGGATTGTGCCCTCTCAGCAAGATCTGCGAGGACGCGCGCCCGGGCCTTCGCCATGTCTGTGTGCCCGACCGCTTGCCCGTGCCGCATGACCGGTTTGAGGAGCGGTACCGCCCCTTCGGGTGCGTGCGCACCCGTCGGCAGGATCACCCTGGCGCCGCCGGGGAGGAGGTAGACCTGCTTGACCCCGCTCCACTTCCCGCGTTTCGCGCAACTCTTCCCCTCGATCTCGACAATGTCCAGGGAGAAGTCGATCACCGGCGCATTGGCGATCGCCCCGCCGACGCCGAAGGCGTCCACCAGGTCGCGGTAGGCGCGGATGTCCTCCCGGGTGACCCCACCGGAGAGGAAGATGCCGACGTCCTCGTGGCCGTGACTGTCGAGTTCCCAGCGCACCTCTTCGAGGATCGCACGCATGTTCCCCCGGCGCGACCGCGGCGTGTCCAGGCGGACCGCCCCGGTAAACCCGAGTTCTGCCGCCTTCAGGCACTCCTCCTTCTCGTCGCCGAAGGTGTCGCAGAGCATCAGGCGCGGCACATCCAGGGCCGAGTGACGGTCGAAGGCGGTCCATGCCTCTTCGGGCGTGGCATGGCACATCACGAAGGCGTGCGGCATTGTCCCGACGATCGGCATCCCCTCCGGCGCCGTGGTGTTCGAGACGCCGTCGACACCGCCTATCCAGGCCGAGCGCTCGATCATCTGTGCGATCGCCGGGTGCTGCCGGCGCGACCCGAAGGAATAGACCTTACAGTCACCCGCCGCTTCCTTGACATGGGCGGCGGCGGTGGCGATCCCCGAGGCGTGACAGAGGAAGCCGAGGAGGGCCGTCTCGTACCGCCCGAAGTCGCGGTACCGCCCGGTGATCCGCATCACCGGTTCGCGCGGGAGAAACACACTCCCCTCAGGCATGGCTTCGACGTCCACCGGCACCCCTTCGAGGAGGGCGACGGCATCGTCAAGGCCGCAGAAGACCCCCCGGTCGTACGGCATCCCGACGGTTGTGACCTCCATCGTCACCAGCGGATTCTTCCCCTCCTTTGCAAGAACCTCCTCGCACCTGGCGAAGTAGATGTCCGTGCACTCCCCCCGGGCAATCGTGTCGTCATCGACGATATGGAATCTGCTCATCTCTATCCCGGCATCAGCGTATGGCAGGACAAGGGTAAAAAGATGGGTTTTACTCCTCAGGGATCCCTCTATACATGATGGCAGGCATGCACACAGGGCGGAGGGGACAGTGATGCTCGGGATCATCGGCGGCACCAGTCTTCTCTACTGCAACCTCCCGAGACTCGAAAAAAGGACTGTCTGGACACCATATGGCCCGGCAGAGGTGATGGCAGGGGATATCGCCATCATGCTCCGCCACCAGGGGGGGAGGCCGCCGCACCGGATCAACTACCGGGCAGAGGCCGCGGCTCTTGCACTCTCCGGCGTGGACAGGATCGTCTCTTTCGGCTCGGTCGGTTCCCTGAAGGCGGAGATCCCGCCCGGGACAGTGGTTATTCCGACAGACTACCTCAGCCTCACCGATATCCCGTCCTTCCATGATCATGCCATCGAGCATGTGATGCCTGCCCTCGACGAGGGCCTTGTCCGGAAACTTTCGGAGGCCATTCCCACGGCACAGGTCGGCGGAGTGTACGCCCAGACGCGGGGGCCGCGGATCGAGACAGTGGCGGAGGTGCGCGGCCTTGCAAAGGTCGCCGACGTCGTCGGCATGACGGTCGCAAGCGAGGCGACCCTGGCACGAGAACTCGGCATCCCGGTCGCCGCTGTCTGCACCGTGGACAACTATGCGAATGGATTATCTGACGAGGTGCTGACCTACGAACACATCCTCGCCACCTCGAAGAAATACGCGCACAGGACCGAGGATCTGGTCGAATCGATTGTGCGGGTTTGTGGAAGTGACTGATTATGACTGGTACTGAGAGAAGCGTGCTCATCAGGGATGTTGAGCTGAACGGAACGCGGGTGAATATCAGGGTCGAAAACGGGCGTTTCGCCGCGATCGGGGAGAAGGCCGGCGGTGATGCCGACAGGATCGTCGACGGCGGCGGTGCGGTCGCCCTGCCAGGGCTGTACAACACCCACACTCATGCGGCGATGACCCTGCTGCGCGGCTATGCCGACGACATGCCCCTCCAGCAGTGGCTGTCCGAGAAGATCTGGCCCCTTGAGGCGCACCTGACAGCTGATGACGTGTACTGGGGAACGAAGCTCGCCTGCCTGGAGATGATCCGGTCGGGGACTGTCGGCTTCAATGACATGTACTTCTTCATGGAGGAAGCGGCCCGCGCCGTGGACGAGATGGGCATGAAGGCCCAGCTTTCATATGGGTTCATCGACCTCTTCGACGAGGAGAAGAGAGAGAAGGAGATCCACGCGACGGAGAAACTCATCGACCGGATCAAGGGGATGAACAACCTGCGGATCAGGGCGGCCGTCGGCCCTCATTCGGTGTACACTGTCTCCGAGGAGGGACTGCACTGGTGCGCTGAGTTCTCCCGGCAGCAGAACGTCGGTCTCCACGTCCACCTTGCCGAGACCGAGCAGGAGGTGCATGACTGTGTCGAGAAGACCGGCATGCGCCCGGCGGCCTTGCTAGACCGGTGCGGCTGCCTGACACCCCGCACGGTCGCGGCCCACTGCTGCTGGCTCGACTCCGACGACTGTACCCTTCTTGGCGACCGCGGCGTCTTCGCCTCCCACAACCCGACGAGCAACATGAAGCTTGCCGTCCACCGTGCTATGCCGTACGAGTGGCTGAAGGCACGGGGCGCCGGGGTCTGCCTGGGCACAGACGGCTGCGCCTCGAACAACAACCTCGACATGTTCGAGGAGATGAAATTCGCCGCCCTGCTCCAGAAGTTCTACTGGAACTCGCAGACCCTCCTCCCGGCATCCGAGGCCTTCCAGATGGCGACGGCAAACGGCGCCGCGGCCATGGGCTTCGAAGGCGGCGTCATCGCCGAGGGCGCGCCGGCAGACCTCATCCTCCTCGACCGTCGTGCGGTTTCCAACACTCCCCTGTACAACCCTGTCTCGAATGCGGTCTATGCCTGCTCCGGCGCCGCGGTGACGACGGTGCTCTGCAACGGCCGGGTGCTCATGGAGGACCACCGCATCCCCGGCGAGGCCGAGATCATCAATGGTGCGCAGAAGGCGGCAGAAGGGCTGATCGCCCGGAAGCAGGCCGAAGAATAATCTTTTTTTCGGGGGGGGTGGGGGCTGAAGGCCTGTTTCGATCTCCACTGCTGGGGATATATTGCCGGGCAGGATGCCGACCCCCACCGTCCCCACAATCTAAACAGAGGAATCCTCGAAAGCCAGACGGCTTTTTCATGCTCCCTTCGGTCGCACCTCGAAAAACTTCTGTCGTTCCCTGCGCTCATGATTGGTCCTGAGAAGAGTGAACAGAATATTCTGAGGAGGAAAATAACCATCACGCCCCTATCCCGAGCGGGGAACGAGCGTCAGTGAGTTCGAGAAACCGTAGGTTTCGCTGTAGTCCCCCGGCTCGGGATACCGATCAACTGCCTTCCCCGTACAGGTCGCCGAGGGACTGCTCAAAGACTTCGTCTCAGTGCACATCAAGGATGTGCCTGAACGAGAAAATTTTCGATTTTCGGCTCTGGAGAATCGGGCATGGGTCTCGGGGGATTCAAGCATACGCGATGAAAATTGTTTTTGTGGTCTGCTGGTCAACATGCCTTCCCCCACGCTCGCGCCGGGGGACTTTTGCCCCCGGACCCCCGCAGTGCAATAGGGCCGGGAAGGCAGAATGCGGACCTCCCATCTCTGAAAGGGGATGCTCGATGAGAGTCAGAGTTCCGTGCAAACCCGGAGAGACGTTCTTCGGGATCATTTTCATGGTAAACCCTTGTGGGAAAGTACTTCCTGACGTGATAGGGGAAAAAATTCTGTTCAGACGTGCCTGGTCCAGGGGGGCTGCCGCTCGAAAAACTACGTTTTTCTCGACTCCCGTCGGTCGCCCTCCCATACCCCCTGCCATTAAGATGGGGGCGGGATGGCCTCCTCCTCCAGGACTCCGACCCTTTCTTCCCGGGACCAATCCTCGCGCGGGGGTCCGGGGGCAAAAGTCCCCCGGCGAACGGGAAGGCAGAGGATCGGCACGCACTATCAACCGATGGAGGAGGATTTCTACAAAGCCCGATTTTCCGTTTTCTCATGCTCATTTCGTTCGCACCTCGAAAGCCAGACGGCTTTCTCGTTGCCCCCGGACCCCCGAAATCAAGATAGGACCGGGAAGAGAGAAGAGAAGACTGCGGGGGAAATTGCCATCTCTCCAATCCTAAAGCGGGGTCGGGGAGCGGAGCAGTCCCCGGTGGTTGTGGGGGGATGGCGGATGTATGAGCCGTGTCCAGCACCCTATGTCCATATCCCATGCCGGGTAAATCCTCTCACTCTTACTCCCCGAAGACGATCCCGCGCAGCATCCCTTGCGTCTCCTCGGGCGTGCCGGTCGTGTTGACGACATAGACCCGCGCCGCCCCCAGCAGCGCTGCAAAGAACCGTCTCCGGAGATTTTCCTTGAAGGGCGTCCTGACAAGGAGGTGGGGGTTGTAGTAGCCCGCAGCCGCGAGCACGTCAAGGGCGGTGCCGGGACTGCAGGCCGTGACCGTCTGCGCCTCTCCGGGATCGCGGTGGAGGAGGACGACCGTCCTGATCGTGGTCATCGGGAGGATGCGCCCCTTCCCAACGACAGACCGCAGGTCCACAACGGCGCGGCCCTCAGTGTCGAAATCGGCGCGGGCGACGAGGTCGGTATATTCCGGCCAGATGGTGGCGAGATCTGCCCTGATGTAGAAGTTCTTCTCAGAACCATAGGCAAAAACCTCGTCCCCGAAGATGCGGGCGAATGACCAGTCGTCGGCGACCACCCGCACCCGCGGGTCGCGGAGGAGACCGTACGTCTGGGTGGTCTTGCCCGCGCCTGACGCCCCCAGAATGCAGCACCCCCGACCGTCAGCGTCGATGCAGGCCCCGTGGATGGAAGCGATCCCGTGTCCGTCCTCCAGGGTGTCGCCTGCCACAGAGAGGGCGAGGGACTTCACCCAGCCATAGTAGGTGACATTGAGGAGGAACGCCGTCCTTGTCGCCGGGTCATAGAAGACCGTGTCTTTCGAGGCCGCCGGATCGCGGAGGACATAAAGGCGACCGTGAGAGCGGATCGACTGGGAGATGAAGAAGAAATTCTCCTCCCAGCGCTCCTTGACACTGCGGTCGCCGGTGAGAAGTTTGATACAGCAGCCGTAGATATCGGACTTGATCTCGTACCTGACCTGTGCGGCGTACCGTGCCGCCAGGTCGTCCTTCTCCTCGATGGAGATCAGCCTGAGGGTGTAGGGCATGCATTCGGGTGGTGCGGCATCAGGTTAAAGGTTCTCTTCCCTTTTTTGCACGGGAAAATAGGTGGTTTAGAGGGACAGGGCGGCCCTGTCGCTATTCAGGCTGCGAGCAGTGCCCTTTTTTTGATGATATTTTGTTCTTTCACCGCCTCGACGATGTACGTGCACGCCTCAAAGGCCGCGTCTCTCTCCGGTGCGCCCGCGGCCACCAGGAGGATCACGTCACCGACAGTGACCTCGCCGATCCTATGCACGACATCTGCACAACTCAGCCCGAAACGCCTGACCGCCTCTTCCCGGATCGATTCCAGGCTCTTCGTCGCCTGCTCGATATCCGCCTCGATCGAAAGCCCGGTGGCGCCCTCCTCGGCCCGCACCCGGCCGACATAGGTGACGACCGAGCCTGCCAGAGCAGCGCTCGATGCCCTCATCGGTGCACTGGTGTCGATCTCGCTGCGTGTGATCCCGACCATACTACTCTCCTCCATCCCCCTGTGGGACATCTGCCCCAGGGAGTCAGGAGTCATTACCGGAAGCAGTACATAAAAATGATCTCCTTGACGCCTGCCAGGCCGTCTGAAAAAAAGGGATGCCGATCTCTCAGGCGGTCTGGATCTTCGAGGCCCCTTCGAGGCCGAGTTCGGGGATCGCCATCTCGCGCATCTTGAACTTCTGGATCTTTCCCGTGACCGACATCGGGAAACTGTCCACGAACTTGTAGTACCGCGGGATCTTGAAGCGGGCGATCTGGCCGGTGCAGAACTCGACGATCTCCTCCTTCGTGAGGGCCTGCCCGTTCTTCGGCTTTACCCAGGCCATCAGTTCCTCGCCGTACTTCTCGTCGGGCACGCCAATCACATATGCGTCGGCAATCTTTGGGTGGTGGTGGAGGAACTCCTCGATCTCCCGTGGGTAGATGTTCTCGCCGCCCCGGATCACCATCTCCTTCAGGCGCCCGGACATCTTCACGTACCCCTCCTCGTCCATCACGCCGAGGTCGCCGGTGTGGAGCCAGCCGTTCTGGTCCAGGGTTGCGCGGGTGGCCGAGGGATTGTTGTAGTAGCACTTCATCGCCATATAACCGCGGGCGCATAT
Source organism: Methanofollis ethanolicus (assembly GCF_001571385.1). Classification (NCBI taxonomy): domain Archaea; kingdom Methanobacteriati; phylum Methanobacteriota; class Methanomicrobia; order Methanomicrobiales; family Methanomicrobiaceae; genus Methanofollis; species Methanofollis ethanolicus. The sequence goes on along the minus strand of NZ_BCNW01000001.1, from coordinate 1,264,872 downwards.
TTCGCCGATCTCGCCGTAGGGGACGATCCTCTTTGTGTTCGGGTCGATGATCTTGATCTCGGTGTGCGGGAATGGCCTGCCGACAGTCGTGACCCTGCGCTCCAGGGGGTCGTTCACCGTCGTCATGGTGATGCCGGGCGAGAGTTCGGTCTGCCCGTAGACGATGACGATATCCCGCATATTCATGAGACTGTTGACCTGCTTCATCACCTCGATCGGGCAGGGGGAACCGGCCATGATCCCGGTGCGAAGGGTGGAATAATCGTATTTTCTAAAGTCCGGGTGGGAAAGTTCGGCGATGAACATCGTCGGCACGCCGTGGACGGCGGTGCACCGCTCGTTCTGGATCGTCTTCAGGACAGCCTCGGCATTGAAGACCGGGGCCGGGATGACCATCGTCGTGCCGTGGGTGACCGAGGCCATGTTCGAGAGGACCATGCCGAAGCAGTGGTAGAAGGGCACGGGGATGCAGAGGCGGTCCTTCTCGGTGAACTTCATCCCCTCGCCGATGATGTAGCCATTGTTCATGACGCCGTGGTGGGTGAGGACGACGCCCTTCGGGAAACCGGTCGTCCCGCTCGTGTACTGGATGTTGATGGCGTCGTCGAAGTTGAGGGTCTCCTCGCGTTCCTCCAGTTCGTCGGGGCTGATCGCCTCCCCCTTCTGGAGCACCTCGTCCCAGGAGAACATGCCGTTGTACGGGATGTCGCCCATGAAGATGATGTTTCGGAGGAAGGGGAACTTCTCCGAGGAAACTCTGCCGGGCCGCGCCTCGATCGCCTCGGGGCAGGCCTCGTAGACCATGCCGACATAGTCGGAGGTCTTGAAACGCCCCTGCACAATGAGGGTCGAGACCTCGGCCTGTTTCAGCGCGTATTCGAGTTCGAAGACACGGTAGTCGGGGTTGATGTTCACCAGGATGGCGCCGATCTTTGCAGTCGCGAACTGGGTCATCGTCCACTCCGCGTAGTTCATCGCCCAGATCGCAACCCTGTCCCCGCGCCCGACGCCGAGCGCCATAAGACCACGTGCAAGAGAGTTTACCTGAAGAAGGAACTCCCTGTATGTCCAGCGGATGTTCTGGTGCACCGATACCAGGGCTTCGTTGTCCGGGTACTGGGTAGCAATCCGGTTCAGCATGGCGCCGATGGTCTCCCCCATCAGCGACATCGCCGAGTGTCCGCATGCATAACTGCCCGTAGCCATAATTTTCCCAGTACATGAGGAAGGGAGACAATATATGATTAGTGCTCCCGAACGCAATTTTTAAATGAGGGGAATGCCGAATATATACGATGCCAGTGTGGGGTCGTGGCCTAGTCCGGAATGGCGACGGGCTCCAGCGGTCTTTGCGTGTGATGAACAATGGGTCTACTGATGATGATGATGACCCGTTGGAGCACTGATGCAACATTCGTGCTCCCCGCGCATGTCGGAGAGACCCGTCGATCGTGAGTTCAAATCTCACCGACCCCACGTTTTCTGATCCTGTTCAATGGTTCTATTCGTATTCTCTGCGATTCTTACGTGATACTGTCGTTTCCAAATGCCTGTACATCTTCTATGACAGGAGCCGTGTCGTCCGAAGAGAACGTGGGGTTCTGGTTGACCACTGAGATCGAGGCGCACATGAGCACGGCGCCGTATTTTCATGACCTGGCCCGGCACCTGCAGTGCTGGAAGGACAGCGCGCAGATCTGGCAGGACAATCCGCAGGGCGCACCGGCCGGGAAAGGCGCCCCGGGGGCTGCGGGTGGTCGGCGTGCAGTCAGGGATGATCCTGACAGAAGCCACCTTTGCCGTCTCCGGGATCCCGGGTTTGAGGCCCCTTCATCTTTCGCCCTGGCCCTCCGTTCCCCTGGCGCCCGTCACTTTATGTATGAGTCCACCCTATCTTTATGCAGCATATTGAAGGGATTGTCCATGTATCTTATAGGTGAAGCTCTTGTAGGAACCGGCGCGGAACTCGCGCACATCGACCTTGTCATGGGGGACAAGCAGGGTCCGGTCGGGATGGCCTTTGCGAACAGCATTTCTCAGCTTTCCGCAGGCCACACCCCGCTCCTTGCGGTCATCCGCCCGAACCTTCTCACCAAGCCCGTCACCCTCATCATCCCGAAGGTGACCCTGAAGACGGGCGAACAGGTGAAAGAGATCTTCGGTCCGGCCCAGGCCGCCGTCGCGAAGGCTGTCGCCGACTCTGTTGAGGAGGGTGTCTTCGAGGGTATCGACCTCGATGAGACTGTCATCCTTGCGTCGGTCTTCATTGCGCCCGAGGCAAAGGACTACAACAAGATCTACCGCTCCAACTACGGCGCAACCAAGCTTGCGATCCGCCGCGCTCTCCAGAAGTTCCCTGACACCGAGACCCTTCTCTTCGAGAAGGACCGGGCCGCCCACGCGGTTATGGGCTTCAAGGTGCAGCGCCTCTGGAACCCGCCGTACCTCCAGGTCGCTATGGACCTCGTGGACATGAAGAGGGTCGAAGCCGTGCTCACTGCCGTCCCTGAAAACGACCATGTGGTCTTCGAGGCAGGCACGCCTCTGATCAAGCAGTTCGGCCTCAATGTTCTCGGCGAGATCAGGAAGATCCGCCCGACTGCGTTCATCATCGCCGACCTCAAGACTCTCGACACCGGCAACCTCGAAGCACGGATGGCCTCGGACGCCGGTGCCGACGCCGTCGTCATCTCCGGTCTCGCACCGAACGCCACCATCGAGAAGGCGATCGAGGAGACGAAGAAGACCGGTATCTACTCGGTCATCGACATGCTCAATGTCAAGGACCCGGTCGCCCTCATCGCCTCCCTGAAGGTCAAGCCCGACATCGTGGAACTCCACCGCGCTATCGACACCGAGGGGCAGGAATACTCCTGGGGCAACATCCCGGAGATCAAGAAGGCAGCGGGCGGCAAGCTCCTTGTCGCAACCGCCGGCGGGGTCAGGGCGGAAGTCGTGCCGAAGGCGATTGCATCGGGCGCAGACATCCTTGTCGTCGGCCGTGCAATCACCGCAAGCAAGGACATCCGCCGCGCTACCGAGGAGGTCCTCAGCAGGATGAACTCCGAGGAGATCGACCAGTTCCGCGTGATGACCGATTTCTAAATCTTTTTTTTTGGGCGCTGTGAATTTTCTTCCCCGACGTGTCACTCCCTGTCGGTGAAATTTTCGATCTCTCGCTCACGTTACGTGCACCTCCGCATTGAGATGGCCTTGTCCATCCTGAACGGGGTTGTGAGACGCCGAACGATCGCCTTCTCCGGGAACACTATTTCTACAAAGTTTATTTCCCTCATTTCACGATCTCTCTACCTGGAGAAAGGATGACGGGATATGATTTTGATGGCCGCAAATATCTGAAAGCCTCGAAGCCTCAGAAAGAATGGGGAACAAAACTGATCGAATCCATCGACTTCAGAGATGATGATGTCGTCCTCGACCTGGGATGCGGCGATGGTTTCCTGACGCGAATGATCAAAGAGCGCATCGGGCAGGGGCGAGTGATAGGCATCGATGCATCCGACGGCATGATCGCAAAAGCCCGCGAGTATGAAACGCCAGGTCTTGAATTCAAACTTCAGGATATCGATGATCTCGACTATAGGGAGACTTTTTCGGTCATCATATCCAACGCCGCGTTACACTGGGTGAAGGATCATGATAAACTGTTGAAAAACTGCTATGCCGCCCTCAAAGAAGGTGGAATACTCAGATTTAATTTTGCAGGGGATGGGAACTGTTCTCATTTCATCACCGTCGTCAGGGAGGCGATGCGGCAGGATGAATTCTGTCATTATTTCAGGAATTTCGAGTGGCCCTGGTATATGCCGGGTACGAAGGAGTATGAGCGTATCGGTTCTGCCGCGTTATATTCTGAGTTCAGGGTCTGGGACGAAAACGCAGACCGATATTTCCGCGATGAAGATGAGATGATACGCTGGATCGATCAGCCGTCACTGGTGCCTTTTTTGCAGTACATCCCTGATGCCGATGTCAGGGAAGATTTCAGGGCAGAGATGATCGGAAGGATGATCGAACGGACAGAGGGCGAAGACGGCAGGTGTTTTGAGACGTTCAGACGGATCAATGTTTTTGCACGGAAATAATCGAACCTCAGGTCTTTGATGTGCCCGGATTGCGTCCTTCGAGTCGTCCTCCGGCGACCACCACGATAGAGAAAAAAAATACGCAGGGGTCTTCCCAACCTGCGTCCGTTTCTTTCATTTTCCCTTCAGTATCCTCTCTCCTCCCCCACCTCGACGCTTCCGCCCGGTTCGAGAATGACAACCTTCATATCGGTCGTCCGCTCGATTGCCGCCTTGAAGCCGGTGAGGTCCTGCTCGATCGCAGGGAAGGAGTTGTAGTGCATCGGGATGACCGTCGGCGCACCGACAAACTCCGCGGCCATCATCGCTTCCTGTGGCCCCATTGTGTACCGTCCCCCAACAGGGAGGAGGGCGACGTCGGGGCGGTAGAGGTCGTGAACGAGTTTCATGTCAGAGAAGAGGCCGGTGTCCCCCGCGTGGTAGACATTGACACCGTCCATCCTGACAACGAAACCCGCGGCCACTCCACCGTAATAGCCGCCGCCCGCTTCCTCCAGCCAGGAGGAGTGCAGCGCCGGGGTCATCGTGAAAGAGACGCCCTCCACCTCGATCGTGCCGCCGATGTTCATCGGTTCTGCGGGCACGCCCCGGTCCCGCAGGTACTTCGCGATCTCGTTCATTGCCACGGTCGGTTTTCCGAAGCGCACGGCTTCGCCGAGGTGATCGGCATGTCCGTGGGTTACTGCCACGATGTCAGGTACGGCCCTGATAGGGCCGGACGGCACGAACGGATCGATCAGTACGCTCCTGCTGCCCTCAAGGAGGAAGCAGGCATGACCAGGCCATGTGATCTTCATGCACTCCCGTCTGTACCGGGAATAAAAAAAGGGGGTGGTCGGGTGGTCGCGAGATTCGTTCAGGTCACGTCGATCAGTTCGGCTTCTGTCGCATCGATCGCTTCAGAAAGGCCGTCATTGACGAGGCCGCGGGTCATCTGCTCGGTGAGGTCGCGGTCTTCGAGGACGTCCTTGATCCGCTCCAAGAAGGGGTCGAGCGTTGCGTCCTCTTCCATGGCGATCACGTGCCGGTATTCCCTGAGGGACGAGGAACTGATCCCGAGAAGTGCCGAGATCTCGTTCATCGTCTTCTCCGATGCGACCAGCTCGGAGAGGTACTTCCGGTCGAAAGGCATGTCGAAGTCCGAGTCCCTGAAGAGCTTCAGCCTCACGCGTGCCCGCGCCACAGTCTTTGCAAGTTTCTCATTGCCGAGTTCACGCGCGATTTCGGTGTCGTTTCTCTCTTCATTGAAGGAGATGACCAGAGTCGCAAGCTGGCGGGGGGAGAGTTTGGTCTGGAAGAACCCCAGATCCAGAATCTCGCGCATGATCAGTGCGACCTCGCGACCAACCGCATCGCGGTCCCTGAGACTCCCATGGATCTTCTTCATCGGCTCGACTATCTCCGTCTTGCTGGTGATGTCCTGGAAGAGTGCAAGGAGTTCCTTTTTTCTCTTGTCTGCTGGCATGGCAATACCACACTAGGTCTGCATAACAATACGCCTCATGATATTTAATTATTATCAATTGAACATTTTTGGATCCCTGTAGATTTAGGGAGCTATGAGTCTTATTTTTTTTATCAGACTATCTAAACACCTTTCGTCAAAAAAAGTAAGGTTTATAATTACCTCATTATATCCGCCGATTTCCGGATTCTCGCGCAGGCAACCAGTTCCTGGAGGGGCCCTGTTCCCCTTAATAAGTAAGGAAACACGGCCAAAACTCTGAGGATACGTTCTTTCTCTCGCCCCATAAAGATAGTGCCGAAGAGCACACAGGCCCCATGCGGCGCTGTCTCTCTATGGGGATTGGCCTTTGCTCATCAGATGATATCGCAGAAAAGTGGCTTTTTAATCTCCCAGTTTAAATAGTATAGCGGGACTGATTGCAGTGAGTGATATCTACGATAAAGTCATAGAGCTGGCAAAACGCCGCGGTTTTGTCTGGCCCTCCGCAGAAGTCTATGGTGCGGTTGCAGGGTTCATCGATTACGGCCCCCTCGGTGCGATGATGAAACGCCGGATCGAGGCGATCTGGAGGCATTACTATGTCATCAGGGAGGGCTACTACGAGATCGAGTGCCCGACCGTCGGGACAGAATCTATATATGTTGCCTCCGGGCATGTGAAGGGCTTCGCCGACAAGATGTGCCAGTGCCCCCACTGCAACGAGTACTTCCGGGCCGACCACCTTGCCGAGGCTTGCGGCATCCACAACGCCGGTATTCTCTCGAAAGAGGATCTTGCGAAGGCTGTCGCTCCTGCCAGGTGCCCGGCCTGCGACGAAGTCTTCGGCAGCGTCGAGGTCTTCGACTTCAACCTGATGTTCCAGACGACGATCGGTCCGGGTTCGCAGAGGCGGGGATACCTGCGGCCTGAGACGGCGCAGGGCATGTTCACCGACTTCTCCCGTCTCTCCCGCTTTTACCGGATGAAACTCCCCTTCGGTGCGGTCCAGATCGGCAAGTCGTACAGGAACGAGATCTCTCCCAGGCAGGGCATGATCCGCCTGCGCGAGTTCACCCAGGCCGAGGCCGAGATCTTCGTCCACCCCGAGGAGAAGAGACACCCGAATTTCTCCCGCTATGCCGACTATACAGTCGATCTCTGGGGGATCGAGCAGCAGCAGAAAGATCTGCCCGCGATCACGAAGACGATGCGCGAGGCGGTGGACGAGGGGATCATCGCCAACGAGTATATCGCGTACTACCTGGCCCTCACCCACGAGCTCCTGGTCACCATCGGGATCGACCCCGCACGGATGCGTTTCAGGCAGCACCTGCCCGACGAGAGGGCGCACTATGCGATCGACTGCTGGGACGCCGAGGTTCTCTCCGACCGCTTTGGCTGGGTCGAGACAGTCGGCATCGCGGACAGGACAGACTACGACCTGCGCGCTCATTCGAAGGAGAGCGGCGACTCCATGACCGTCTTCGTCCCCTTCGCCGAGGCACGGAAGGAGAAGAGGTTGCGGATCGTCGCGGACATGGGCACTCTCGGGCCGAAGTACCGCGGTAAGGCGAAGAAGATCGCCGACGCCCTTGCAGAGGCCGCGCCCGGCCCTGACGGCGCCGATGTTGTCGTCGACGGTGAGACCTACCACATCCCCGGTGACCTCTACACTGTCAGCGAGGAGGAGGTCGAGGTCCGCGGCGTCGAGGTGCGGCCTCATGTCATCGAGCCCTCGTACGGTATCGACAGGATGATCTACGGCGTCCTCGAACACGCCTACGGCGAGGAGATGGTCGAGGGCGAGGAGAGGCGCGTGTTGCACTTCGCACCCTGTGTCGCCCCGGTCCAGGTTGCCGTCTTCCCACTCGTGAACAAGGACGGCCTCGACGCCACGGCGCGGGAGATCGCCCTCGACCTCCAGGACGGCGGCATCCTTGCCGACTACGATGACAACGGTGCCATTGGCAGGCGGTACCGCCGCCAGGATGAGATCGGGACTCCCTTTGCCGTCACCATCGACTACGAGACGAAGGAGAAGGGCACGGTCACCCTGCGCGACCGCGACTCCATGGAGCAGGTGCGCCTCCCGATCGCCGACGTTCATGCAACGCTCATGTCGCTCGTCTCCGGTCACACGCGGTTTGCAGACCTGAAACAGGCATGAACTACCTCACCCACCCCCTCATCAGGCCGGAAAGCCTGGAGGAGCGGCGTTATCAACTCGCCATCGCCCTGAAGGCGATGGACGCCCACACGATGGTGGTCCTCCCGACGGGTCTCGGGAAGACCGCCGTCGCCCTGATCGTGGCGGCGTCGCGGCTGTACCGCGAGGGGGGGAGGCTGCTCGTCCTCGCGCCGACAAAGCCCCTGGTCGAACAGCACCTCCGCTATTTCTCCGAGCGCCTCGCCCTGCCTGAGGGCGCCTGTGCGATCTTCACCGGCGCCACCGGCCCCGACGACCGGAAAATGGCGTGGGACGGTGCGCAGGCAATCTTTGCGACGCCGCAAGTGATCAAGAACGACCTGATCGCGGGGAGGTACTCGCTCGACGATGTCACTCTCCTCGTCGTGGACGAGTGCCACCGGGCGGTCGGGAACTATGCCTATGTCTTTCTTGCCCGGCGTTACCTATCGACGGCGGCAAAACCCCTCCTCCTTGCGATGACCGCAAGTCCGGGCGGCGACCACGGGAAGGTGGAGGAGGTGATGGAAAACCTCGGCGTCGTGCAGGTCGAGACGAGGACCGAGTCAGACGCCGACGTCCGCCCGTACGTCCACGAGCGGGAGATGGAGTACCTCTCGGTGGACCTGCCCGGCGAACTTGGCCTTGCCATCGCCGACCTGAACATCCTCCTCGATTCCCGCCTGGCCGCCCTGAACAGGGCCGAGTTCCACGCCCCTGTCCGGGACAAACTCTCCATGAAGGCTCTCAACCGTCTCAACGCCGAGATCCAGGGACGGATCGCACAGCGCGACCAGGCGGGTTTCATGGCGGCCTCGATCTATGCCGAATTGATGAAACTCCGCCACGCCGTCTCCCTTGCCGAGGCGCAGGGGAGTCGCGTCCTCACCGCGTACCTCGAAAAACTCGCGTCCGAGGGGAGGTCGGGGAGCGGGACAAAGGCAAGCATACGTCTTGCAGCCGACCCGGTCTTCCAGCGTCTCTGCGACCGGGCGGCGTCGTGGGACGGCGAACTCCACCCCAAGGTCGGGCTGGCCGTTTCTCTTGTCGCAGAACAGGCGCGGGAGCACCCGGAGAGCCGGACGATCCTCTTTGCAAGTTTCCGGGACACGGTCGGCCTCCTCGTCGGCGCCCTCGCCGACGCCGGCATTCATGCCGAGCGTTTTGTCGGGCAAGCGTCCCGTGACGCGGAGAAGGGGCTCTCCCAGAAGCAGCAGATCGATGTCCTGAAGAGGTTCAGGGAGGGGGAGTTCCCGGCGATCGTCTCGACGTCGGTCGGCGAGGAGGGTCTCGACGTCCCGTCGACCGACCTTGTCGTCTTCTACGAGGCGGTCCCGTCGGAGATCAGAAGTATCCAGAGGAAGGGGAGGACCGGCAGGAGCGGCGCCGGCAGGATCGTCGTCCTCACCACGAAGGGTACGTCGGACGAGGTCTACCGCTTCGTCTCCCAGCAGAGAGAGAAGGCGATGATCAAGGGTATCCGCAAACTCAGGGATTCCGGCGCGCCCGCTCCTGTCCAGATGAGCATCGGGGCATTTGCCGCGCCGCCCGCACCGGCACCGTCGGGACCGGCGATCACGGTGGACGACCGGGAGATGGCGTCCCGCGTCGCCGAGACTCTCTCAGACCTCGGGCTTCGGGTCACCCTGACGCGCCTGGAGGTCGGTGACTATGCCGTCGGCGACCGCATCCTTGTCGAGAGGAAGACGGTGCAGGACTTCGCGGACACTCTGGTCGAGCGTGACCTCCTCGGGCAGGTGCGGGAGCTGGCGGCCGCGGCGGTGAGGCCGGTGCTGATCGTCGAGGGCGAGGGCGACCTGTATGCGGCGCGGGACATCCATCCGAATGCGATCCGGGGTGCCCTTGCAGCGATCACGGTGGGGATGGGGGTCTCTGTCCTCTTCACGCGGTCGGCCGAGGAGACCGCGGAGATGCTCGCCGTGCTCGCAAAGCGCGAGGAAAGCGAAGGGGGCGGTGAGCGGAAGTTGCCGTCGGGAAAGACTTTTGCAACTGCAGTCGAGCAGCAGGAGAACGTGATCGCCGCCTTCCCCGAGGTCGGGCTGAAGAGTGCCCGGGCTCTCCTCGAACATTTCGGGTCTGTGCAAGCGGTCATCGACGCGGAAAAAGAGGACCTGATGAAGGTGAAGGGGATCGGAGAGAAGACTGCCGGGACGATCCTTGACCTCAGTCGCCGCCCTTATGGTTGACGGAGCATCCGGAGGGCCTCGGCACCGGCGAGCACGGCTTCCATAAGGGTGAGGCAGCGCCGCTCGTCCTGCTCGCCTTCGACGCGGGCGCAGAGGGAGGCGATCGCCCCTTCGATCCCGGCCTCGGCCGACCCTGCAGGCCGGGGTACGGCGGCGGTCGCGGGCGTTGCGACGGGCGCCGGGGCGCGCTCACCCTCCGCACCTCTCTCGGCACAGACAACGCAGAATGTCTTCCCCCTGTACTCGAAGAGAGGAGATCCGCATGTTTTGCACTCCTTTGCAAGCATTTTGCCTCCTTTCAGGAGGTATTCGGCCATGATGTCCTCGGGTTTTTTCTCTGCCATGTGGGTCACCGATTCCTCTGATAAATGAATGTATATAAGACTGGCAATGATATAGTATAAAGGGTGATTGAGTATGGCCACTCCACAAGAAACGATAAATGTCTGTATCCAGATGCTTCAGCATATTTCCGAAGATAACACAATCCCACGGAACATCCGCAGGGTTGCCGACGAAACAAAGACCCTTCTTATGAACGAGGAAAAGAGTATCGGGTTCAGGGCAGCAGAGGCCATCTCCACCATTGACGAGATCAGCAACGACCCGAACATGCCGGTTCACGCCCGCACCCGCATCTGGGAACTTGTCTCGCAGCTTGAGAGCATCCCTCTCGACTGAACTTTTTTTTCGTATATTATCTTTTTCAGGGGATGACCGTGCACAGGACGGTCCGCTCCCGGTGCTCCCTGACGTCGAGTTCGAGGAGGACGATCTGCTGCCAGGTGCCGAGGCGTAACGCCCCGTCCTGGACAGGGACGACGAGCGACGGGCCGACAAGGGACGCCCGCACGTGCGAGCGGCCGTTGCCGTCTCCCCAGCGTGCGTCGTGGGCATAGGCGATGCCGGAGGGGGCGACGCGTTCGAGGGCGTCTGCAAGGTCGCGGAGGACGCCGTCTTCGTATTCGATGGTGGTGAGGGCGGCGGTCGACCCGATGAGAAAGAGGGTGCAGGCGCCGGTCACGGTGCCGCTTGCGGCGACGCACCGTCGCACCGCGAGGGTGAGGTCGACGATCTCTCCTTCGCCATGGGTGGTGACGGTGATCTCTTCCTGGTAGACCATGCGGTGTCCTCGGCGGGAGGGGGGAAAAGGGTGGCGGTGCCGGACCAGAATGTTCTTCGTGCCGGAGGAAAAATGTCGGGGTGAGGCGGGGGTTTTCTCTCGCCGGTCGTCGGGGACGGGGGATGTGTCGGAAGGAATAACCCTTCCGGGAATGATAAGGAGAAGAGTGTTCCCCACACGCGTGGGGATGAACCGGTGTACCGGAAGGACATGAGTCACCCGATCACGTGTTCCCCACACGCGTGGGGATGAACCGACTATAGAGGTTTGCAGGTATCCGAGCGTATCGTGTTCCCCACACGCGTGGGGATGAACCGAGTCTGACGGCTACGTCGAGCGCATCGACGGAGTGTTCCCCACACGCGTGGGGATGAACCGCCTTGCCGGAGTAGACATCGAGGCCCGCGGTCGTGTTCCCCACACGCGTGGGGATGAACCGATCATGCCCATGGTGGCGGAGGTGGCGCCGAAGTGTTCCCCACACGCGTGGGGATGAACCGGTCATTCGTGTCCCGCCCACTGCCACGGTGTTGTGTTCCCCACACGCGTGGGGATGAACCGTGTCCGACCAGATCACCGGCGCCGAGGTTACGTGTTCCCCACACGCGTGGGGATGAACCGAATACAGCGCACGCATGAGCGTTGGCGCTATGGTGTTCCCCACACGCGTGGGGATGAACCGAGATCGCCTACACCATTTCTGACCTCTACCGCGTGTTCCCCACACGCGTGGGGATGAACCGGTAAATATTTGGGATCGTCTGTCTTGCCCGAGGTGTTCCCCACACGCGTGGGGATGAACCCCGCTTTCATAAGTCTGATTGGTCCGCCGTTTCGTGTTCCCCACACGCGTGGGGATGAACCGATTTCCTGATGGATTCGCTGCTCTCTGATGGGGTGTTCCCCACACGCGTGGGGATGAACCGCGGCAGACGTGTCCTGAATGTTGGTGGGTGTGGTGTTCCCCACACGCGTGGGGATGAACCGAGCGCGTGGACGCCGTGTTCAACAATTTCGAGGTGTTCCCCACACGCGTGGGGATGAACCGATTTTCCCACCAGATTTTCACAACACCCGTAGGTGTTCCCCACACGCGTGGGGATGAACCGATATATCAGAAAATCGTCGGCCAAATCGGCATGTGTTCCCCACACGCGTGGGGATGAACCGGAAGCCGAGTCGCGCACCGCGTTCGAGAACAAGTGTTCCCCACACGCGTGGGGATGAACCGCGGTCGGTAGTTTCCTTCCGCTTTCGACTACGGTGTTCCCCACACGCGTGGGGATGAACCGATGAGCTGCGCTGCAGGGTCTGCTATTTCCGGGTGTTCCCCACACGCGTGGGGATGAACCGGCATTTCTGACGACGTTCTTAGGTTTATTCGGGTGTTCCCCACACGCGTGGGGATGAACCGCGCGCGTGCTATCTGGTATTCGTTTCGGTGGTGTGTTCCCCACACGCGTGGGGATGAACCGTGACCTATAAGGACTTGATTACTCTAAGCGACGTGTTCCCCACACGCGTGGGGATGAACCGCAATTGTTTAAATAGCATCAATGCCTCGCGTGGTGTTCCCCACACGCGTGGGGATGAACCTACTTTGCAAATTCGGACCATACCAGTGGGATCGTGTTCCCCACACGCGTGGGGATGAACCGAGGCAATCGAGAAAATCGATAATACTACAAATGTGTTCCCCACACGCGTGGGGATGAACCGCCATATAATTCAACATCCGTTCTCATTATCGAGTGTTCCCCACACGCGTGGGGATGAACCTGTCCATCTCCTTCGAGGATTTCATCGCCTTTGGTGTTCCCCACACGCGTGGGGATGAACCGCCCCGTAGGTTGTAGCGAATTCCTTTGTCTGCGTGTTCCCCACACGCGTGGGGATGAACCGATTCTCCTCCAACTGTTACCTCGGTGGTTTTCGTGTTCCCCACACGCGTGGGGATGAACCGACACAAGCGCGGCCACTGCGCCGGTAGTAATAGTGTTCCCCACACGCGTGGGGATGAACCGATTACCGAGTTTAGAGTCTCAATTTTCTCGCGGTGTTCCCCACACGCGTGGGGATGAACCGATGCAATCGCAACCCTCAGATTCTCCGCCCCGGTGTTCCCCACACGCGTGGGGATGAACCGATCCTCCATCGAGCCGTTCCAGGTGGACGCGCGTGTTCCCCACACGCGTGGGGATGAACCGAACCAGGAGACCGAGAGCATCCCCCCGGAGGAGTGTTCCCCACACGCGTGGGGATGAACCGGTGTACGCGGTCTCGCGGCCGTGGTGCCGGTAGTGTTCCCCACACGCGTGGGGATGAACCGGCGCTGATCGCATGGCCGAGCGCCCGGACGGTGTGTTCCCCACACGCGTGGGGATGAACCGAGGCCGCACCCGGGCGTGGCATGCGGCGATGGGTGTTCCCCACACGCGTGGGGATGAACCGTCAGAACAGGCGCGACCGCGACGGAACCAGAAAGTGTTCCCCACACGCGTGGGGATGAACCGGTCGCCAGCCATTGTCTATCGGGTTTTTTAGTGTGTTCCCCACACGCGTGGGGATGAACCGGGATTCAGGGGGTCTGCTCCAGGATGGCCCGTGTGTTCCCCACACGCGTGGGGATGAACCGCCGATAAACCCGAGTCCGATATTGTTTGTTGCGTGTTCCCCACACGCGTGGGGATGAACCGTGGGGTACCTGCCTTACAGACTCGCTATTCATGTGTTCCCCACACGCGTGGGGATGAACCGTCAAACAAACCCGAAAAACAAGATCCTATCTCGTGTTCCCCACACGCGTGGGGATGAACCGTCAACGATCGATATACCATCCTGGAAGCGAATGTGTTCCCCACACGCGTGGGGATGAACCGGATCGCCAACGGTCGGCGGGGTTACGACTACAGTGTTCCCCACACGCGTGGGGATGAACCGCAATCTCGTCGTATGCGGGGGCGTCGGCGGCGGTGTTCCCCACACGCGTGGGGATGAACCGGCGAGGGTCGGCAAAAAGTCGCCCTCGCTCCGGTGTTCCCCACACGCGTGGGGATGAACCGGGCGGATCAGAAATCGAACAACCCCGTAGCCCGTGTTCCCCACACGCGTGGGGATGAACCGTAGCAGTTTTTCCGGGGAGTCACGAACGAGAGGTGTTCCCCACACGCGTGGGGATGAACCGAGCAGAAACACGCGATAATTGTTTTCTGCAAAGTGTTCCCCACACGCGTGGGGATGAACCGTATATGATTAAAGTAAGAGATTCTGATACTTAGTGTTCCCCACACGCGTGGGGATGAACCGAGGCCGCCGACGCGGGTCGGCCGCAGCTTCTTGTGTTCCCCACACGCGTGGGGATGAACCGGAGAATATCGGTGCAGAAAACGCATCGATTCGGTGTTCCCCACACGCGTGGGGATGAACCGGAGAATATCGGTGCAGAAAACGCATCGATTCGGTGTTCCCCACACGCGTGGGGATGAACCGTGATCGAACAGTCGAGTAGGCCGACCCCATCGGTGTTCCCCACACGCGTGGGGATGAACCGATCGTGGAACTCCCCGGCACTGTCGAATTTCTGTGTTCCCCACACGCGTGGGGATGAACCGTCTCCTGACGCCGGGGCAAGAGTTACCAGGCTGTGTTCCCCACACGCGTGGGGATGAACCGGTGAGAGCACCCCCGACAACCCTTTTACTGGCGTGTTCCCCACACGCGTGGGGATGAACCGTGCGTTTGCCTCGGATCATCAACTCGCGATCAGTGTTCCCCACACGCGTGGGGATGAACCGCCCCCCTCGCCGCCTCTCTGCAGCAGAAACAGGTGTTCCCCACACGCGTGGGGATGAACCGACCGGGTCTGCAGCTCCCTAGAGCACCGTGGAGTGTTCCCCACACGCGTGGGGATACAACAATCTTCTACACCCTCTCTCCCATCGGGGCGATCTCTTCCCCGCCACAAAAAAAGAAGATTAAATATCGTCATCCTCGGGACGGATGACCGCGAAACCGACGACCGTGTCGCCCTCGTCCATCTTCATGACCCGCACGCCGCGGGTGCCCCGCTTCTGGATGGAAATACCGGAGACCGACGTCCTCATCACGATCCCCGAGGCGCTCATCAGGATGATCTCGTCGCCGTCCGAGACCGCCTTCGCCGAGACGACGCCATCGCCATAGGGAGGCTGGATGTTCCGCACACCCATCGTGCCCCGGCCGTGGCCGCGGAACTCGTCGAACTCCGTCCTCTTGCCCATCCCCCTCCCGGTAACCGTGAGCAGGTGGTCGCGTGAGACCAGGCTCAAGGCCACCAGGTGGTCGCCCTCCCGCATCCTGATCCCGATGACACCCTGCGAGTTGCGGTGGAGCGGCCTGACCGCATCCTCCGCGAAGCGGAGACTCTGGCCCTTCAAAGTCGTCAGGAGCACCTCCTGCACCGTGTCGGTGACCTTCACGTCTACCAACTCGTCGCCCTCCTTCAACTTGATCGCGAGGATACCGCTCGGCCGCGGGCGCGAAAACTCGTTCAGCGGGACCTTCAGCACCATGCCTCCCTTCGTCGCGAAGAAGAGGAAGTGCTCCGGGTCGAACTCCCGCACCGGAATGACCGCATTGACCCGCTCGTCCTTCAGGTCAAGGAGGTTCACGATCGCCTTCCCCTTCCCGGTGCGCGTGCTCTCCGGGATATCATAGACCTTCATCCAGTAGATCCGGCCGAGGTTCGTGAAACAGAGAAGATAATCGTGGGTACTCGCCACAAAGACATCAGTGACGACATCGTCCTCCTTCGTCGCCATGCCGATGACACCCTTCCCTCCCCGGCGCTGCATCCGGTAGGCATCCAGAGGCATCCTCTTGATATAGTTCGTCGCCGTCAGGGAGACGAGCGCCGGCCTGTCCTCGATGAGATCCTCCTTGTTGATCTCCCCTGCCGCCGCGGCGATCTCTGTCCGCCGCGGGTCCGCAAACTGTTCCCTGATCGCGACGACCTCTTTTTCGATCTCGGCAAGGATATGCGTGCGGTCCTGGAGGATATCCTGCAGGCGGGCAATCTCCTTCTGGAGACCCCCCCGTTCCTCCTGGATCTTCTGCTGCTCAAGGGCGGCGAGGCGGCGGAGCTGCATCTGGAGAATGGCGTTTGCCTGCGCCTCGTCAAGGCCGAAACGGGATATTAGAGTCCCCCTCGCCTCGTCTGCACTCGGGGACGCCCTGATAGCGGCGACCACGTCGTCGATGCTCGAAAGGGCCAGGATCAGGCCGTTGAGGATGTGGACTCTCTCGTTCGCCTTCCGCAGGTCGAACTCAGACCTCCTGCGCACCACCTCGATCCTGTGGTCGAGATAGTAACCAAGGAGGGCGGGCAGGCTGAGCACCATCGGTCTGCCGCCCACGATGGCGAGGTTGATAATCCCGAAGGTATTTTCCAGGGGAGTGTGCTTGTAGATCTGGTTGAGGACGACCTGCGGCATCGCGTCCCGCTTCAGATCGATGACAACCCTGATCCCGTCCTTGTCGGACTCGTCCCGCAGGTCGGAGATCCCTTCGATTCTCTTATCCCGCACGAGGTCCGCGATCTGCTCCACCAGATTTGCCTTGTTCACCTGGAAGGGTATCTCGGAGATGATGATCCGCGGCGTCCTGCCCTCTTCCTCGATCTCGGCAACGCCCCGGATGACGCATTTCCCCCGGCCGGTGAGGTATGCCTCGCGGATGCCGGCACGGCCCATGATAACCCCGCCGGTCGGGAAGTCCGGGCCCGGGAGGAGTTTCATCAAGTCGTCGACCGGTATATCCGGGTCGTCGATATAGGCACAGAGAGCGTCGCAGACCTCGCCGAGGTTGTGCGGCGGCATATTCGTCGCCATACCGACGGCGATCCCCGACGACCCGTTCACGAGCAGGTTCGGCATCTTTGCGGGCAGGACAGTCGGTTCCTTCGTCGACTCGTCGAAGTTCGGGGTGAAGTCCACCGTCTCCTTCTCGATATCCTCGAGCATCGCCTCGGCAAGGGGCGTGAGGCGGGCCTCTGTGTACCGCATCGCTGCAGCGGAGTCGCCGTCAATGGACCCGAAGTTACCCTGCCCCTCGACCGGCATGCAGCGGTACGAGAAGGGCTGCGCCATCTTGACGAGGGTATCATAGATCGCGGAGTCGCCGTGCGGGTGGTACTTCCCCATCACATGGCCGACGATGCTCGCGCTCTTCTTCGTCGGCTTGTCGTGGGTGTTGCCCATCTCCCCCATGCCGTAGAGGATGCGCCTGTGGACCGGCTTCAGACCGTCCCGCACGTCGGGGATGGCCCGGCCGATGATCACCGACATGGCATAGTCGATGTACGAGGCCTTCATCTCGGTCTCGACCGTCACCGGGATAACAGACCGATGCGCCTCGTCTCCCTCAGATGTCAAGGTTCTTCACCTCCTGTGCATGTTTCCAGATAAATTCCCGTCTCGGCTCCACGTCGTCGCCCATCAGTTTCTCGAAGATCTCGTTTGCGTAACTCGCGTCCTCGATCCGCACCTGCTTGAAGACCCTGTGTTCGGGGTCCATCGTCGTCTCCCAGAGTTGTTCGGCGTTCATCTCACCGAGACCCTTGTAGCGCTGAACCGTGATCCCATTCTC
Source organism: Methanofollis ethanolicus (assembly GCF_001571385.1). Lineage (NCBI taxonomy): Archaea > Methanobacteriati > Methanobacteriota > Methanomicrobia > Methanomicrobiales > Methanomicrobiaceae > Methanofollis > Methanofollis ethanolicus. Next base: position 1,247,180 of record NZ_BCNW01000001.1, on the reverse strand, counting down.
GCCCATCTCGGCGAGGATCGCCTTCATGTCCTCTTCGCGATAGGCGTACCTCTCCTTCTTGCCCCGCGCCACGCGGAAGAGAGGAGGCTGGGCGATATAGACATAGCCGCGCTCGATCAGTTCGGTCATATACCTGTAGAAGAAAGTGAGGAGGAGCGTCCTGATATGCGCCCCGTCCACATCGGCATCGGTCATGATGACGATGTGGTGGTAGCGGGACTTCTCGGCGTTGAAATTCTCGCCGACGCCGGTGCCCATCGCCGAAAAGAGCGCCTGGATCTCGGCGTTCTTCAGGATCTTGTGGGGCGAAGCCTTCTCGACGTTGAGGATCTTGCCCCGCAGGGGGAGGATGGCCTGGAAACGCCGGTTTCTCCCCTGCTTTGCGGAACCGCCTGCCGAGTCACCTTCGACGATATAGATCTCGCTCTTTGCGGGGTCGCGCTCTGAGCAATCCGCGAGTTTTCCGGGGAGTCCGGTGCTTTCGAGGGTGCTCTTTCTCCGGGCGAGGTCACGGGCGCTCTGTGCCGCCTCACGCGCCCGCGCCGCAAGGAGGGCCTTGCCGACGATCGCCTGGAGCACCTTCGGGTTCTCCTCGAAGTATTCGGTGAGGGAGGAGTAGACAAGGGAGTCGACGATCCCCCGCACATTCGAGTTGCCGAGGCGCATCTTCGTCTGTCCCTCGAACTGGGGGTTGGCGACCTTGAGGGAGATGACGGCGTTCAGTCCTTCCCTGACATCGTCGCCCCGGACAGTACCGCCGTTCTTGAGGAGGTTGTTCTTCTTTGCCGAGGCATTGATCGCCCGGGTGATCGCGCTCCTGAACCCTTCGAGGTGGGTGCCGCCTTCCCGCGTGTTCACCGAGTTGACGAAGGTAAAAACCTGTTCCTTGTAGGTGTTCGTGTACTGGAGGGCGACCTCGACCTCGACCCTGCTCTCCTCATCCTTCCGGTCGACGGCGATAGGATCCTCGTGGATACGCTCGTCGCTCTCGGTGAGGTGGCGGACGAACTCCGTGATCCCGCCTTCATAGCGGTAGCGGTCCTCCTCACCGCTCCTCTCGTCGCGGATATCGATTGCAAGCCCGGAGTTGAGGAAGGCCAGTTCCCGCATCCTGTGGGCGAGGACGTCGTAGTCGAACTCGACCGTCTCGAATATCGCGGGGTCGGGCATGAAGGAGACCCTCGTTCCGGTCAGGCGGTCGCCGAAACGTTCCAGGAAGAGGGCACGGTCTTCGATGCCCTCCCACTCACCCTCGACGCCAAAGACCCGGATGTACCGTGCCTTCATCTCGTCGAGGCTCTCCTCCCGGGAGGTGAGAGGTTCGGTCATCAGTCCGCGCGAGAAGACTATCTCATAGACCCGACCGTCCCTGAAGACCGTCGCTCTCAGGATGGTCGAGAGGGCGTTAACGACCGAGACGCCGACGCCGTGCAGGCCGCCGGAGACCTGGTACGTGTTCTTGTCGAACTTGCCGCCCGCGTGGAGGACGGTGAGCACCACTTCGATGGCGCTCTTCCCTGATTTCATCGTGTCGACCGGGATGCCGCGGCCATTGTCCTCGACGGTGCAGGAACCGTCGGCGCCGATGGTCACCCTGATCTGATCACAGAACCCTGCAAGCGCCTCGTCGATGGAGTTGTCCACGACCTCGTAGACAAGGTGGTGGAGGCCCCGTGTGTCGGTCGAGCCGATGTACATGGCGGGACGCTCACGCACCGGTTCGAGGCCCTTCAGGACGGTGATATGGGAGGCATCATAGGAATCTCTCATAGCTGCCCTCCATAGAATAATAAGGGATGCAAAGTTCGTGGATTCACACAATATATTGGGTGTGAAACCACTTTAAGGTACTCGAAAATACACGATCTCTTTCCGGGAGGGGGTGCCATCACAGCCCGGCAAAAAGGTTTCAGTCGTATGTCCCGACCTGCGGGTCGGCGATTCCGAGGGAGCGGTCGACCTCGACAAGCAGGTGCCTGAGAATTCTTTTGACCTCCTCGGCGTCTTCCCTGTCCATCGTACCGGGCTGGTGCCAGATGACGCGCTTTCTCAACTGCTCGATAAGGGCGTCCACCTGCGTGCCGGCAAACTGTGCGGGCACGATCAGTTCGTCGAGGTGGTCGGCCGCCCCGTAGAAGGCCTGCTCGGGGGGGAGGGAGACATGCCGGGCGAGCGCCACCAGGGGGATCACAAAGCCTCTGCCGAATTTGCTCTCCATGGAAGGGAGATGGGTCTCCTCCCAGAAAAAAGTATCACCGGGGGGCCCGCACTACCCCGGATTCTGTGCCCTCGCCTTCAGACAAGCCACGTAAGGGTCGAGGTGGCGATGATGAGGGCGAACGTTCCGGCAAGAAACGCCCATTCGACCACCTTCAACGGTTTTTTCGTGATGAGGAGGCGGGAGTCCTTCCCATAGCCGCGGCAGAGCATGCTCGTGTAGGTCCGTTCCCCCTGCTCGAAGGACCTGATGAAGATCGTTCCGACCTCGTAGGCGAGCATCTTCAGGCGGTAGCGGTGGGGCAGGGTACGGTCGAGGGCGTCGAAGCATCTGGTCTGGAGGGCCGCGTTGACCCGCACGTACATTCTCCCGAAGAGGAAGAGATAGCGGATCATCATCCCCAGGATGAGGGTGAACTCGGACGGGAGGCCGAGGCGCCCGGCACCTTCGAGCATGCCCTGCATCGTCGTCGTGGACGAGAGCAGGATGATGAAGGAGATGCAGACCAGGAACTTTGCCGCGAGGATGGAGGCGAACTCCACGGACTCGGCATAGATCGCGATGCCGAGGGGGAGGGGGACGAGGGGGTGAAACTCGGCGTAGTGCGGGTTGGTGAAGAAGATCTGGAAGACGATGAGGAAGAAGCCGAAGGGCAGGACCAGGAGCAGGCGCTTGAAGTATTCTTTCGGGGAGATCCGGGAGAGTGCCCAGAGGCCCGCGAAGAATGCCAGGAAGACGGCACAGGGAAGGTAGACCCCGGTCGTGTACGGGAATGCGACGGTGGCGATGATGAAGGCGAAGACGATGAGGATCTTCACTCGTGCGTCGCAGCGGTGGACCATGCTTGTCCCCTGCGCCACCTGCTCGATCGCGAAGAGTTCCTCGATCATGGCCTCCCCCGGTATGCGGAGAGGAACGCCGCCTCGACCTCGGCATAGGTGTAGCCCTCGTCGAGAGAGACGCCGGCCTCGCGCAGGGACCGTATCAGCCTCTGGAGCACCGGTATATCGAGGCGGGTCCGCGTCAGGAGGTCGGCCTGCGAGAAGATCTCAGGCACGGTCCCCTTCTCCACGACGGTGCCGCGGTCCATCACATAGACATAGTCGGCCAGTTCTGGCACCAGGTCGAGGTGGTGGGTGGAGAAGATCACCGTCATGCCGAAACGCTCGGGCAGGGTGTTGATAAAGGAGATGAGGTCGGCGACACCCTGCGGGTCGAGCCCCGCCGTCGGTTCGTCGAGGACGAGCACCTGGGGCTCCATGGCCAGGATGCCGGCAATGGCGACGCGCTTCTTCTCCCCGCCGGAGAGCTGGTGGGGCGGGCGGTCGCGCATCTCGTCGAGACCGAGGAGGCGGATTGCGCTCTCCACCCGATGGTGGATCGTCTCCTCGTCGAGACCCAGATTTGTCGGCCCGAAGGCGATGTCCTGCTCGACCGTCGGCGCGAAGACCTGGTCGTCAGGGTTCTGGAAGACGATGCCGACCATCTTGCGCACTTCCCTCTGGTTCGCCTTCGTGATGGGTTCGCCGTGGATGAGCACCTCGCCCGACGTCGGCTTCAGGATGCCGTTGAGGTGCTTGAAGAGGGTGCTCTTTCCCGCGCCGTTCGCACCGATCACCGCGATCCGTGCTTTCCTGCCGGCGATGAAGTCCACGTTGTTCAGGGCCGGGGGCCGGTTCGGGTAGGCGAAGGTGAGGTTGCGGGTCTCGATAATGTGCATCAGTATCCTGTTTGGTAAAAAAAAGATATAGAGTCAGTGTTTTGAGGCAGTGACTGCCTTGCCGGCACCGAGGACGAGGAGCAGGGCAAGGAAGATGCCGACGACGACGGCGATGACCTCACCCATCTTGCCGGCGTCCTCTCCCATTGAATAGTCGGGCATGGGAGCTTCGTACTCGAAAGTGCCGGCACCGATTGCCTCGGCATCTCCATCTTCAGGGGAGGGGCCGGTGAGCTCCTTCACGCCCTGGACGACAAGGGCCGTGCTCTCCAGGCCGTCGGGGTCGCCCGCGGCAAAGAAGACGGCGGTGACGCCGATCAGGATGGCAACGACGACTCCGAGGGCGACGAACTGCTTTGTCTCCATTATACCGCCACCCCCTCGACTGTCTTCATGAGGTCAGGCCGCGCCGAGGCGATGAGGTAGATCGCGCCTGCCGTGATGATGGCCTCGATGATCCCGATAGCCGCATGGTAGGTGCCCATCGCGATCATGCCCTCGACGAGAGGGAAGGTGCCCGCGAGGAACATCTCGACTGACGCTGCAAGTGCCGGGATGACGCAGGCGAACCAGGCGGCGATGCCTGCGGAGAGGTAGGTGTTCCCCGCAATGCCCATCACTCCTTTGTAGGTGTAGAAACCGACGAACCCACCGATGACGCCCATGTTGATGATGTTGGCGCCCATTGTCGTGAGTCCGCCGTCCCCGAAGACAACACCCTGGACAAGGAGCACGAGGGTGAGGATGAAGACCGCGGCATAGGGGGAGCCGAGGAGGATTGCCGCAAGGGCCCCGCCGACAAGGTGGCCTGTTGTTCCCATGCCGACCGGGAGGTTGAATGCCTGGATGGCGAAGATCCCGGCGGCAAGGACGGCGATGAGAGGCACTTTCTCGTCGTCGAGTTCGTTCCGTGCCCACCTCAAGGCGAGGCCGACGAATATCAGAGCAATGACCCAGTAAATGGCGCTCTGCCAGAGGGGAATAAAGACGTCTGGAATGTGCATGGTGACCATACTTCAGTAGCACGTTACAGGATATAAGTATTATCCATTCGCGCCGATTGCAAGTTCTTTCAAAAAAGCGCGTACTGAAGGCCCGACTATTGTGCCAAGCGACATAATGATGGATGGTTTCGTGAGAAGACGGCGGGCAAGAATGCCGGGGCGGTCCATATCGCCATAGCGCACGATCAGGTCGGTGATCGCGGGGTCGGCCATCTTTGCGATGAGAGCGTCTGTCTGCGCCGCGGAGAGTTCCTGCCTCAGCCGGGAAAGACGCATGCCGAGGGCGAGTTCGCGGCCGACGTCGGCCTGCCACTTCTGCTCGTACCCGGCGAGGGCGGCATCGGAAAAGTCGTCTCTCTCGCAGCAGGAGAGGGCGACGCTGGCCGCGTGCCGCGCCGAGCGCACACCCGTATAGACGCCGCCGCCCGAGGTCGGCTTTGCAAGCCCCGCGGCGTCGCCGACAAAGAGAGTCCGGTGGCCGTACGTCCGCGGCATCGGGCCGAGGGGGATTGTGCCGGTGACAAGGTGGGTGCAACTCGTCATGTACGGCCCGGCGAACTTCTGAAAGTCCTCCTTCACGTTGCGCATGCCGCAGAGGCCGACCCGTGCCCGGCCCTCGCCCGTCGGGATCACCCAGCCGAAGAACTGCGGGGCGGCGGCGGGGTGGACTTCCACGAAGCGGGCATCCATGTCGAGGGGGACGTCGGCCTGGATGCCGGATAGATAGACCGGCGACCGCGCCATGCCGAGCATGCGCGCCATCCCGCCCCGCGGCCCGTCTGCAGCGATATACAGCCGCGCTTCGACGTCCCTTCTCCCGAAAGCCCCGCGGGTCATAAGACGTCCTTCTTCTCTCCCGACAACGGCGGTCTTCGGCCAGAACTCGGCCCCGGCGTCTGCTGCGGCCGCCGCCATCTCGGCGTCGAGGCATGCGCGGTCGACGACCAGAGCCTTTGTTACTCCGGCGTCGAACCTGAGTTCAGTCCCGGTGCTGGAGACGATCCTTGCCCCGCTGACCTTGTTCAGGATCGGACGCTCAGAAACCCGGCACTCTTCAAGGGCCTCGACCGAGAGGAGACCGGCGCACTGGACCGGAAAACCTGGTGATGCGTGTTCCTCGATGCAGAGGACAGAGAGACCCGCCTCCGCACAGGCGCGCGCCGCCGCACTCCCTGTCGGCCCGGCCCCGACCACCGCAACGTCGTACATGCAGAATTACTCTGCCCCCCTCCCTACTTGAACGTCACTATAAACATGGGATTCGTCCCTAAGGATGGAGAGAAGGATGACAATCGACCTCTTCATTCCATTCTCCTGCTTGCCTTCCCGGAGCCAATCTTGAGTGGGGGACCGGGGGCGTAGTCCCCGGTGACCTGTATGGAGAAGGCAGTGGATCAGTGCATTCCTCCGGGGGGTTGTTGCCCCCCGGTCCCCCGTGTTAGGATAGGCAGGGGTCTGCAATCCCCTCTCCAGAATCTCTGTTCTGTTTTCTTTGGATCAATCCAGAGTAGGGGTCCAGGGAGATACGAGCGGAGCGAGCTTGAGAAAGCGGAAAATGCAGAGCATTTTCCGGTTCTGGCACATCTTCGATGTGCCACGAAACGTAGGTTTTTGAGTGAACCCCCCGGCATCGGTCCAGTCGTGGAAGTTCTCTCCGGAGTTGGGGCAGACAGATCCATCGGCACCTCTTCCCAAAAATCACCAGAGGTCTGGGGATATGGTCATGGCTTATTGCTCCGCCGCGCCAACAAGATCAGGATGTCTGAAGTGCCCGTATTCAAGTGGAAGCAGTGCCTGGTCATCAGGGCCGATGTCAAGATGAGTTGCGGCAAGAAGTGCGTGCAGATGGCCCATGCCGCCATCGGCGCCTACGAGCACGCGGGAAAAGAGGCGAAGAAGGCGTGGTACTCAGAGGGGCAGAAGAAGGTGGCGCTGAAGGTCCCGGGCGAGCGCGACCTGCACACCCTGAAGATGGCGGCCGAAGCCGCCGGCATCCCCTGTTCCCTCATACAGGACGCGGGGCTCACCGAGATACCGCCCGGCACCGTCACCGCCCTCGGCCTCGGCCCGGCGAAGAGCGAGGACCTCGACCGCATCACCGGCGGGCTGCAACTCCTATGATGCACACGCCCTATCCCGTGGAGGACACCCTCGGGATATCATGGTACGCCACGGAAACGCCCGGGATCGGCGGCGTCCTGCGGAAGGAACCCGAGGACTTTAGAGTCGAGGAGATGCCCCTCGGCGGGCCGTCAGGCGAGGGGCCGTACCTCCTCTGCAAACTCACGAAGCGGAACTGGGAGCACCAGCACGCCATGAAGTCCATTGCGGCGGCCCTCGGCATCTCGCACAGGCGGATCTCCTGGGCCGGCACGAAGGACAAGAACGCCCTCACCACCCAGTACATCACCATTTATGGCGGCGAGGCGGAGGCCGTGAAGGAACTCCATATCAAGGACATGGAGATCGAGCCCCTCGGCATGACCCAGCACGCCCTCTCCCTCGGCGCCCTCGGGGGGAACAGGTTTGCGATCACGATCCGGGACTGCACCGCCCCTGACCTTGCCGGCACGGTTGCGTCCTGTGTCTCTGCGGCGGCGGCAGGTTTTCCAAACTACTTCGGCCTCCAGCGTTTCGGTGTCGTGCGGCCTGTCACCCACCTTGTCGGCCGGGAGATCCTGCGGGGTGACTACGATGCCGCGGTCGACACCTATGTCGGCCTCGCCTGCCCTGACGAGACGCCCGAGGTGCAGGAGACGCGGCGGGCCTATATCGAGACCCGCGACGCGAAGGCGGCGATCGCCGCCTTCCCCGCCCACCTCGGCTTTGAGCGTTCGGTACTCTCGTACCTGGCCACCCACCCCGGCGACTCGGGTGGGGCTCTCCAGAACCTCCCGCCAAAACTCCTCTCCATGTTCGTCTCGGCCTACCAGTCCTGGCTCTTCAACCGCGTCCTCTCCCTCCGCTGCGCCGACGGCACCGGACTCGACGAACCCCTGCCCGGCGAGCGTCTTGTCTTCACAAACGGCAGGGAGGACATCGTGACCGAAGCGAACCGCCGGATTGTCTCCGTCCATATCGGCCGCGGCAGGTGCGCCGTGGCCCTCTTCCTCCCCGGTGCCGGGTCGTTCCGCACCGAGGGAAGGAACGACAAGAGGATGGCGGCGCTCCTTGCCGAGGACGGGATCACCGCGGACCATTTCGAGCGTGCCGGTGCGTTCGTGCACCTCCACTATGCCGGAACCCTCCGGCCCATCAACGTGAAAACAGAGATTGCGACCGAGGTGACGGGGCAGGACGTCGCCCTTGCCTTCACCCTCCCGCCCGGCCACTATGCGACGACGATCTGCCGGGAGTTTATGAAGGCAGATCCCCTGGCGATGATCTGACGGCGGCGAGGGTGCGGGCCCCCTCGATAGCGTCATAGAGGTTGCCCACCTCGTCGGCAAGGCCGATGCCGATCGCCTCCTCGCCCCGTATCAGGCGGGCGGATTCGATCTCCGAGCGCTTCACCGGCCGCTGCGCCGTCACGTCGGCGATGAAGTCGTCGGCGCTCTCGTTCACGAGTTGTCTCGCATAGGACTGCTCTTCTGCGGTCAGGGGGCGGTACGGAGAGGTCATGTCCTTCTGCTCTCCCGACTTCACCACCTCGACCTTCCTCCCTTCTGTTTCCATCCACTCGCTCTCGTCGGGGAAGAGCCAGATCACCCCGATGCTCCCGGTCATCGTATCCGGCGAAAGGTAGATCCTGTCGGTGTGCGCCGAGATCATATAGGCAGCCGAAGCGGCGACATCTCCCATCGAGGTCACGACCGGTTTTTTCGCCCGTGCATACTCCAGGTCGCGCACGATCTCCTGCGCCGCCGCCGGACTGCCGCCCGGGCTGTTGACGCGCAATACGATCGCGCTGACAAAGGGGTCGTCGGCCGCGGCGCGGACTTCGCGCCCGACATACTCGCTCCCTGCATACCCGCCACCCGAAAAGTCGCCAGCAAGGATCGTCCCCTCGACGCGGATGACGGCGACGTCGCCCTCACCGATCGGCGACATGAACAGTACGGCGACAGCGACGGCCGCAGCGACGAGGACGGCGACGGCAAGAATGCCGAGATTCTTTTTCAGCCTCCGGCGCCTCTGTGCGCGTTCGATATCGGCAAGGAGGCTGTTCATCACCACTCAGTCCCCGTAATTGACGGCGTATTCGGTCACCAGATTACTCCCGCAGAGGTAATGGCGCAGGAGTCTGAGCCGGATCATCTCGTCCTCCGACTCGATGTGCATCCCGCCGACAAGGGAGGGAGTGTCCTCGCCGCCCACGATGAAGGGGAGGTGGATGAGCCGGATCTCATCGACCAGACCATGCCTGAGCATGTGCCAGTTGAGGGTCGGCCCGCCCTCGATCATCATCTTTTTGACGCCGTAGTCTCTCCTGAGGACTGCCATCAGTTCAGGGAGGTCGATGTGTGTCTTCCCGCAGACGACGACGTCGACACCCTTCTCCCGGAGGGCGGCGACCTTCTCAGTGGGGGCCTGTTCGGAGACGGCGATCACCGTCCGGGCGTCGCGGTTGAGCACGTTGGCGGTGAGGGGGATGTCGGCCATGCTCGATGGGATGACCCGGATCGGGCTCTTTCCCGGCGCCAGTCTGACGGTCAGGAAGGAGTTGTCGATGGCGATGGTGTGCGACCCGACCATGATGGCATCACACTCTGCGCGGGTCTTGTGGAGGAGGATCTCAGTCTCATGGGCCATGTGTTTCATGAGAATCTTGCTGGAAGCGCCTCTTTTGAGCGTCAGCTTCCCGTCGACCGTGATCTCCGACATCATCAGCACGTGGGGCCGTAGTGATGGAGCAGACATAATCTCAGTTTAATATCACCCCGGGGTTTAAAAGAGGGTATGGTCAGGTATCCCGGCGAAGCAATGCTTATCCTCATGGCAGTTCCACTATCCTGTCATGAATATAACGGCGCTGAGGCCGCGTCTCATATCAAAACTCGAGCCGATCGCTGATTTTTTTGTCAGGGCCGGCATCAGTCCCAATCAGATCTCGTATCTCTCTCTTCTTGCCGGGATCTGCTGTGCGGTCGCCTTTGCCGAGCGCCTGTTTCTTCCAGGCGCCCTCCTCCTCCTTGTCTCGGCCATCCTTGACCTGGTGGACGGCACCGTGGCGCGGAAGAAGCACTGCCAGACGAAGTTCGGGGCGGTCATCGACTGGGTCTTTGACAAATATGTCGACGCCCTTGCTCTCCTCGGCATCGGGCTTTCCGGTGTGGCGGTCGTCTCCGGGTACTTCCCTCTTCCGCCTGCCGCGGACTTCGCCGTCGTCGCCGTCGCCATCTTCGGTTCGATGATGAACACCTTCATCAAACCGGTGGTCTATGCCGAGGTCGGGTTTACGGAGAGGGTGGACGGGAAGATCCACGACCCCCTTGAGGGCGTCGGTTTCTTCGGCCGTCCCGAGACCCTGATCGCTCTTATCGTCGGCGCTGTTGCGGGTTTCCCCGGGCTTGCAGTGATCCTCATTGCGGTCTGCACGAACATCTCGGCGATCCAGAGGATCGCCTACCTCTCAAGGTCGCTCCCCTGAGGCCGGGAGATCGCGCCGGTGAGGTCGTCGCGGAAGGCCTGATACAGGCCGTCTGCCATCGCCGCAAGGCCGGGCATGATGATAAAGAGGGCGTACGCGATGACGATCAGGGCCACCAGCGCCCCGAGTTCGCAGAGGACGTTGTGGGCCCAGAAAAAACTCTCGTAGCCGTATTCTCCGTTGCTTGCGATCTCGGGGAGGTACGGGAACCACTGTCCTGTATACGCGAGGATCACGAAGATGTTTCTCCCGATGTTGAGGAGATAGATCGTCGGGACGATGAGAAGGGCGGCGATGGCTTTCTGCCGCAGGTCGGTCGGGACGGCGGCGGCGACGCCGAGCATGATAGCGATGCTCTGGATGCCGGTGCACCCGAGGATGATCTGGACCTTCAGGCCGTTCCTGGCAAACATGTCCCATTCAGGCATGGTATAGGCGATACCAAGAGCAGAGAGGCACCAGCCGATCTGGTCGATGACGATCTGGATCAACCAGGGACCGAGGGGCGTGTAGGCGAAGGGGAGGTACAGGAGAACGGCGACGGCAGCGGCGCGGGTGAGGTGGGTGATATGGTCGTCCCCGGCGAGCAGTCTTTTCGCTGTCACGTACAGGAAGGGGATGGAGAGGAGGGCGAGTGTCGGGTAGAGAAAGTTGTTGATGGAGAGGAAATAGGGAACCTCTGCAAAGAGGTAGAGGGACATTGAGAGCCAGCCGCCGATGCCTGCATACGGCCGGTGGCGTCCGGGTATGAGGAAGAGAACAAATAAGGCGAACGCTGCAAAGAGAAGGTATTCGTCCATCACCCACTATTTGTCCCACTCACCTAATTAAGAGTTCTTAAGGCGGCCGATCTCGCCCTTCAATCTGCGGCAGAACCCTTCTATACCGTGCATGATCCGCCAACCAAGTCTTAATCAGGCATGCCTCCCAATAATATCTGAATGATATTCTGTCCAAAGTGCAACACCATGATGATCTCGTCCGGGGGGCAGATGAAGTGCCGCAGGTGCGGCTATATCCAGGCCATTGAGAGTGAGGCCGGGATGAAGATCACGACCACCCGCGTGGAGAAAGAGATCACGATCGTGGACGAAGAGGAGAAGGTAAAGACCCTCCCGACGATCCAGGTCAGGTGCCCGAAGTGCGAGAACAACCTCGCCTTCTGGTGGCTGCGCCAGCTCCGCTCTGCCGATGAGAGCGAGGTGCGTTTCTTCCGTTGCACCGAGTGCGGGCACACCTGGCGTGAATACGATTAAATCCTAGGAATACCAATCTATAGAAACAGCGGGAACACACAGGTTCCTGTCCCTCATTTTCGGGCGAGGGTTGCCAAGCCAGGTCAAAGGCGCAAGGTTGAGGGCCTTGTCACGTAGGTGTTCGAGGGTTCGAATCCCTTCCCTCGCATTACTTCTGATACATTTCTGATCCTCTTACGAATGTCGTTTTAGAGCATCATTCTGCTCTTCTGGAGAAATTGTTCTGGTTTTGAGTGTTTGTAGAAATCCTCATCCCAAGGGTATCCCCAGAGCCCGGATCGGGGCAATTTCCAGCCCCGCTCCCTCCTCCTCCCCGGCACCAGGGGAGGCCGGGAGAGGGAAACATTACCCACAATCATACCCAGGGCCTGAGGGCGTTGAGTCCTGCCGGATTTCGTCTTGTTCTGCCCATGGCCCCCGGTATGCCAGGATCGCAGGATCTCCCCGATATGGCCCCGAATGGGATGTGGGATCCCCTGATCGGAGGCAGATCCTGGCGTATTTGACCCGGGCCATGTCCCACGGGACCACATCCTTATGTTCTAACATGAGGGCACCACAGGATAGGATCTGCGGGACGTCTCCCGGGCCAGACTTTGTAGAATCGGGTACGAAACGGAGTTTCAGGCGGCATTCATGGAGGTCATCCCAGAACTGATCCGAACCTTCATGCACGCCGATGAAAGGACTCACATCCGGTTCTGAAAAATCCTGTTCTGGCGTCTTGTCCGGGGGGTTTCACTCGAAAATCAGAGATTTTCTCACGGTCGCTATCGCTCCTTCCCCCCGACCCCCATCATTGCGATAGGGGGCGGAGGGCAATCTCCTTCATCAGGATCTCTCTTCCCCGACCCTATCCTGTTTCGGGGGTCCGGGGGCGTCAGTCCCCCGGCGGAGAGGTGGGGGAAGGCAGTGGTTTCGCACGATTCGTCGTCATGGAATTCGAGAAGACATCGACCCGATCATGATCTTTTCTCCCGATCCCTGCATGCAGAGGTGGGAGGGAATGAACGAGAGTTTTGGGATATGCTCATGGTAAACCTTCATGCTCATGTCGATAGATCCACCTTATCCCTGAGAGGAGTGCGTATCCCTGCCCTATCACAATGGCTCTCGGCAGTCTGGTCGGGACGAAACCTCTCACCCCGCCGGCGTCGTCATCCTCTTCCTCTTTTTGACCGAACGGTACACCCCGCGCGGCGCGAAGACCTCGAAGCGTGCTCCCCTCCCGTGCTCGCCGGTCTCCGTGATCGTGAGGCCGGTGATGGCCAGGATCTCCCGGGAGAGGTAGAGGCCAAGCCCGGTGTTCTTGTAATACTCCCGCCGGAAGATCGCCTCCTTCACCTTTGCGGGGATGCCGACGCCGTCGTCCTCGCAGACGATGGTGAGCCCCTCCTCCCCTTCTCGACCGGAGAACCGGATCTTTGTGAGTTTTTCGCCGTACCTGAGGGCGTTGTCCACCAGGTTGAAAAAGACCTTTTCGAGAAGGGGATCGGCATAGACCTCGACCTCGTCGAACTCGATTGAGAGTTCGACCCTGCCGAGGTCAAGGCCGCGGACGGCGCGGGCGATGACCCGGTGCACGTCCTGCCACTGCGGCGAGGTGACGCCGATATTCTGGTAATCGCGGGTGAACTCGATCTGGCGCTGTATCGCCCAGGTGGCCGTCTCCTCCCGGGCAATATAGTTGAGCAGCGTCGGGTCTGTCGTCTCCATCCTGGCGAGTTCGATGTACCCCCGCAGCACCGTGATCTGGTTGAGGATGTCATGCCGCGTGATGCTGGAGAGGAGGTTGAGCTTTTTGTTCGCCGTCTGGACCGCCGTCTCCGCCTGCTTGCGCTCTGTGATGTCCCGCGCCACGAGGACCACCGAATCTTCCGTCATTGGGGAGATGACGGCGGCAAACCAGACCTCCCGGTTCCTGACCCGCATACCATACTCGATCGCAACCGGCTCCCCTGTCTCCAGCGCCTGCAGGATAGCGCCGGGGACCGCTTCTGCCTGCATGGATGGGAACACCTGGTCAAGCGTCTTTCCGCACAACTCGCCGGCCGGCCTGAGGAAAGGGGGCGGGTTCGTCGGTGCGACCTTCAGACAGCGCCCCTCCGCATCGAGGACGATGACGATGTCGGTCATGCCCGACAACACCGCTCTTAACTCAGTTTCCGAAGCGCTGAGCGCCTCCTCAGCCTGCTTGCGCTCGATGTACCCCCCTATCCGCTGGGCGATACTGGTGATAAGGCTCCGCTCTTCTTTTAAAAACGGCCCCTCGTCACGCTCAGGCCGTTCTTCCAGGTACCCGACCTCTATTGTCCCCGCCTCTCTGCTGTTGACAAGAACTTTCTGGCACTGCATCCACCCTGTTTTTCTGAATCTGGCAGTCTGGTACACCCTCCCGTCCAGGGTGATCCGGGCGGCCGTCACTCCCGGATATTGCCATGCGTCGGGTATGATGTCCACGACCTTCTGCATCTGTGCATCGAACCCTGTTTCGGGTCTGCCCAGGATCTTTGAGATCGTGTACAGGCATTTCAGTTCTTTGACCCGTTCGTTCAGGTCGTACGTCTTTTTCTTCAGCGCCTCTTCGGCGTCCCTGCGTGCGGTGATGTCGCGGACGATCGCCTGCACGAATATATCCTCTCCCAGCTGGATCCGGTTCAGGCTCACCTCCGCGTAAAAAGGTCGCCTGTCGTGGGTGCGACAACTGCACTCAAAGAATTGCGCCTCCCCGGAAAGCGCCCCCCTGATCTTCCCGGCGACCTTCGCCCCCGAGTCAGAGCCGTCTGGCTGGAGAGGCGGTGCAAAAATGGAGAGCGGGCTGCCGACAAACTCGTCCCGCGTGCACCCGAACATTTCCAGGGCCCGGGGATTGCAGTCGGTGATCATGCCGTCATGCATGAGAAAGATCGCGTCATAGGCATATTCAAAGAGCGACCTGTACTTGACCTCGCTCTCCTGCAGTGCCCGTTCAGCATGCCTGAGGTCGGTGATGTCGTGGATACCCTCGATTGCGCCGACGTTTTCCCCCGATTCGTCGTACAGGGGGGCTGCAAATGCCTGAAGGATCACCTCCCTCCCCCGCGGCCGTGCGTCGGCGCTCTCTGCAATGAGGAAACCGCCGCGCCATTTGACCCGCCTATACCCCCGCCTCTCCATCTCCTCCGGGGAAGCGGAGACGAGGTCGAGAAGGAAGGGCCTCCTGTCTCCGTAGAACGGGACGGCATACGCATGCTCACCCTCCCCGATGATCTCGGCCGCCGGGACGCCGGTCATCTCCTCGATCGCCCTGTTCCAGGCGATCACCTTCCCTTCACGGTCGACGGCGAAGATCGCATCCGGCATGGAATGGATCAGGTCGGCAAGATGAAGTGCCTCCTCGGCCTTTTTCCGCTCGGTGATATCCACGATAGCCACAATGATCTGGCGTGCCCCCGACATCATCGTAGTGGTGACGAGGACGTTCCTGACATTCCCATGCCTGTCCCTGAAATGACACTCGAAGACCCGGGGAGTGGACTCAGACGCAGTCCAGCGCAGGCGGTGATACTCCATCATCCACTCCAACTCTGCCGGGTCCGCGATAAAATCCGTCCAGCTCATCCTGCTTTCCACGTCTTCCTTCGTACAGCCGCTGATCTTCTCGAACTCCCTGTTGACGAGGGAGATCGTGGTATCCTCCTCGACGATGATCAGGGGGCTCCCACTGTTCTCGAAGAGTGTCCTGTACCTCTCCTCCGACGCCTTCAGTGCCTCCTCTGCCTGTTTGAGTCTGGAGATGTCTGTGATGACGTTGGCAAGATAGAGAGGCCTTCCGAAATCATCGGGTATCACAAAGAAGTTTTCAATGATCGGGATATGGTCTCCCTGCGCGTTGACGAGAGTCAGCTCGCCCACCCACTGCCCCTCTTCGAGAACGGCGGGGATGATCTCTTTTTCCAGCCTCTCCGAGATCTCCGGGGGATAATACCTGAAGACCGACGTGCCCTGGATCTCCTCCGGTTTCGCCTTTCCGAGCATCCGGCAGGTTGTGGGGTTGACATAGGTGATGGTGCCTTCCCGCGTCGCCATACCGAAGCCCTGCCCTGACGTTTCGGCAAAACGCTGAAATATCCGGATCTGTTCTTCTGCCTGTTTCCGATCGGTGATGTCTTCGAGAGTCTCCACGGCGCCGATTATCTCCCCCTCTTCGTCCCGGATCAGGGCGGCGGTGAAGTACAGCCATGTTCCCTCTTCGCCCAGGGTGGGAAAGAAGTCGGTCGCCTCGTAGGCGCCCCCGACCAGGCCCGACAGTGCGTACTTCCCCTTATACCAGCGAGCGATCATGCTCTCCTCGCCTTCGCCGTCGATGAGCAGGTCTGCAAGACACGGTCTTTCGTCCGGGTAAAATGCCCTCCAGTGCTCGTTCGTGCCGACAATATCTCCGGTCTTGATGCCGCTGTACGCTTCCAGCGCCCCGTTCCAGTACACGACGCGATGGTTTCTGTCGATCGCGAACTGGGGGATCGGAGACCCTCGTGCGATCGCATGCAGGCGGGCAGACTCTGCCTGTCTGTATCCGGTAATGTCCCTGAGTGACTCGATCCCCCCGATGATATCTCCCCGACTGTCATAGAGGGGGGAGGCCTTCCCCCACAGAGATGCCCCGCGTCCCGTGTTGAGAGATGGGATGGACATCTCGGCAACAACTGTGTCACCTTCGCGCCTGAACATCTCGTACTCCGCCTCAGGTTCGGCGTCCGGTGTCATGACCAGGTCGATCAGGACTGGCATCGGTTTCCCGTAGAAGGGGACGGCATATGCGTGGTCCCCTTTCCCGAGCATCTCCTCCTTCCGCGTCCCGGTCATCTCTTCAATGGCGCGGTTCCATGCGATGACCCTGCCGCCGCGGTCGATGACGAAAGTGGCGTCGGGAAGAAAATCGATGATATCGAAGAGTTTCTGGTGTGCCGCCTCTGTTTCCTCCTCCGCTTTTTTCCGCTCGGTGACATCCCTGATAGATTCAATCGCACCTATGACGTTCCCCTTTGTATCGCACAGCGGGGACGCAATGAACCAGAGATAGGCCCCCCTCCCGTCATAGAGATGGGGGATGAAAAATTCAGAGACAAGTCTGGTGCCGCTCTGTACGACATGGGGATATTTCTTCTCGATCTCCTCGTCTTCCTTCAGGACAAGGTCGATCAGGATGGGCCGTCTCTCCCCGTAAAAGGGGATGCCGTACTCGAAGTCTCCCTTCCCAAGGATCTCTTCACTCCGTACGCCGGTCATCTCCTCCATCGCCCTGTTCCAGGCGATCACCGTCCCTTCGAGGTCGATGGCGAAGGTGGCATCCGGGAGGAAATTGATCACGTCGGCCATCCGCCGTCTGGACTCGGCGAGTTCGTCCCGCGTCTGTTTCCGCTCGATGGCCAGTTTGATCTTGTGCTCCAATTCGGCGAACTGGGAGACCGGATCCCCCCCTTTCTGGAGATAAAAATCGGCCCCGCTGTTCAGGGCCTCGATCACCATCTCTTCCCTGCCCCTGCCGGTGAAGAGGATGAAAGGGAGTTCGCCGAAATGTGCGCGTATATGTTTGAGGAGTTCAATGCCGTCCATTCCCGGCATCTGGTAGTCAGAAATGACGCCGTCATATTTCCCGGCCTGCATCATGGCGATCGCCTCCGCCGCTGAGAGTGTGGTGTCGACAGAGAGATGTCCCGACTGCTCAAGGAAGAGCCTACCGATCTCAAGGAGCGCCGGCTCGTCGTCAACGTAGAGAACAGAATACATGTGTGCCTGGTTTGTGTCCGGCGGTCACTATCTCCAGTCCCCTATATCAGTCTGCCGATGACGGCGCCCGCCTCTGCGGACTCTGTTCTGGTCTCTGTCCGGGATAGATTCATGATGCCTGAAGGATCAGCACCTGTCGGCGGGGTTGGCGGGATGAGTCTTGTGATCGCTTTTGTCGGGTCGAAAAGCGCCGTGATGGCAGGCGACATGCGGGAGATCTTTTTCTGGGGCGACGAGACCGCCGTCCAGGCCCTGGAAAAAGAACTGTATGGAGGCGGCCTCGTAGCCGACAACGACCTGTACAGGCGGGCCGAGGCTCTCGGGGTGGGCGTCGTCGTCAGGGACGGCCGGGAGAAAGTGAGAGAACAGGACGGCGTCCTTGTCGGTGAGGTGAGAGAGACGGTGGGCGGGACCGTCAGGGCACGGAGGCTCTATGCCACGGCAGGGCGGTACGCCATCGCCGAGTTCGAAGGATCGTGCGGCAGACTGACCGGGAAAGGTACGGGCAGCACCTTCGTCGTCCTCGGGAACAGGGCCGCACAGGCTATTGCCCTCGCCTCCATCAGGGAGGGGTGGAAGGACGGCGGTACGGAGGACGCGGTCAGGGTGATCATCCTCGTGATGAAGACGGCGGCGGCGGCAACTGCATCGGTGAGCAAAAGGTTTGTCCTGATCAGGACGGAGGCCGGGGCTGATCTCGATACTCTCCTTGCCCGGGACCTCGGAGAAGGAGAGGTCGCCATGAAAAACACCTCCGGTATTTTTCGTAAAAATGCCTGAATAGTCTTCCCGTTCAAAAGGGGTCTGAGGGAAAAACCCTAGTATCTCGGGTATTCCCTTCTGGGGCGTGGCGGTTGTGCTTCTTCCACCCGCAAGGTGCGTCCGACGAATTCGGTTCCATTCGTGGCGTCTCTTGCCTTCTCGGCCTCCTCCTTTGTGCTCATCTCGACGAACCCGAACCCCTTGTCCCCAATAATTTTAACGCTTTTTACATCTCCGTAGCTGGAGAAGAGGTCTTTCAAATCTTCTTCGGTTACCGAATATGTCAGGTTTCCGACATACAACCTGCTGCTTTCCATTTCTATCCCGCCGCTACATGATCCTTCGCGGTGATAATAGTATGTGCTCCCTTGCCGGGATGGTCATCTTCTGAACGGTACCCGGGCGAGAGGTCGCGGAAAAAAGGGGTGAGGATGGGCGGGAGAGACTCTCGCACTTCGGTCGATGGATACTCTGTACCGTGCGGGGTGATGCGTGGACCTGCTGTCTTTCCCATCATTGAGTCTTCGATTTTTGAGGCTGCGGAGGGGAGCGTCGATCAACCGCCTTCCCCCTAAGCACAGACCGGGGGCTTTGGCCCCCGGACCCCCACCTGCGATTGACCCCGGGGAAGACAGAGCGGAGATCTGGAGGGGTAGATTATAGCGTCGTTCCCTCCTCGATTAGAACATAGGGTGGACGGCAATGCTCCCCCTTAGCATGGTTCTCTTCGCGCTTCCCCGTTCAATCCCGGGGTCCAATGGAACGACCGGAGGGAGTCGAGAAAGTCTATGATGTGCCACAGACTGAAGGGTTTCAAGAGGGGGACAGCGCCCCCCGTCCTGCCACTCCAGAAAAAAGAAAATATTATGGCAGACCGATCGACCGTGCCCGGCAGCGCTGCCAGACAACGCGGCCGACAACCTTGAAGGTCTGCTCAAGTTCGTCGAAGTTCGGGATGTTGTGCTCCTTCAGGATCTTCTGGCCCGCGTCCATGCACTCGCCGCCAAGGAGGGTGCCGACGACGAGGTTGTTTGTCTTTTCGGTGAAGGAGATGATCTGCTTCGCAAAGTCGGCCGAGTCCAGGACAAGGTTTGGGAAACCGACGACGAAGGCGATGTCCCAGAGGTCGGAGTGCCGCGCAAGGATGTCGAAGACCTGCTCGAAACGCTTCTCCGAGGCGTCGCCGAGGAGGTCGAGGGGGTTCGCGTGGCTCCAGTAGTCCGGGAGGATCTGGTTGAGTTCTTCTAGGATCGCGGGCGGGAGTTCGATCAGGTCGACACCGTACATCTCGGCATAGTCCGAGGAGAGGACGGCAAAACCACCGGCATTGGTGATGACGATCGCCCGCCGTCCCCTGGGATAGCCGTTTGGAGAGGAGCAGAGTTCGGCAACCTCGAAGGCGCCCCGCAGTGCTCTGACCGGGATCACGCCCGCCTCCCTGAAGGCCTCCATGTACACTTCATACGAGCCCGAGAGCGAACCCGTGTGGGAGGATGCCGCCTTCTGTCCCTTCTGCGAGGAGCCTGACTTGATCGCAACGACCGGCTTCTTCTTCGCCACCTCGCGCACGATCTCCATGAACTCCCGTCCGTCAGGGAGTTGCTCGATGTAGAGGATGATCGACCGTGTGCTCTTGTCCTGCCCCACAAAGGTCAGGTAGTCGAGGAAGTCGAGGTCGGCCTGGTTGCCCACCGAGAAGACCGCCGAGAAACCGATGTCCTGCTTGAGGCTCCAGTCCACGACGGTGTTGATGATGGCTCCGGACTGCGAGATGAAAGCGACCGAACCGGGGTTCGGCGACTCGTGCACATAGGTGGTGTCCAGGCCCCGCGGCGGGATGATCATGCCAAGGCAGTTCGGGCCGATGATCCTGATATTGTACGAGCGTGCGATCTCGAGCATCCGGTCTTCGAGCACCTTGCCCTCGGCCCCGGTCTCTTTGAAACCGGCGGTGATGACCACGACAAGGGGGATACCCTTCTCGCCGCACTCCTGCATCACCTTCGGCACCTGGACGGCAGGGACGGTGATCACGGCAAGGTCGACCGGGTTCGGGATCGACGTCACTGTCGGGTAGGCCTTGAGTCCCTGCACGTCGGTGCGCTTGTTGTTCACCGGGTAGATCTGGCCGGGGAAGTGGAGGAGATTGTGGAGGACGGCAAAGCCCATCTTCGTCGGGTCAGAGGAGGCGCCGATGACCGCAACCGAGCGGGGGGTGAAGTATTCGGGCGGGACGTGCGTGCGTTCCTTCCTCACCGGCGGGCGGTACTCGTCATCGATGATGACCCTGGCGTCCACGGCGCAGGCGCCTGACTCGTAGAGTCTCAGGGGGTTGATGTCGAACTCCACTACCTGCGGGTTCTCCTCGAAGAACCGTGCGACGCCGCTGATGATCGTCACCAGGGTCTCCTCGTCCTTCGGTTTCATGCCGCGGTACCCGCTGATGAGAGGATAGGCCTTGATCTCATGGACCATCGACCTGATCTCACACTCCTGAACAGGGATGATGCGGAGGGTGACGTCCTTCATGAGTTCGACGAGAGTCCCGCCCATGCCGAAGGTGATCACCTTGCCGAAGGCCGGGTCGGTCTTGCCGCCGAGGATCAGTTCGAGGCCAGGCTTTGCCATCTCTTCGACGATGACACCCTTGATATCGGCGTCAGGGTTATATTCTTTCGCTGACTCGACGATCTTCGTAAAGGCCTTCTTTGCTTCGTCTGCACACGAGATCCCCACAACCACGCCGCCCGCATCGCTCTTGTGCACGATCTGGGGGGAGATGATCTTCATGACGACCGGATATCCACAGGCCGACGCCGCTTTTGAGGCCTCTTCAGGACTGGTTACAATCTTGAAGCGGGGGGTCGGAACGCCATACTTCTGGAGGAGTTCGTACCCCTCTGCCTCGCTGAGCATTCTTTTTGCCATAAACTTCCTCTCTCCTGGGTGGGAATTGTTCCTGACAGCGGGAATTGTGTCCGAACCGCACGCTCCTCCATGATCCTGATAATGCATATACTGTTCCAGATGGGGGATTAGCGGTTCTGAACTCGTTCATATTCCGTTCATGCGCAGGTGTGAAATATGTATTGGGTTGATACCATAGTGTCGGAGTCTCCCCTTTAAGACCTTTTTGAATTTGTGGAAGCGCGTGTCGGCGATCGTCGATGATTTGGCATGCCTGAGCAGGGGTTCGTGGTGCATGCAGGGGAGATTTCGTGCAATTCCGGGAATTTTTTTAAAAACCGTGTCTTATAGGGGCGATGCGCGATCCATCACTGATGATCATGTAGTTTCCCCGGCGCGCTCCAATTCCATGTATCTAACTCCGTTTCTTGAAAAACTGAAAAATTCTTTGAACCACAAAATATTTAATAAAACCATCACATTCGATCATGTAAAATCGGAGGTGAGCATGACAGAACAGGATTTTGCTGTGCCCCTGGAGGCGCCGCGATATTATGAACCTGACCCCTCGTACAGGGAGAGATCATGGATCGGAGATTACCGGGCGGCGTACCAGAAGTATCTTGAGGACCCCGGGGAGTTCTGGAGGACTCGCGCAGCAGAGATCGAATGGTTCGAGCCGTTCGACCGCATCATGGACTGGGACTTCCCCTATGCGAAGTGGTTCCTGAGCGGGAAGCTTAACATAACCCACAACTGCCTCGACCGCCATGTGCGGGACGGACGGGCCAACAAGGTCGCCGTCTTCTGGAGAGGAGAAGAGGGTGAGGAGAAGGTGTACACCTACAGCCAGCTCCTCCGGGCGGTCTGCCGCTTTGCAAACGCTTTAAAAAAGATCGGCGTCAGGAAAGGGGACCGGGTCTGCATCTACATGCCCGTCGTCCCTGAACAGATCGTCGCCATGCTCGCCTGTGCACGGATAGGGGCCGTCCACTCTGTTGTCTTCGGGGGCTTTGGCGTCGGCGCCCTCAACCAGCGGATCCGCGACTCGGGCTCGAAGGTCGTGGTCACGGCCGACGTCTCCATGCGACGGGGCAAGGCGATCCAGCTCAAGTCCATCGTCGAGGAGGCCGTCGTCAATGCCCCGAGCGTCGAGGCCGTCGTCGTGCTGCGGCGCGACCGCCCGAAGGTCGAACTCCACTCAGAGATGGAACTCGACTTCGACGAACTGATGGAGAACGAACCTGCAGTCTGCGAGCCCGAAGTGATGGACGCCGAAGACCCACTCTTCCTCCTGTACACGAGCGGGACGACAGGCACCCCGAAGGGGATCATCCATACCTGCGGCGGCTACGCGGTCGGCACCCAGTACACGACGAAGTACGTCCTCGACCTCAAAGAGGACGACGTCTACTGGTGCACCGCCGATCCCGGCTGGATCACCGGCCACAGTTACGTCGTCTACGGCCCCCTCCTGAACGGGTCCACGGTCTTTGTCACCGAGACGACGCCCGACTATCCTGACCCCGGCATCTGGTGGAAGATCATCCAGAACTACGGCATCACAGTCTTTTATACGGCACCGACCGCGATCAGGATGTTCATGCGGGTCGGCGAACAGTGGTCCGACAGGTACGACCTCAGTTCCCTCCGTATCCTCGCCTCGGTCGGCGAACCCCTGAACCCTGAGGCCTTCGAGTGGTTCTACCGCCACATCGGGAAGGACCGCTGCCCGATCGTGGACACCTGGTGGCAGACGGAGACAGGAATGCACATGATCACGACGATGGTCGGCGAACCGATGCGACCGGGTTTTGCCGGGCGGCCGATCCCGGGTGTCGTCGTCGATGTCGTGGACCGCGACGGTAACCCGGTCGAACCCGGCAACGGCGGCTACCTCGTCCTCCTGGAGCCCTGGCCCGCAATGCTCAGGACAGTCTACAAAAATGACGAGCGGTACCGGAAGTACTGGACGACCATCAACCGGGTGTATACGGCCACCGACCTTGCGGTGAAGGGACACGACGGCAACATCATGGTCATCGGCCGTGCCGACGACCTGATCATCGTCGCCGGGCACAACATCGGCACCGCCGAGGTGGAGTCAGCCCTCGTCTCCCACGACGCGGTCGCCGAGGCGGCGGTGATCGGCATCCCCGACCCGGTGAAAGGCAACCAGATCAAGGCCTTCGTCATTCTCATAGAGGGACATGCCGGCAGCGACCGCCTCAAGGCCGACCTCCGCTACCATGTGCGGATGACCGTCGGCCCGATCGCGATGCCCTCTGAGATCGAGTTCGTCGACTCCCTCCCGAAGACGCGGAGCGGCAAGATCATGCGGCGGGTACTCAGGGCAAAGGAACTTGGTATGGACCTCGGAGATGTCTCGACTCTGGAGGACTGAGTACCCAACTCTTTATATAGCTTTTTTACGTCATTTATAACATGCACGGTACCCCAGAGGAATCCCTGAAAATAGAAAATATCGTTGCCTCTGCCAAAGTAACCGATTCCCTTGACCTCCCTGTCATTTCATCCCGGATACCGGGGGCAGACTACAACAAGAAACGTTTCCCTGGTGTGGTCATCAGGATGCAGGACCCGAAGATCGCGGCTCTGGTCTTTGGATCCGGCAAGGTTGTCCTGACCGGTGCAAAGAGCGTGGACAGCCTCACCCGGGGCCTTGAGATCCTCGGCGGCAAACTCCGTGACCTCGGGATTGCGATCGACGAGCACCTCACCTACACCATCCAGAACATCGTCACCTCTGCCGACCTTGGAAAGCCCATCAACCTGAACAAGATCGCTATCGGCTTCAACCTCGACCGCATCGAATACGAGCCCGAGCAGTTTCCCGGCCTTGTCTACCGTCTGGAAGATCCAAAGGTTGTCGTTCTCCTCTTCGGATCCGGTAAACTGATCATTACCGGTGGCAAGCAGCCAGAGGATGCACGGCTCGCGGTGCAGAAAATTATCGCCGATCTCTCGAACCTCGGTCTCCTCTAAACTATAACCTTTTTTAATTACCTGCCCAATATAATAGGGCAGGTGCTTCCCCTGTCTGGCGCGGTCTTCCGACTCTTTCTTCATGACCAGCACCCCGAGTGGTTCAGGGATTGTTTTTCGGTGTCACGTCATGAAATAAAAATTATATCTATGGCTAATATTCATATATTACAAATAATAACATAATATAGGCAATTGGGTGAACACAATGAGAGCAGAAGAAGTCCTGTACTTTACGCAGAGAGAAGAAGAGTTCGCCACCCTCCTCATCGATATCGGGATCAAGCGCAATGTCTCCAAGGTTCTGGTGTACCTCGCCAACACCGATGAGGCCACGTCCCGTGAGATCGAGCGCGGCACCGACCTCCGCCAACCCGAGGTCAGCATCGCCATGCGCTATCTCAAGGAGAAGAAGTGGATCAACTCCCGCGAAAGCAAGGCGGAGAGCAAAGGGCGGCCTGTCAAGATCTACACTCTTGCAAAGCCTATCAACGAGATCATCGACGTCATCGAGAAGACCAAGAAAAAAGAAGTTGATACCCAGCTTGCCTTAATCGAAAAGGCAAGAGGGCTTATCTCCTCGTAAGGATCCTGCATCCCCCTGCTTCACCGATCAGGACCGATATCTTTTCCTGGTATTCGGTGAACAACCCGCAGGTCAGGACGCCGGGGACCGTGTTCAGGCGGGTACCAAGCCCTGCCGGATCCCCGATTATTCCAAATGCACAGTCGATGACAAAGTTTCCGTTGTCCGTGATGACCGGGCCGTCTTTTTTCACTCCCTCCCTCAGGACAGGGACGCCGCCCAGGGCCCTGACATGCTGCGCGACAAGGGCCGACGCGTACGGAACGACCTCCACCGGCACCGGCACGGAGAGGTTTTCTGCGAGTTTTGACCCGTCGACGACGATAAGAATACGCTTAGAGGCGTCGGCGACGCACTTCTCCCGTGTGTGCGCTGCGCCGCCACCCTTGATCAGGTTGAAGGCGGCGTCCACCTGGTCGGCACCGTCGATGGTGAGGTCGATCTCGGGGCAGTCGGTGAGGTCTGCCACCCTGATGCCGGCGGCCCGTGCCCTGAACGCCGACTGATACGAGGTCGGCACGCCGACGACGGAGATCCCTTCGTCCCTGATCCGTTCTCCTATCCTCTGGATCGCATAGTTTGCCGTCGACCCGGTGCCGAGGCCGACCACCATGCCGTCCTCGACTCGCCCGGCCGCGGCGACGCCGGCGAACCGTTTCACTTCAAGGTTGTCCTGTTTTGTCATCAGAAAAGTATGGGTACGGCGGGATGATAAGGTGTGCCGCCGCCCTTCTCCGGGGGGCAAAGCCCCCCGGTCCCCCCTTCATTAGGATAGGGGGTGGATGACATCTCCCCCTCGGGATATCCTCGTCTCACTTCCCCGATCCTATCCTAAATCAGGGGTCCGGGGGAACGACCGGAGGGAGTCGAGAATGTCGAAGACCTTCGCTGAACGAGCGATAGCGAGTTCGAGAACACAGGGAATTGAAGATTCCCGGTGAAGGAAGACCTTCGATCTTCCGTGAATCTTGATTTTCGGCGTAGTCCCCCGGCCGAGAGTGTGAGGAAGGCGGTGGATCCGCACATTCCTCACTGAGATCAAAGAGGAGACATCTACTTGAGTATGAGGGTTTCTGCAAAGCCGAGAATTCAGGATGCCCTCTATCCAAAGAGATCGCGGACGCTGTCTTCGCCCTCTGCCGCCGTGCAGTCAAGGGTGATCGGCGTGATGGAAACATTTCCCTTCCTGATCGCGTGGACGTCTGTCCCTTCCTCCGCGTCCTCCACAAGGGGCCCGTTGATCCAGAAGTACGGCCTGCCCCTCGGGTCAAGGCGCCGTTCCACTCCGGTGTGGAAGAGTTTGCGCGCAAGGTGCGTCACCTCATACCCCCCCCTGACGCTGGAAGGAATGTTCACGTTGACGACGTCTGTCCCCTCAGGGAAACCGCGGGTAAGGATCTTCTCACAGACGTCCCTGACAACCTTTTCAGAGTCGTCGAAACTGTTCCCGACATGGCGGGGGTCGTCGAACTTGTCCCCCTGGTCCCAGACCTGGAGAGAGAAGGCAATCGAGGGTACACCCTGGTTCGACGCTTCCATCGCCGCCCCCACTGTTCCCGAGGTCATGATTGACTCGTACGAGAGGTTCTCCCCGATATTGATACCGCTGACCACGAGATCAGGCTGGAGTTTCAGGGCAAAGAGACCGATGATCACGGCGTCAGTCGGTTTGCCGCCGACCGCATAGGCGCGGACGCCGTCCACCGTGATCTCTGTCGCCCGGATCGGCTCGAAGATCGAGATGGAACGTCCGACCGCGCTCTGCTGGGTTGCCGGGGCGACGACCGTCACATCGGCGATCGGGGCGAGCGCCCTGTATGCCGCCCATATGCCGTTGGAGTAGACGCCGTCATCATTGGTGAGGAGGATTTTCGGTCGCATCGTTGTTGAAGGGATAGGGCCGCCTGGCAGATAGTCGTTTGCGATCAATATCTACAAAACCGGCCGGCGACAATCCTCTAGGGAATGAGGGCATTTCTTGCAGAATATACGGTCTTCCACGACCCGGCCCTGGCGGCCGAGGGGAAGGCCATGATGGCGGTGCTCAGCGGGAGTTTCTCGCGGTGCGGGTACGAGGTGGTCACTCCTCACGGCGGCGACCTGATGGCCGAGATCGAGGACCTCGCCCCTGACTGCGACGTCGGCCTTGTGATCGCCCCCGATTCTCTCCTTGCTCCCCTCACGAAGAGGGTCGAGGACTGCACCGAGAACCTCGGGTGCAACTCGTTGAACGTCGCCCTGTGCGCGAATAAAAAGCGTTCCCTGAAGGTCCTCGCCGCCCACGGCATCCCTGTCCCGGAGGAGCGGATTGACGGCCTGAAGGTGGTCAAGCCGGTGTACTCCTGCGACACCGCGAATACCCGTCTCACCGAGGACGCCCCGGGCGAGGGCGAGATGGGTCAGGAGTACATCGAGGGTGTTCCTGTCTCCGTCAGCCTGGTCGTCAACCGCTATGTCGGCGAGGCCTGCCTCTTCTATACCGGACGACCACCCCTCGTCCTCTCCCTCAACAGGCAGCATATCCCCCTGAAAGATGGTGTCTTTACCTACCTGGGCGGGGAGACTCCCATCGACCACCCGATGAAGGAGGAGATTATCGAAACAGCGGTGAAGGCGGCGACTGTCCTCGGCTGCCAGGGCTATGCCGGCGTCGACCTCGTCGTCGCGGACAGGCCCTATGTCCTGGAGGTCAACCCCAGGCCGACGACAAGTCTCGTCGGCATCGCCGCCTGCATGAAGGAAGAGATCGCGCAGGTGCTTGTCGACGCCTCCCGCGGCATGGCGCCGGAGACGGTCAGCCTCGACGGCCGCGTCCGTTTCGACCGCGAAGGGAGGGTGGAGAGGCTATGATCGGGATCGACGTCGGCGGCGCGAACCTGAAGGTCGTCAATGGGGACGGCGCCCATATCCACTACTGCCCCCTCTGGACAGAGGCGCCCCTCGCGGAGATGCTCAGGGACTATGCCGCATCAGGAGAGAACGCGGCTGTCGTCATGAGCGGCGAACTTGCCGACAGCTTCGAGGACAAGGCCGGGGGGATCAGGTTCATCGTCAATGCAGTGAAGGAGACCTTCCCTGACGCCATCTTTTACGGGACAGACGGGGAGTTCCACGATGGCGCCGTCCCCGAACTTGCCGCCGCAAACTGGCTCGCTTCTGCCGATTACCTGCGGGGTCGGTATCCGGGCGCCGTCCTCCTGGACGTGGGGAGCACCACCGCGGACATCATTCCCCTCGGCCGTTTCGACGACCTCCGCGGCCTCACCGACCTCCTCCGCCTCCAGCAGGGCTACCTCGTCTATACGGGGATGCTCAGGACGAATGTGGCGACACTCCTCCATGCCGTCGAGGTCAACGGCGTTTTCACTCCTGTCTCGACAGAATACTTCGCGTGCAGCGGCGACGCTCATCTCGTCCTCGGCCAGATCTCCCCTGAGATGTACACCTCGGCGACGCCTGACGGCGGGCCGGTGACAGTCCAGGCCGCGATGAGACGGTTGGCGCGGGTCGTCTGCACCGATCCTGGAGAGATCGGGGACGAGGCGATATATGGCATCGCCAGGCAGTTCTGGACGGCGCAGTCAGGGATGATCCTCAGGGCCGTTTCCGAATGTGCGGCGACCCGGGGCAATGGCACCGTCCTCTGCGCAGGGATCGGGTCGGCCCTCTTCACGAAGATCTTTGGCGGGACCGACCTCAACAGGGAACTTGGCGGGATGGCCGACGCCCTTCCTGCCTATGCGGTCCGGGAGGTGGCGTCACGCGACGGCTCACCCTGAGTCTCCTCGTCCTCCTGGGATCGGTCCTCGTGACCGCGGTCTGTTACCTTCTCGGTCTCCCGTTTTTCTTTCTCTTCCTCTTCGTCCCGCTCGTCCCCTTCCTTTCGCCGCAGCGGGTGAAGAGGTGTCCTGTCTGCGGATGGGAAACCGCAGGCCCTGAGAACTTCTGTCCCGGGGACGGCACCGCCCTCGTACCTGCCGACCGCGACCGGGATGAGTGAAAGAAGTGAGTTCGGCAGACGCAGGCCGTAGAGGAGGGTGGACGGCACCGGGCCTGCCCGGCGTGCGGCATAGTTCCGCACCGATCCCCTGTCCATGACAACCCCCATCTCAGAGAGGAGACGGGCGGCATGGTTGACAGTGTGTTCCTCGGTGAGGACGAGGCAGAGGTCGACGACCGGGGACCCCACGCGCGTGTCAGGATAGAAGGGTGCGTCTGCGGTACAGAGGGTGCCGCACTCTGTACAGTGGAAGCGTTTCACCCAGACCACGACCTCTTTCTCCCCTTGCCTGCCCCGTATCCTGGCGAAAAGGCGTTTCTTCATGTCGTGGGCCCGCACCTTGCCGCCGCAAAGATGGCACCGGGCGTTTTTCGAGAATTCGACACCTTCTGCGGCAGATATCGCAGCGACGACCAGGTCGGCAAGCATCGGGGGGACACGCACCTGCATGGGAAGATCTGCGCGCCCTCCCTATTTGAGGGTATCAGCCGGGGGCGGTAAACCAATACTCCTGTCGGTTAAACAGTCTTTGAAGATCAAACCGCGGGCTACAACTGCTTCTTCCACCACTATTCATCAAAAATTATCGGATCCGGCACTATGCTTATATAATCCAACCTCGACCTTGTAGATATCCGAGGTTATTCCATGGAGAACATGAAGTATGTCCGTACGACATGCCCGTACTGCGGTACAGGGTGTTCCTTCAACCTCGTTGTCAAGGACGGAAAGGTTTGCGGCGTCCAGCCGTACCACCGCTCCCCGGTCAACGAGGGAAAGGTCTGCCCCAAGGGCACCTATGCATGGGAGTTTGTGAACCGTGAGGACCGCCTCACCACGCCCCTGATCAAGAAGGACGGAAAGTTCGTCGAGGCGACCTGGGACGAGGCCTACGACCTCATCGCCAAGAAGCTCAAGTCTTACAAGCCCGACGAAATTGCCTGCCTCTCATCGGCCCGTACCTCCAACGAGGACAACTATGCATTGATGAAGTTCGCCCGCGGCGCCCTCAAGACCCGCCACATCGACCACTGCGCCCGTCTCTGCCACGCTTCGACCGTCGCAGGGCTTGCCGCCTCCTTTGGCTCCGGTGCAATGACCAACTCGATTCTCGACATTGCAGAATCAAAGTGCGTCTTTGTCATCGGGTCCAACACCTTTGAACAGCACCCGCTCATCGGCCGCAAGATTGTTCAGGCGAAGATGAACGGCGCGAAGGTCATCTACGCCGACCCGCGTCTCACCGCCACCGGCAAGCAGGCTGACCTGTACATGCAGTTCCGGTCAGGCTCGGATGTCGCCATCCTGAACTGTCTCATGGGTGAGATCATCCGCAATGGCTGGGAAGACAAGGAATGGGTACAGAACCGTGCAAAGGGCTATGAAGAGCTGAAAGCAGTCGTTCTGAAGGACGACTACCTGCCCGAGAACGTCGAGAAGATCTCCGGCATCCCGGCAGAGCAGCTCAAGACCGCTGCAGAATGGATTGGGACCGCCGAATCGTCTGCCCTTCTCTACTCGATGGGTATCACCCAGCACACGGTCGGTGTCGACAACGTCAAGTCCACAGCAAACCTCCAGATGCTCACCGGTAACATCGGGAAGCGCGGAGGCGGTGTGAACGCACTCCGTGGCCAGAACAATGTGCAGGGCGCCTGCGACATGGGTGCGCTGCCTGTCGTCTTCACCGCCTACCAGAAGGTCATCGACCCGGCCGTCCACAAGAAGTTCGCCGACGCATGGGGCTTCCCCGACGGCATCTGCGAGCCGAAGAACGGCTACGAGGTCACCGTCATGATGGACGTCCTCACAGACAAGCCCGGTGAACTCAAGGCGATGTACATCATGGGCGAGAACCCGATGCTCTCCGACCCCGATCTCACCCACGTCGAGCACGCCCTCAAGAGCCTGGAGTTCATGGTCGTGCAGGATATCTTCCTGACCGAGACCGCCCAGCTCGCCGATGTCGTGCTCCCGGCCACCTGCTATGCAGAGAAGACCGGCACCCAGACCTCCACCGAACGCCGTGTCCAGATGTGGCACAAGGCCCAGGAGGCACCCGGCCAGGCCAAGCTCGACTGGCAGATCCTCGCCGAGGTCGCTGCAAAGATGGGCTACGCCGAGCAGTTCGCCTGGAAGACGTCAGAGGATGTCTTCAACGAGATGCGCTCACTCACCCCGTCCTATGCAGGGATGACCTACGCACGGCTCGAGCGGCCCGAAGCACTTCACTGGCCCTGCCCCACCGAGACGCACCCCGGTACCCCGATCCTCCATATCGGCAAGTGCTCCCACCCCGATGGCATGGGTGTCATGCACCCCATCGAGTGGAAACCGCCAGCAGAGGTTCCGGACGCGGAGTACCCGCTTATCCTCACCACCGGCAGGTGCATCTGGCACTGGCACACCGGCTCCATGACCCGCCGCTCCGCGCACCTCGACGCCGAGGTTCCGACCGGCTGGATCGAGCTCAACCCCGAGGATGCCAAGGCCCTCGGTATCGCCGATGGCGAGATGGTCAAGGCGACCTCGCGCCGCGGCACCGTCAATGTCCCCGCGAAGGTCACGAAGGACATCATGAAGGGCGTCACCTTCATGCCGTTCCACTTCGCCGAGTGCGCAGCAAACGTCCTCACCAACAATGCCCTCGACCCGATCGCCAAGATTCCGGAGTTCAAGGCATGTGCTGTGAAGGTTGAGAAGATTCAGGAGGCCTGAAAATGTCAGCAAAAGGCGATATGTATTACGCATGGTCGACCGATGCGGACCTCCTTGCAAAGGGCGAGTGCGGCGGTGCCGTCTCCTCGCTCCTCAAGTTCGCTCTTGAGAGCAAGATGGTCGACGCGGTCCTTGCCGTGAAGAAGGGTGCGGATATCTACGATGCAGTCCCGGCCCTCATCACCAACCCCGAAGAGATCGCAGAGACCGCCGGCTCCCTCCACTGCGGGACGCTCCTCCTCTCCAAGCTCTTCAAGAAGTACCTCAACGGCGCCAAGGACATGAAGATCGCGGTCACCCTCAAGGGTTGTGACGTGATGGGCATGTACGAGCTTGCCAAGAGGCAGCAGATCAACCTCGACAATGTCGTCATGATCGGTCTGAACTGCGGCGGGTCTGTGAGCCCGGTTGCCGCTCGGAAGATGATCGCCGAGAAGTTCGGCGTCGACCCCGACACCGTCATCAAGGAAGAGATCGACAAGGGCCAGTTCATCATCGAGACTGCCGAAGGCCACAAGGGCATCAAGATGGACGAGCTCGAGGAAGAGGGCTATGGCCGGCGTGCCAACTGCCGCCGGTGCAAGATGAAGGTCCCCCGCCAGGCAGACCTTGCCTGCGGCAACTGGGGCGTCATCGGCGACAAGGCCGGGAAGGCGACCTTCGTTGAAGTTTGCTCCGAGAAGGGCGCACAGTTCCTCGACGCTGCTACGAAGGCAGGCAAGCTTGCCACCGAGGCACCGAACCCGAAGGGTATCGAGATCCGCGGCAAGGTCGAGAACGCCATGCTCAAGCTCGGCGACTCCTGGCGTGCGAAGGACTTCGCAAGCCTCGGCGAGGGCAGCGACCGCCTGAAGAAGATCGTGACGGAAACCTCCCGGTGCATCAAGTGCTACCAGTGCATCGAGAACTGCCCGATCTGCTACTGTGTCGAGTGCTCCACCAAGAAGCCGTATCTTGTCAAGCCCGGCGAGGTGCCGCCGAACTTCATGTTCCACCTGATCCGGTTCGCCCACATCTCCGACTCCTGCATCAACTGCGGGCAGTGCCAGGAACTCTGCGCGATGGACATTCCGAACGCGCTCTTCATGCACGCCCTCCAGGTCGACCTCCAGGAGATGTTTGGCTTTGTGCCGGGCGTCGACATGACCCTCCCGGTGCTTGCACTGGTCGAGGAGAACGAAGAGCGGGCCCGCCTTACCGGTACAGGCAGCGACCAGATCTTCAACATCTTCCAGAAGGAGTAAATCCTTCTTTTCCTTTTTTTCTGTGGGGCGCACCAGCCTCTTTTCCCATGATTTTTGGCAGACCGGGCACTGTATCGTGCCTGAGGGCCGTGGGAAAAATCGGGCTTGACAGTCTTCTCATGCTCCCTCCGTTCGCAGCTCCCGGCCCGCGAAGACCTAATGGTCTTCTCGAACTCGCTGAATCTCGTTCCCCGACTCCGGATTGGACCGGGGAAGACGGAATCGGATTCGCTGAGAGAGAACTGCCCTCCCCTCCCTATCCTGATAGTGGGGATCCCCCGGCACCGGCACTCCAGAGCAGAAATTTTCCAGTGTCCTCTCCGGTGAGCGATCACTCTACGTTACGAAGCCCTGAAATTTTGCTCTGGCTCTTCTCCCCTTGATCTCCGCATCCGCGGTTCCGTTCACCGGACGCCGACAACGACGGCATAGATGCTGTGGCGGTAGGGGTGCGTGATCTGCCTGAAGCCGGCGTCCTTCATCTTCTGCAGGTAACCGGGGAGGGTGTCCAGGCAGGTGGCGTTCCTCTTCCTTTTTGCGAGCATCAATTCTATTTCTCCGATGGGAAGGCCGTTTTCCGCCATCGCCTGCCGCCAGAGACGGCAGTCTGCATCCTCCTCTTCCGGCGTCACCCCCCGGAAGACGTCGCCGTTGACAAAGACCCCGCCCGGCCTCAGGGTCTCGCGGATGCGCCTGACGACGGCGGCACGATCCCGGTCAGGGAGATGGTGGAGGCAGAGGGAGGTGAGGACGATATCGAACTGCCCCTCAGGCCAGACGTCTCTGAAGTCGCCTTCGAGAAACGAGACCGCTCCGAGGGCCTCTTTTCTCCGCGCCACGGCGAGCATGGCCGGGTCCATGTCGATGCAGGTGACTGCCGCCGCCGGGTTGGCGCGGAGCACCATCTCTGTCACATAACCGGTGCCGCTCCCGAGTTCGAGGACCGAGACCTCTTCTCCGGGAACAGATGAGACGACCGCTCCAAAGAAACTTTGTGCATCAGGGACAATTCCAATGATCAGGTCCTCGTAGGCGTCGGCGCGGTCGTGGAAGTGCTCTTCGCCCTTCATTTTCTCTCCTTTTTGAGAAACATTTCGGCATAGGAGGCAACGTGCCCGGTCGGTTCCGGATAGGCGAACTGCATCCCCTTGTTCCCGCAGATCATGCAGAGGGGCCGGGCGGCAGGGTCCATCTCTCCGTCAGGGGTGAAGTACCGGTCGTTACCTTCGAGGTGCTCGACCTTCCCGATGACGAGCACATATTTTTCCCTGCAGATCTCCTCGACGAGGCGGCACTCCATCCATGCGATGCACCCCTCGATGCCGGGCGGGCGCACGGCCTTCGAGGGGTGGGGCGTGAGACCCGCTTCCGCAAACTCGTCGATCTCAGGAGGATAGTTCCGGGCGCAGACCATGACCTCGCGGCTCATGTCGGCGGTCGGGACATTGACGACGAACTCCCCTGTTGCCCTGATATTGTCGAGGGTGTCCCGCTTCACCCAGGAAGCAAGGACGATCTCGTCGAGAGGCCGCAAGATCGGGGTGATGTTTCCCCAGGGGGCGGCATTGAGGACGCCCCCGGGGGAGATGGTCGAGATGAGGACGACTGGCAGCGGGAGGACGCCCTCCCGTCTGTGTGGCTGCAGTTCCATGTTTCACATGTTATCGGGATTTGTTAATACGTCTTCTGAAAAACATATGAGTGCGTAGGCGCACCGGGGCGGCGGGTCCGCAGAGATCACCTGTCTCTTCAGGGAGGCGCTCAGTCGATGAGATCGTCCTCGTCATACGTCCCGGTGGCGACGAGGTCCTCGTCGATGTCGTCTGGGTATGGGAGGTCGACCACCTCGGCACCGTCGGGCAGGGTGTCACCGATTGCAAAGAACATCGTGTCCGGGTACTCGCGTTCCTCCATCTTCCCGGTGACCAGCCGCACAACCACGATCATAGCATCTTCTTCCTCTGTCAAGCAGAATATAAACGCGGCGATCTGTGTGCGTCAGATACTCTTCACGGCATGGGTTTAAGGGGGGAGAGAGACAGGGGGGTGCATGGACGCGACCATGCTCATTGGCTTTTGCGCCGGTCTCTGTACCGCCGTCTCCTTCTTCCCCCAGGTGGCACGGACACTGCGCACGCGCTCGGCCCGCGACTTCTCGGCCCTGATGCTCTTCCTCCTCTTCACCGGTCTCATACTCTGGTTTGTGTATGGTGCCCTGCGGGACGACGCGGCGATCGCCGTCACCAACGGCGTGACCGCTGCCATGGTCGCCGTGATCGGGGTGGTGAAGATGCGGTCGGGGTGAGTGGCAGAGTATATCTGGCGCGTCTCAGATCTCTTCTCCTGCGGAGTATCATATGACAACCCACGAGTCACAGGAATACGAGGTGAAGGGCGTCCCCCTTGTCTGCCCGATCTGCGGCAGGAACCGTTTCTGGACGCGCACAACCCTGATGAACACGGCCGGGGCGACTCTCTTTGGCCTCGACTGGGCAAACAGGAACGCGGTCAATTACATATGCGAGCACTGCGGCCATATCCTCTGGTTCTGGCCTGAGGAGTAGATTTTTTTTATCCGGGGAGATCCCGACGTCTCATCTGCGGGATGCTCTCTGATGCTATGAAAGGCAGGGGTGATCAAAAGAGTTCTGGAGAGGTTGACCGGCATCTCCACACGATGGACTGAGCGAATCCCCTGAACCTTTTTTACTTCCTGCCCCCTCTGACACATTCTTCCAGGAGTGCGTTCGTCCTCCTCTGCTCGGCAAGCATCTCCTGCTCTGTCTTCAGGAGCGCCTTCATCAGGTCGAGGGCGAGCATGCTCCTCTTGAAGAGTTCCTCCTTCCTGTCCCCGAAACGTGCCTCGAAGCCGGTGAACTCCCCGGTGGGGTCAGAGACTTCGACCGTCAGGTCCTCGACCGCGATCACCGGTTCGCCCCGCGCCTGGACCTCTTCGAGAAAGGCTGCAAGGTCGTCGGCATCCCCCTCGGCCACCATCTCGACCGTGCCGTCGGGGAGGTTTCTCACATATCCCGCGACGCCGCTCCTGGCCGCACACCCGCTGACATAACTCCTGTAGCCGACACCCTGCACCCGGCCGCGTGCGACGGCATGCACACGCAGTCTGCCTGTTCTCCCGGCAAGGGGGTTCCTGCTCTCCTGCATGGGAGGTACTATGGAAAAAGAGATTTATGGGGGTGACGGTCAGTCTGTCGGAATGGTGCGTGCGGCGCTTGCCTTGAAGGAGGCGGTAACGATCATCCCGGCGGCGAGGCCTTCTTCATCGGCAGAACGCCTGGTAACGAGCGCCGTGAGTGGGAAACCGCAGTCAAGGTGGAGACGGACGAGCGCCCCGCCGAGGGGCACGATGCCGGTGACCGTCGCCTCGAACCTGTTCCGGGCCATGCCTGTGCCCTCGCCGGGGCGTGCGATCGCGACGTCGGCCGCCCCGACGACCACCGCCACTCTCTCTCCGGCAGAGGAGTCTGAGATGGCAGAGATATCGGCATCGCCGACCCGCACCCTGGCAAGGCCGCCCGCGTTCTCTGTCACGGTCCCGTCGAGGATGTTCTCCATGCCGACGAAGCGGGCCACGTCGACGGACCGGGGATCTTCGAAGACCTCCCGCACAGGCCCCTCCTGCGCAAGCCTGCCGTCGATGACCACCGCAGCCCGCGTGGCGAGGCGCAGGGCCTCCTCCCGTGCATGGGTCACCTGCACGATGGTGAGGCCCCTTTGCCGGTGGATACGCGCGATATCGATCATCAGCCTTTCCCGCGTCAGAGGGTCCAGTGCGGAGAAGGGTTCGTCGAGGAGGAGGATCTCGGGCTCCACGGCGAGGGCGCGGGCGATCGCCACCCGCTGCTGCTCGCCGCCGCTCATCGTTCCGGGATAGCGGTCGGCAAGGCGTTCGATCCCGAAGGACGCAAGCAACCTCTCCGTCCGGCTGGCGACCTCCTCCTTCGTGAGTCTCTGCATCCTTGGGCCGAAGGCGATGTTCTCCCGCACGGTCATGTGGGGGAAGAGGGAGTAGTCCTGGTAGACCAGGGCGATCCGCCGCTTCTCCGGCGGCACTGTCGAGACGTCCTCGCCGCGGATGAGCACCTCTCCCGCGTCAGGGAGGTGGAGGCCCGCGATCGCCTCCAGGACCACGGTCTTTCCCGCGCCCGACGGCCCGATGATGAAGTAGTAGTCCCCTTTCTCGATGGAGAGGGAGACGTCCTTCAGGGAAAAGTCGCCAAGGGCGAGGGAGACATGCCTAAACTCGATCATATTTCCTCCCGATAAAGCGGCTTGCTGTCCGCAGGACGATAAAGACGGTGAAACAGGCGAGGATCATCACGAAAGCGACGGTGCTGCTCTCCTTGATCCCGCTCGTCGTGAACCGGTAGTAGATGAGGGTGGAGATGACCATCGGATAGTAGGCGATCATGATGATCGCGGCGAACTCCCCGATCGCCCTCCCCCAGGCAAGGATGCTCCCGTTGAAGATGTCGCGGGCTGCAAGAGGGAGGACAACAGTGCGAAAGGCCGTGAACCGCGAGGCCCCGAGAGTCCGGGCCACGTTTTCGAGGTGGATAGGCACCTTCTCAAAGCCCTCCCGCACCGCGTTGACGAAGTACGGCGAGGCCACGAAGACCATGGCGACGACGATGCCCGGGTAGGCGTCCTCGAAAGAGATGCCGACTGCATAGAATGGGGCGCCGATGAGGCCGCGGCGCATGAACAACAGGTAGACGAGGATGCCCGCCACGGTGTGCGGGAGGATGAGGGGGATGTCGACGATGCTCTCCACGACCCCTTTGCCGCGGAAGTCGGTCCGTGCGAGGACATATGCAAGGGGGATGCCGAGGATGAGGAGGATGAGGACGGCGTTCAGCCCTGCTCCCATCGTCAGGACGACGGAGTCGACCACCTTCGCGTCAGAGGCGACCTTGAGGAGATGGGGGATATCGGAGAGTTCCTTCACGGTCATCGAGAGGAGGGAGAGGACGGTGAGGCCAAGGATCACGCCGCCGATGAGAGAGAAGGAGACCAGGCAGAGGTCACGGAGTACTGAGGTCTGGGCCATGGTAAAAAAAAGGAGAGTTCAGGGGGAAGCGGTGAGGGCCTTCAGTTCGGCCGGGACAGTGCCGAAACCGCCGGCCGGGACGATCGGGGGCTGGCCCTGCGCGTTCATGACCGCCTGCCCTTCGCTGCCGACGAGCATCTGGACGAATGCGATGCCGCCCTCAGGGTTCTCCGCGTTCTTCGGCACGGTCGCGCCGTAGACGATCGGCTTTGCGGTCATGAGGCCGCCGGCAGTCTCGATCGTCACCTTTGCATAGTCGTCGGCGTACGTCACCGAGGAGAGGTCGATCGCCTCAGGGAGTTCGACGAAGTTGAGGCCGTTCTGTTCGGCGACCGAGCGGTACTCCCAGGCATAGTCGATGCCGCCGTTCTGGAGCATCTGGACAAGTTCGACCGACTTCGGTCTGATCTGGAAGGTGTCCTTCGGTTCGGGGGAGGTGGCGAGGAGCGTGTAGGTGCCGTTCTCTTCAGTCACCGTGATGTTCGAGTGCTCGGAGACGACCCTGTCGAAGATGGTGTCGTTACCATAGTGCTGCTCCGCGAGCTGGATCGCCATCAGGGAGCGGTAGCCGCAGGGGTCGAGGTTCGGGTCGGAGCAGGCCCACTGAACGTCGGGCTTCTCCAGGATGGTGTACCAGGTGTCGGCGTTGACCTCACCGGCGTACTTGCTCTGGTTGGTGTAGCAGAGCACGATCTGGTTCTTCGCAAAGGTCACGTACCAGTCGGCAGAGGTTGGCATCATCAACGTGGGGATGAGGGTGTAGTCGGCCGATGCAAAGACGTCGGCGCTCTTGCCGAGGTCGGTGATGTCCTTGACGAGTTTAGTCGAGCCGCCGGGGACGAGCCTGACGTCGACGCCCGGATGCGCCGTCTCATACTGCTTTTCGAGTTCTTCGAAGGGGGCGGCGAGGCTGCCTGCATGGTAGACAGTGATAATCTGACCGGCCGCGGCGGCCGTCGTCTCTACCGGTGCGGTGGTTCCCGCAGGTGTCTGGTTGCCACTGTCGGACTGCGGGGTGGTCGTGCAGCCGCAGAGGAATATGGCGGCGCAGAGGATCAATACCGTTGAAAAGGTCACAATTTTACTATTCATGAGGTATAAACTCGATATAATTCCTGATAACTCTTTTTATGTGTGTCGAGTTAAGGAAACGCCATTAACCGGGTCATCTGTACGGTCACGGCAAGTCTTAACCCTCCCTGCGCCGAACATTTCCGTACTATGTGGAAGGCGCTGGACATAGAGGAATGGAAGAACCAGCGGCGGTCCGACCTTGCAGGGGCGAAGGACGCCGTCGCCGGTATCGTCGATGCGGTGCGGAAGGACGGTGACGAGGCGCTCTACGCGCTCACGAAGAAGTTCGACCACATCGACCTTGAGGACCTTGCCGTCGCCCCCGAGGAGTTCGAGGGCGCGTACGAGGAGGTGGACGACGCCATGGTCGAGAGTCTTGCCGAGGCCGAGGCGCATATCAGGCGTTTCCACGAACTGCAGCGCAATCACTCACTCTGGCTCGACGAGGTGGAACCGGGCGTGATCCTCGGGGTGAAGACGACGCCCCTCGACCGCATCGGCGCCTACGTGCCGGGCGGCAGGGCCGCGTATCCGTCGACCGCCCTGATGACGACGGTTCCGGCGCAGGTGGCTGGTGTGGCAGAGATCTGCGTCTGCTCCCCGCCCCCGATCCATCCCCTCACCCTGGTGGCCCTCGATATCGCCGGTGTGGACGAGTGTTACCGCGTCGGCGGCGCACAGGCGATCGCGGCGATGGCTCTCGGCACGGAGACGATCGACCCGGTCCAGAAGATCGTCGGGCCAGGGAATGTCTTTGTGACGGCGGCGAAGATGATGCTGCGTGAAGAGGCCGAGATCGACTTCCCGGCCGGCCCCTCGGAGATCGGTATCCTTGCCGACGCCACGGCAAAGCCCGCGTTCGTCGCGGCTGACGTCCTCGCCCAGGCCGAGCACGACCCCCATGCCGGGTGCATCCTGGTGACCACCGACCCCTCCCTCCCGGCGAAGGTCGGTGCAGAGATCACGAGACAGATGGCCACGGCAGAGAGGCGCGCCATCATCGAGAAGGCCCTCGATCACTCGGGTTATGTAGTCGTCCGCGACCTCGACGAGGCGATCGCCGCTATGGACGACATCGCACCCGAGCACCTCTCCATCCAGGTCGCCGACCCCATGGCGGCCCTCACCTTGGTGCGGAACGCGGGTTCCATCTTTGTCGGGCCGTACACCGCCGTCGCCTTCGGGGACTACGCCTCAGGCACCAACCATGTCCTGCCGACTGCGGGCTATGCGAAGGTCTACTCCGGACTCGACATCCACCACTTCTGTAAGACCTCGTCCGTCCAGATGATCAGCAGGGAGGGTCTTGAGTGGCTCGGCGGTATCGTGGAGAACCTCGCCTCTGCCGAGGGCCTCCACGCCCATGCAAACTCTGTCAGGATCCGCAGGCGGAAGGACGCCTGAACCCTCTTTTTTTCGGTTCATCGGGCTCTGTTGCATTCCTCTTCTGGAGTGAACATGAGGGGCTGCTCACACCCTTGCCCCGACGGGATGGATCGGCAGAGGACGGAAACCCCCTCAGAACAATCACCGGCCGCCTTCCCGCCCCTATCGCAATACGAGAAACTTTACCCTGCTCTCTCTCGCCGGGGGGAGACCCCCGGACCCCCCCCACGGCGAAGATAGCCGAGGGGCGGCGAATTGCCCGGTTCCCGGCACCTTCAAGGCCAGGAGAAGAGGAATTAAGGGTTTCAAAAGAGCCGTTCATCGTTCATTCCAGTGGGGACATTGACAAGCGGGAACCCCCGGGATAGGGCCGGGGGCGTCTCCGGAACTTATTTTTTCGGGTTAGTTTAACCTGTTCATTTACATTCCCGGCATTGTACAGGAATAATCATGAACAACCCCCCTACACCGGGAGCGGTGCGCTACATCGTTGTCGACAGGGAAAGCCGAAAGACCCTCTGCATCACCCCCTCCTATGAAGAGGCCTGTCAGGCCTGGCAGGAGGAGATCGGCTACGCGGCCGAGATCCATGCTGTCCCGGCTTCGTCGCGGGTGGCGTTCGTCGGGAGAAGGACGAGGGTTGCCGACCCGGAGATCTGTCGCCTTCCCTGGCGGGGCGTTGTGTTCCCTCCTTCGGTCGCAGAGTGATCCCTGGGGCAGGCCTTCACAGGGCCCGAAAAAAATGGGATGGCTCTGGAGAACTCCCGGTCCAGAGCACGGGCGGCAGGTGCGGCCTGTTTGATTTTCCCTTTTTCTCGACTCCCTTTTGTCGTCCTCTCGAACCCTTCACGTTCGGAAGGGTCAGATAAAAACCCTTCAGAATCGCCAGACCGGGCCGCCGCTCCGCCATCCGTTCTTCCGGGTGCCGGGTTCGGCCTCCTTCTGGTCGTCGGCCGCCTCGAGCAGGGTGGCGCTCGTAAGGTCCGCCAGGTGGACGGCCCATGCCTCCGGCGTGTGGCAGGGCACCTCGCCATGGGGGCCGTGGTGGGCCTGGACAATATGAAGCAGGTGGGAGAAGCGCTCCTCAGGAATGCGGCCACGGAACCGGGTAAGATAGGAGACGCCGATGGTGACATGGCCGACGAGGTCGTACTCGGCCCTCGCTGTGAAGGCAAGCCCGGCCTCGTCGAAGCAGAACGCCTTCCCGATATCGTGGAGGAGCGACCCCGCAACGATGAGGTCACGGTCCAGAGAGATGCAGGCAGCATCGCAGGACGCCGCCGCGATCCTGGCCGTCTCCAGGGTGTGTCCGGCAAGACCGCCGCGATACTCGTGGTGCCGCGACTTCGCGGCAGGTTTCACGAAGAACCCGTCCGCGCCGGCGATCGCTTCGAGCACCAGGTCCCGCAGTGCGCCATCGGCGATATCGCCGGCCATCGCCAGCACACCACCCTTCAGTTCGGCCTCGTTCACCGGCGCACAGACGAAGTCCGCCGCAGAGACCTCGTCGGGCGGCACCTCTGCGAGGTCGGCGATCCCTTCGTTCACCGAGACCTGCACCGCGCCGTTGTAGGCCTTTGCAAAGCCCCGGATACGGTAGACAGCCCCGACCTTCAGTTTTTCTGCCGCCGTAGAAACGGCCTCACCGTACCCCTGCACGCCCCAGATGTTGCAGGCGAGAGACCCGGTCCTGTCGGCGACCTGCGCCAGGATATAGGGACTCCCGTCCCTCTTCTGCTTCACTTCGGCAGACCTGATGAGAAAGATCCCGTCGACCTCCTCCCCATCGGCGATATCCCCGACAAAGGTTTCCTTCCGGTTGGCCATTAGAACTCCACCTCAAGCACCGCCTCTTCCTCCTCCTTCAGGTCACCCTTCACTTTCTCCTTATCGAAGGCATAGGCGGCCGCAGGGTCGTACTCCGCGTACAGCCCGCACTTGTCCAGCACATCCACGAACTCGCGGAGGAAGATGCGGGGGATGACGTCCACCCTCCCGCCGAACCCCGTCGTGACACGGTCGATCATCCCCTGCATAAAGCGGTGGGAGACGCGGTTCCGGTCCACCGGTGCGGCGGCGTCGGCATAGACCTCGCAAACCTTCAGGGCCGCTTCCTCCAGCTTCTGGAGGTCGAAGGGACGGAGGCGGATCTGCGCCTGGAGGGGGTTGGCATAATCGTCCGCGCCCACGATCTTCAGGCGGTCGTACAGGGGCGGCAGAGAGCGTATCCCCTTCGACCCCTCGAAGAAGGCCGGCGTGCCGGTGAAGAGGAAGTAGCAGTGCGGCATCTCCCCCCGGTCGACGGCGTCGACGATCTGGCGGAGGTTGCCGTAGCCCTTCGCCCGGAGGTTCGAGGGCAGGGCCTGCACCGTCTCGACCTCGTCCACCGCCACTGCAAGTCCGGCATACCCGGCCGCCCTGATGATCCGCATAAAGCCCCGCAGAAATACGAGCGCCGAGACCTCGTCCACCTCACCCTTCACGCCGGCCGCCTGCCTGAACCTCCTCCCGACATGGGGTTCGCCCGAGAGCCAACCGAGCGCCGCCTGCGCAAGGGGGAAGTCTCCGGCACAGTTTGCCGTGTAGTAGACGCGGAGCGCC
This sequence comes from Methanofollis ethanolicus, assembly GCF_001571385.1. Taxonomy (NCBI): domain Archaea; kingdom Methanobacteriati; phylum Methanobacteriota; class Methanomicrobia; order Methanomicrobiales; family Methanomicrobiaceae; genus Methanofollis; species Methanofollis ethanolicus. The sequence goes on along the minus strand of NZ_BCNW01000001.1, from coordinate 1,204,268 downwards.
GCCGCAAGGGCCGGGTTCACCGCCGAGATGTCGGCAAGGGCCGCCTCGATCCTCTCCACCGTCCCGGTCTTCAGGGCCTCGTCCTCCTCGGAGACCCCGTCAACCTCGATGATCCTCTCCTCGATCGCGAAGATCCAGTCGTCCACGATCTCTTTGAGCGCGTTCTCGTGCTCCGCAGTCCTGAGAGACGAGAGGATCCGGTAGTACAGCGCGCTCTCTTTGTGGAGAGGGGTGTCTGCCGAGATCATCACATGCGCGGTGACAAACCTCTTTTCCCGTGCGATCTCCAGTGCCCGCGCCACCAGGAAAGTTTTCCCGCTCCCGTAATCCCCGCAGACGAATTTGATGTCGGCCCCTCCCGATGCGGCGAAGTCGAGTTGTCTGCCGATCACCTCTTCTTCCACCGACAGGCCGACGGCAAGACGTTCCAGCCCCGATGCAGGCACAGTCCCGCGCCTGAGCGCATTGATGATCCCGATACTCTCTGTCTTTCTCCCGTCCATCAACTCACTTCCCGCAGTAGACATATATCTCGCCGTGCTCGCCCATGCCCTGTTTCTCGATCAGGGGGACGCCGGCGTCGTTCGCTTTTTTGATCAGGCGATTGACCACACCGCTCACCCGGCGGGTGCCGAGCACCTTGCGGAGTTCTTCCTCATTGGTCTCGCGGTGCTGGCGTAAAAAGGCGACCAGCGCTGTTTCGCGTTCGTCAAGACCCAGGTCGGGCTCTTCGACATCGTTTTTGCTCAGGTCGGTTCCTGCTGTGCCGGCACTGGCACCTGCAGCCACCCCACCGCCTCTGCCTTCAAAGGGAAAGACCGGAAGCTCGGCGACCGTCGCCTCCTTACACCGCCATATGACATCGAAGAAGGCGTCCGTGCAGGTGCGGGAGAGGTCCAGCCCGTGGAGGCAGTACTCCTTGCAGCGCACATAATCGCCCCCGGCCAGCGCCACCCCGGCCGCACGGAGGCAGACCCGCGCAAAGACCTCGGTCCCCTCAGGGCCGAGGTGGCCGGTCTCGGTCGAGAACCTCCTGACGAGCGCGTCGAGGAGCCGCCGCCTCCCCGCCCCGCTCTCTTCGTCACCGCCGATGACGGCCTCGGCCACCTTCACGAGGTCGGCGGTCCGCTGCGTGTTTGTGAGAATATGAATGAGGATCTTCTCGCACTCCCGTGTCTCGCCCTGCCGCGCCAGAAACCGTGCATACTCGATCCCGCCGTTGAGAAAGTCAAGCCTGTACGCCCGGTACAGCCAGTCCCGCGCCGTGTCCATGTCACCGAATGAGGCATAGAACAGGCCCGTCCTCGTAAGGCTGACGACGTTCGGGTCCCGGGAGACGGTTTCCAGGTAGCACGCCGGCACGGTCTCCGGAGAATACGCCTTCCTGAGAAACTGTTCATAGGCGGCGACGGACATCTCCAGGGTCTCGGGATCGTCCATCCCGGCGACCCCGTCCCGGATCAATGCCTCGTAGCACTCCCTCGCAAGCTCGGTCTGCCCTGTCGCCGCGATGAGTTCGCAGGCGACGAGCTGGTGGATCGGGTGAGGGCTCCGGGCGAGGAGGCGTTCACAGGCCTCCAGGGCCTCGCGGCACCTCCCCTCCGACGTGAGGAGGAGGACATAGTCGAAGAGAAGGTCGTTGTCGGATATGTCCCCGAGGTACCGGGGAAAGATCTTCAGGGCCTGAGGCCGGTCGAAGGCAGAGAGGGCGGCGAGGTACTGCCGCAGGAACGCCGGGTCTCCTGTCCTCCTGAAGGTCTCGACCGATGCCGCCGCGGCGTCCCG